>SUWE01000003.1 GCA_015061615.1 Lentisphaerota bacterium
CGTAGCCAGACGCTCTATCCAATTGAGCTATGGGTGCAACGTTCTTTCTTAAACGATGCTATAATATACATCGGAAATCGGGTTTTGTCAAGCGGCAATTCCCGGAATTTCCAAAATATTTTTATCGTTTGGAGAACTGGAAGCGGCGGCGGGCACCCGGCTGACCGGATTTTTTACGTTCCTTGACGCGCGCATCGCGGGTAACCATGCCGGCTTTCTTCAGTTCGGCACGCAGTTCTTCATCATAGCTGATCAGCGCACGGGTGATTCCGTGACGGAGCGCTCCTGCCTGACCAGCCATACCGCCGCCATCGCAGTTCGCGGCAATATCAAATTTGCCGGCGGTTCCGCTGACGGTGAAAACCTGATTGATGAAACCGCAGAGGGATTCGCTGTTGAAGTAATCCGCCATCGGTTTGCCGTTGACAACAACATTTCCGCTGCCGACAGTCAAACGGACACGCGCCACGGCGCATTTGCGACGGCCGGTAGCCAGTACAACATCACTTTTCTTGACCATGGTTTATTTCTCCAAATTGACTTTAACGGGCTGCTGGGCAGCGTGCGGATGCTCGGTGCCGGCATAGACTTTCAGTTTGGCGAACTGGGCGCGGCCCAGACGACCGTGAGGCATCATTCCCCAGACAGCGTCTTTGATCAGACGTTCCGGATGGGATTCACGGACTTTTTCCGCAGTGGTGACAGTTCTGCCGCTGCGGTAGCCGGAGTAGTCAACATACTCTTTACGCTCGTTCTTGTGGCCGGTGAAGACCGCTTTGGAAGCGTTGATGACGATGACGAACGCTCCGGTATCAATGTGCGGAGTGTAGGTCGGTTTATCTTTGCCGCGGAGCGCGTTGGCAATACGGACTGCCAAACGGCCGACGGGCATTTCAGAAGCGTCGAAAAGCAAGCACTCCGGCTTGATCTCGCCTACTTTAGCCAAATAAGTTTTCATTTTCTTCTCTACCTGATAAAAAATCTTTTCGTCAGTGTTAATGCGCACTTGCATGTTTCTGCTGAAAACTGCCATTTTTTCGCACTCCGGCAAGTATGATTTTCACTGCCTCCAGCTTAAATCACCTCTGAAAAACCTTGCGGCTTTTCAAGTTTTCCGCATACACAACAGTACGCTGCGATTTCCGTTTGCCGAAATTGCTTTCATTTCGCGCGATGATCGGGTGCGCTACTGTGAAAACACAATTCTTCAACGGCATTCATTTAAAATAGCACCAAAATGGTTGAATTTCAAATTTTTCTGTAAATTAATTCCGATTTTCCTGCTTTTTTGCTTTTTTTTCCGCTGATTTCCTGCGCAGCTGCTGAAATATATCTCGGAAAGTTCAACGGCTCATTGCGCCAGAGATTTCCGGAATTTCTCTCTTGCCTGCATGATTTCTTTGCAGTTTTCAAGAAAATAAAAGGAGTCTTCCGTCTGGCGGATGGCGAAAACGGGGTCGGCAACGTGACTCACTTTCTCTCCAAGCTGGTACATTGTTTCGCTGATAAGCAGCACATCGTGCGGAATCTCTTTTATCGCCGCCATTACCTCATCCCACCGGATTATTCCCTGACCGGCGAACCAGTGCATCTCATCAACTCCGTCATAGTCGCAGATATGGAAACTTTTCAACCGCGGCGCAAGGCGTCTGATTATCGCCGGAAGTTCTCTGTACCGGTGCATGATATGATTCACATCCAGGCAGATACCGATATATTTTCCGGGGAATCCGTCGACGAGTGCTTCAAGTTCCTCCTCACAGTTTCCGAGGCAGGTGCGCGGCAGATACTCCACATTTATGGATATATCCAGCTTTTCCGCCACCGGCATAAGTTCCTCAAGACTCCTGCGGCACTGGATGATGCGTGCCGGATGGGTTTCCATCGGCGGCTCATTGCTCGCATGAAGTGTGACATGTCCGCCCAGCAGATCTGGATTGTCGAGCATAAGTCTGCTCATGCGGGAGACAACATCTTTGCGGATATCTTCCTCGAGTGCCGACGGATCCCAGCGCATTCCGCCGCCGTAAAAGGGCATGTGGGCGCTGACGGGGACGATATCCCCGTCGGCAACCGCCTGATGCAAAAGTGCAAGAGCGGCGTTGTTTTCTTCATTGTCAGGCAGTTCACCCCAGAGCTGGGTTTCCACCTTTTTCAGATCGCAGATGCCAAAGGCATTACGCAGTTTTTCATTGAAATACCGGTCAAACGAACCGAGAGATGCAGCATAAGTAATCATTTTTTATCAGCTTTCAACATGGATTCGATCATGCCGGCGATTTGCGCTTTTGCATTTTCTATCGTACCGTATTCAGAGGTCTGCTCATGCCATGCGGGCGAGACAGTTTTTACGATACGGTCAAGTTCTTTTTGAGCCGCCGCCGCTGTTCCGGTATCCCCGGCTTTCTTTATAAGATTTTTGAGGATAACAAGGTAATCGTAATCGCCCACAGTGAGTGCAAAGTTCACCATACGCATACTGCGCTGGGGGAGGGCGTCGATACCGTCCTCAGGGGGATAATAGATACAGCCGGAGTAATCATCACCGGGGCGCCAATCTTTGACCCACGCGTTGACGCTCCACTGGTGATAGCCGGAAATTCCACCGTCAAAACTTTTCCATGCCACGCCGCGAACCTTGCTCAGACGGATGCCGCCGGTCATGAAATCGTTGTCGTAAATCCAGATTTCCTTGTTGCTGATATCCATTTTGTCCTTGATGCACTTGAAAAATATATCCATGTGCGGAGCTATGATATCGCTCACTTCAACAAGCTCTTTTATTCTGGGATTGAAACCGTTGATGGTGGCAAAGGTGCGGAGTTTCGGCGCCGCTTTTTTGCTGATTCTGGAGTAATGTATCTGCGACTTGAGTTTATCGGCGATATGGCACTCATCGCCGATCTGCCACAATACTTTATCGATCAGTCCCGCTGGTTCAAACGCCCGCTGCACTGCATCGGCAAACATACTCATTGCCGCATCAAGTTCGGGTGACATATCTTTGAGGTTGCGGAATTTTGTACAGCGGAAACTGCCATGCACACGGAAACGCTGGGTTCCGTTGTATTTTTTGAACTCCTGTTTGATATTCCATGCGGCGTTGCTGGTGAGTTTGCCGTTTTTGTCGTAAAAAACTCCGCAGGAAAGCGCCGGATGAATGCGCAGAAATGCGACATCTTTTTTGCAGAACTCCCCTGCCGCGGCTTTGTCTTTGGAAAATTTATCCGCATACGGACCGGAAATGAGAAAATCTCCGTAATATGCCGCTTGTTCAGGCAGGGTAAAACCGTAGACCCTGATTGCCAGAGGGAGTGTCTGCGCCATACCGTCGGCGGAAATTTCCACACTGCCCTGATAGATACCCGCAGGAGTTTTGGCAGGTATCTTGCCGCTGATAAGAAATCCGTTGTGTTTGTTCGCTTCAAGTTCCGCAGGAATGGTACGCAGCAGACGGTCGGCATATTCACCGGATACTGAACAGCTGTTCAGGGGGGCGTTGCGGGGAATGGATACGATGCTTTCCACCGCAAATTTATCCGCACTGAGTTTTTTTCCGTCGGCGGAAACAAAGTCGTTGAGTTTGATTTTGAAATTTTTCAGCTTTTTCGCCGGAGTAACTACCAGTTCTTCGGCAATAAACTCGTTGCCGGCACCGGAAATCTGCCATTTGCCGCATTCCGCTGACGGCAGCGGAGACTCCGCCGGGAGCAGTTCCGGAGCCATGCGCCAGAAGACGGTTCCAGCATTGGCGGCAAGACGTTTGCCGGTCGTGACCTGCGGGCGCGGGTCGGGACGGCGCACGGATTTGGATATATCCTCACCGAAAATCTTTTTGCGCGCTTCATTTGCCGCCGTGACCGGATCGCTGTCGTTGAAAAGTGCAAAGTAGACGGTCAACGGTATTTTGTCACCTTTTTTCAGGTTGCGGTTGCAGAATCCGGGCAGGTGGACACTGTTCCAGCGGAAAAATGCGCCCATGTTCTTATCGGCGTAAAGCGAGTGATCGACGATGACGGCAAAGCCGTTTCTGCCGCTTTCATCGGTACAGATCATCACGTCTCCCTGAACGGGATTGTGACGGTCGCGGCGGGTGGTTCCGATTTTTTCATTGCCCCGGAGCAGATAAACTTTTGTAAACTCTTTTTCAGGGGAAAAAGAGATGAAGAAACTTTCGATATAGTTATCCTGCAAAGATTCCCATGTTCCTTCGTACTTGAAGATGGCACTGTCCGGCAGGAGCGAGCATTTGCGCTCAATGAGAAAGTGTTCGTTGCGGATAGTGACCGCGGTTGCAGGATTTTTGAAGTCGAACTTTTCCAGTTTGTTGAATCCCGCAGGAACATGGTCGGTGCCGTCGGATTTTTTCGGGAGCGAGTGAACATTCCACTGACCGCAGGTGAAATACGCGGCGCTGATGCGCTTGATGAAGTTCCGGGCTGGTTTCAGTGTCCGCAGAGATTCCAGACGGGTACTGCGGTTGAATTTGACTTCGACGAAACCGGCGGCTTTTTTGTTGTACATCAAACTGTTGTCAACCGGCAGTTCAACGGCAGATGCCGCAGAAAAAACTCCTGCTATTGCCAGTAAAACAAAATTTTTCATCATTTGTTATTGCCTCCTTATTTAAGACCTTTGCCGGTTCCGTAGTACCAATCTTTGTAGGTCGATGCCATTACCATTGTTTTATTGACGGTATCCACATGTCCGTCAAGAAAGAGGTAGTTCGCCCCGTTCTGATTGTTGTGCAGAAAGGTCAGACGGTTTTTATCCGCCTCTTCATAAAATGAGTACCAGTATTTCGTTTCTGCGACATAGGGAACTTTAGTCGGAGTCACCCCCTGATTGCGGGCAATAAAGGTCTTTTTTCCGCAGACGGCGCTGTTGATGCCTTTGCCGTAGTGGACATTATAGACATTATAAAATCCCACCTGATTGCCCAGACCTTCGGCAGTGTCGCAGGTGAAATAGAATTGAGCTGACTTCTTGAATGCAATAACATTTGTTTCTCCGGCGGCGGCAATGTATCCCAGATATCCGAGTCTGCCGCCCCAGTAGGTGAGGAACCCTTCTGATGATGCCCAGGTGTTGTCGCTGTGTTTGATTATCCAGTCGTCGTTGTCATCAGTGTAGCTGTTCAGCACGGTGTAGAGCTGTTTGTGACGGCTGATACAGTCGGCACTTCTGCCCCGCTCACGGGCGCTGTTCAGTGCCGGAAGCAATATCGCCGCCAGTATGGCGATAATGGCGATAACTACCAGAAGTTCGATCAGGGTGAATCGTTTTTGGCTTTTTTTCATATCTGACTCCTTTTTTTGTTTGGTGGTTGACTTATCTTTTACAGACACTGTTGCCGTGCAGGAGCAAAGGACGCATATATGTCACTCTGTTCACTGTCACTGAACGGTGTTCTATATCTTCAATGATCTCTTTCGCCGCCTGTACAAAGACTTCGATCTTACGGGCGCAGAAACCTTCATAAAGCATTTGGGTACTGCTGCGGTTGGTGCGGCTGACACGGCACATCAAGCCTACATCCTGCGGAACTTTGAAGCCCAGCTCCTCAAGGGCGAGCCGGGTCTGTTCAGCACGGAATTTATCCTGACAGATTATCGCATCGGGGGGATCGTCAGAGGTGAAAAGTTTTTCCAGATGCGGCTTGAAACTGCATAATCCGAATGGTTCATTGCACAATTCGCCGTTGATTTTTTGCCGATCCCAGAAGATGACGAAATCTTCGCGGAATGGAAGATCAAATTGCTGAAGTCCTGCACGGTAACCAAGCAGCGTGTCCAGCACCGGACGGGATGATGCTTCATCAGACAGAATCGCGATTTTTCTGTAACCGAGCGAATAGAGGTGCTTCACACTCAATTCACCGATTCCCCGTGAATCTTCCAGAACCCAGCTGCAATCCAATGCGGGGTTGTAACAGTTGATCCCGATGCACGGTTTATCTGCAAAGTGTTGGTTGAAAAACTCTTCAGAAATATTCCCTTCAAAAATGATGCCGCCGATATCAGGAGCAGAAAGATCAAGCGGGATCTTCCAATCCATGCCGACATGTGCCGCACGGAAACTGTACCCTGCGGGCGAAAGTATCGTGGTCATACTGTCATGCAATGAGCGGAATTTTGATTTATGTATGAAGGTTTCTTTGGAGTAAAGCGAAGAGAATGAGAGGTAGACGATCTCCTTGCCCAGCTCTTTGACTTCAGGTTTCTGTATCCGTTCAGATTCAGGTCGGACAAAGGTGCCGCTGCCGCGTTTTCTGAAAATCAAACCGTCGGATTCCAGATTGGCAAGCGCTTTGCGTACCGAACTGCGGCTTATGCCGTAACGGGCGGCAAGGGTATCTTCGGTATGCAAACGGTGATAATCAGGGAGAAATCCTGATATTATCTGCATACGCAATTCTTTTTCCAATTTGTAATAAGTGTGGATCCCCATAACTCTTTACCGCTGCTTTTGCAATAAATTCTGCTATACTTTACAACAGCGGGGGATTTTTGTCAAGAAAAAAAGCACTTTTTCAGTGCTTGAAGTTGTGTTAATTTGTATGAGTTTTTTCCGGAGCTGCTTTGTTTTCTTTTTTGTGTTTCCAGGGGGCATCTTCACCGTCGTAGGATAAGCCGTGCTTTACCATCCACGCATCGAAACGCTCCATTTGTATGCGTATCGGTTTCCAGTAGCGCACTGCCGCCGCCGCTCCTGCTCCGATAAACAGGGGAATGATGAAGGAAAATATGCAGCACCCCAGAGCGTAATTTCTCTTTTTTACCGTTGGCGCGGTAACGTTGGGGATCGCCGCCGGAGTGAACGCATCCGGCTTTTTGGCCATCAGCTCCGGGGGCAGTGCCGCTTTGCGGGAAAACGGTTTGGTTTTTGCTTTGGTTTCTTCCTTCTGTTCCGGTTGGGGCGCCGGCTTTGCGGCAAGTTTTATTTCCGGTACGTCAAGGGTTGCGGCAATTTCCGCACTGTCACACATTTCCGGCGGAGTGTTCTGCGGCATAACGGGGGTGACGAAAGGCTTTTCATCCGCTTCCTCATCCACGATTATTTCGATACGCGGGGCGGAGAAGGTGAACTCCCGTGTCGCCGTATTTTCTTCCGTATCCTGAGTTTTTTTCTGCGGAGCGGCGCTCCGTCTGGTCAGTTGGATATCGTCGATATCAAAATCATTATCCGTCATTTTACTTATCCGCTTTGATAACGCCCAGAGATGAACCTACCGGACGGATAACTCCCATCGGCTGATGATTGAGCATTTTTGCTTTTTTCTCAACTTTATCCCAGATGACGAAACTGCTTGAGCCGCCGCCATCCATATTCACGCCGTTTGCCGCGCCGAGATAGCGCAGTATATTGCCGACTTCGCGGACGGTACAGCCCATGCTGAAATCCTTCTGTCTGCCGTCGATGACCATAAAGTACATGTAGCGTTTATCCGCCGATAATCCGATCCCGGTACGCGGCGCAAGATATTTGCTTTTGTCGCTCAGATCAAGTTCTCCGTTGACCAGTACGCTGTGGAAACAGGTTATCGCCTGCGCCACAGCCGAAAGGTCTTCACCCTCTTTGACTTCGCGCAGTTCTATTCTGCCGTCTTTGTAAAAGAGGAACGAGGGGCGGTTGTTGGGACGTTTCGGGGAAACGACCACACCGTCGGAAATGAGCAATCCCAGATTGGTGGCGTAAATACTCGGAGTCTTATCCCACGGCGCCCAGCCGGTAGCATTGATCGCGGCGATCATATTGCGGCCGCTTTTCTGTGCTTCGGTCATGAAGTCGACCGTTTTCTGACGGAGCGTATGGATTTTCAAATGGGGATGAGTAGGAATGGTTTCTCCGTAATTAACCGCCTTTTTCGCTGTGGCAAAACGGTAATTTCCGGATAAATCTATCCGCATCACCCAGATACGCATCAGACGCGGAGACTCTTTTTTGAAGTTTCCGAAAACGATTCCGTCATCAAGTTTCTGCGCTTTGCTCCAATCGTATTTCCCTTCATCCCACCACTCTGCGCGGAGCAGGGTGATACTGAACACAAAAGTCAGAAAGAGTGCCGTAAATTTTTTCATAACAATATCCTTCAAAGTTTTTTTGCCGCCAGCGCCGCAAGTTCACTGCGTTCGCTTTTGCGCAACGTCACATGACCGTAGATATTTTCGCCTTTGAGCCGCTCGACAGTGTAGCTCAAACCGTTGCCCGATGAATCCAGGTAAGGGTTGTCGATCTGCGCCGGGTCGCCGGTAAGCACCATTTTGGAACCGCTGCCGCAACGGCTGATGATCGTCTTCACCTCGTGCGGAGTGAGATTCTGCGCTTCGTCGATGATGATGAACTGATTGGGAATGCTTCTGCCGCGGATATAGGTCAATGCTTCAAGCTCTATTTTGCGGGAGTTCAGCAGACTTTCAGCCGAACAGCGCGAGGAGCTTTTCGGTTTGCGCTCCGCTTCACCGCCGGTGAGGAACTCCAGATTGTCGAAAATCGGCTGCATCCACGAAGCAAGTTTGGCATCTTTACTGCCGGGGAGAAAACCGATATCGTTCCCCAGCGGTATCACCGGACGGGAAACGAGGATCTTTTCGTAACTGCCGCCGTCGAGGGTCTGGGCGAGCGCCGCCGCCAGAGCAAGCAGAGTTTTTCCGGTTCCGGCGCCGCCGAGAAGCGTCACCAGTTTTATTTCCGGATCAAGGAGCAGATCAAGCGCCATTTTCTGCTCTTTATTACGGGGGGAAAGGTTCCAGACCTTTTCCGTTTTATGGGAAATCAGCTGTAATTTGCCGGAACAGTTTTTCCGCATGAGCAGCTGTTTTTTCTCATCGGTCTGAGATATCAGATTGACAAATCCGTTGGTGAATATCTCCTCTGCCGCTGTGCCGGAAAGTTCCTTTTTGCTGTACGCTTCATCAATAAGTTTCTGCGGCACGCTTTTTTCGCTGAATCCGGTGTAACGTTCAACTTCTCTCACCTTTTCGCGCTCAAAATCCATCACCTTCAGACCGAGGGCATCGGCTTTGAGGCGCAAATTTATATCCTTGCTGATAAAGACCACATGTCTGCCGCGACTGCGCAGGAAACAGGCAACACGCAGGATGCGGTTATCCGGTGAGTCGATAAGCAGTTCATTGTCAAAAACTTTATCCGCCTCTTTTGTGTTGCCGTTTTCCAGCATCCCGGCGCCGAGAACAAAGAGTTTGCCTGTGGCATCCGGAGTTATTTCCGCAAGCGGCAGACCGCGTTCAGGATTGCCTGAACAGCCGGGGAACTTTTCGCGCAAACGGTCAAGAAGGCGTATCACCCGGCGGGCATTGCGGCCGAGTTCGTCGGAGTTTTTTTTGAACTTATCCAGCTCCTCAATGACCGCCATGGGGATAACGACATCATTATCCTTGAAACAGCTGATGCTGGCGGAGCTGTGCAAAAGCACATTTGTATCCAGCACGAATGCTTTTATTTTCCCCTGAGCCATATTCAGCACTCCTCAGTTGGCGATACCGACGCCGGAAGCCTGAAGGGAGTATTTGCTGACAAACGGAATAAGAGTCGGGATCTCTGTTTTGGTGACCTGAACATTGATGACGCGTGAAGCCTTGCGTTCCTTTGCCTCTCTGGTCAGCAGATAGACGACATTGGTCGTGGTCTGGTTGTAACGGAACATGCTCCATTCACCGTCGCCTTTGGGACTGCCGGTGACAATGGGCAGACCGAAAATGTAATATCCGGGGATCTCAACATGGGTTACACAGACAGCTTTTTCACCGGCAGCACCCAAGCCCATGCGGTTGAATTTCTGAGTTGACTCAACTGAGGTGCATCCGGTGATAACGGTTACAAGAGCCAATACAGCGGCGGACAAAAGTTTTTTCATGATACATTACTCCTTTTTTTGGTGGTTCATGACTTTCTTCATATAATATAGCTGTCTGCGGAACAATGTCAAGTAAAATTATCTCATTTGCCGATACAGAATTTATGGAAAATTTTATCCAGCAGGTCAGGAGCCACACTGCGCCCGGTGATTTCCCCGATTTTTACGGAAGATTCCGCAAGCTCTGCGGCGGCGATCTCGTAATCCCCGTCGTCAAAGGCGCGTTCAGCCGCTTCAAGGTGCGCCAGAGATCCTTCGAGCAGTGCGGCACTGCGGGCATTGACCGCTGTTTCGGGGATGACCGGTTTTTCACCGGCAAAGAGGACTTTTTCAAACTCATCGAAAAGCTGTTCGATATTCTCACCGGATTTGGCGGAAATTTTCACCGTGGGCAATCCGGTTTCCGGCAGAACGGCATCCGGTGCGATATCGCATTTGTTCCAGACGGCGATGAGCCCGGGAGCTTCGCGGTCGATGGCGGCGACCTCTGCCGCCGGATCATCCGATGCGGCATCGAGCAGCCAGAATGTAAGCATTCCGGCGCGGATGGTACGGAACGAGCGCTCAATACCCATCTGTTCGACCGGGTCGGAACTTTTCCGCAATCCGGCAGTATCCGTAAGATTCACCCCGATACCGCGGATGACCGCCTGAGACTCCACCGTGTCGCGGGTGGTTCCGGGAATGGCGCTGACGATGGCGCGGTCAAATCCCAGAATACGGTTGAGCAGACTGGATTTGCCGGAGTTCGGCTTGCCGGCGAGGACTACCTGCACCCCGTCACGGACGATACTGCCGGAGCGTGCGGTGGATATCAATTCCATGATAGTGCGGCGGCATCCGGCAGCTTTTTCCGGAACGGAGTCGTCAAAATCAAGCTCCTCATCCGGGAAATCCAGACGCGATTCACACTCTGAACGCAGCTGTATTATCAGGTCGTACAAATCATCAATACGGCTGCTGAGAGTTCCGGCAAGCTGTTTTTGCGCCATGTGCAAAGCGGTTTGGCTGGATGAGGATATCAAATCCGCAACAGCCTCAGCCTGAAGCAGGTCGAGTTTGCCGTTGAGAAATGCCCGGCAGGTGAACTCCCCCGGTTCAGCAAGACGGCATCCGGCGGAAAGCAGAGTTTTCATCACCGCATTGGCGGCGGCGGCTCCGCCGTGGCACTGAAGTTCAACGACATCGTCGCCGGTATAGCTGTACGGAGCTTTCATATAGACGGCAAGGGTCGGGTCGCCGGATACTTCACCGAGCATCATGCGGCGCACATTGGCGGCGGAAAGCGGCTTTTTGCCCTTCCACACACTGTTGGCGATTTGCAATACTCCCGGTCCGGAAAGGCGGATGACTGTGACCGCTCCGCCGACAGCACTGGCGGGGGCGGCGATATTGTCAGACTGATTCATTGCGCGCTCCCCGGACGGTTTTTGAGGAGTGTACGGAAAAACTCAAGCTGTTTTTCAGCCCGGGCAAGCATCGTGCGGTCACTGGATTTTTTGAAGAACTCCACCGCTTCAGCCATATCCGCTTCGGCGGAGTCAAGGTCGCCCATCGCGTAGCGGAGCCGGGCGCGGACAGCGAGCAGATGTCCCATTTGTTCCGCAGATGCGTTGAGAGCCATCGGGGTTCCGGCAAGGATATCACGCGCACCGAGAACGGCGGCGGACTCAAAGGAAAAGCTGTTGAGCAGAGCGTCGGCAAAAGCACAGCGGACAGGAACCGGAAAATCGTTTTTCCCGAAAGAACGGATAAGTTCCGGCAGTTCCGGACGCAGTTCCGTGTGACGGCGGGTGAGGTCGAGCGCGGAAAAATAGAGCCGGGCCAGCGCGGGATTTTTGGATATCGCCTGCGAAAGAGCGTTCCAGATGATACGGATATTCCCCATAGCTTCGGCGGCGAAGTTGAGCATCCTGAGTGCGGAAGCATTTGCGGAGTCGATTTTGAGGATATCCATGGCAATGCTGCGGGCGCTGAAAATATTATTGTCGCGCATCGCCTGAAACATTTTGTAGATCAAAGGTTCACATTTTTTGACGGTTTCAATGTCCAGTTTTCCGGCGAGCTGCATGGCGGTGACTTCCGGCAGGTCGGCGGCTTCACCGCGCCAGAGGACGGTTCCTTCGGAATCAAGCAGAAAAGCCATCGGAAATATCATTATCGAGTTGTTCATAAATTCCGGTGTGAGCTTGCGGGTGAGATCGACCGCCAGACGGAAACGGCTTTCAGGGTAGCGCTTTTTGATGGCGCGGGCATCTTTGACGGAGTCGGGAGTGATGGCGGCAATGAGGAGTTTCCCCCGATACTGACGGTGGAGATTATCCAGCATGGCAACGGTTTGTCCGCTATCCTGTGCGCGGGTGTACATGAAGACCACGGCACGCAGGGCAGGTATATCTTTGTGTTTGTCAGGGTCGATTTTGCCCAGCGGCATGGGGGAGCAATCGATCCACTGGAGTTTGTGTTTGCTTTCACCGGGCTTTTCACCGGGCAATGCGGCAAAAGCGGCGGCAGTAAACGCCGTCATCAATACGGATAAGAAGATTTTTTTCATGATATCGCTCTTTCAAAATCAAGGTGTTTGACATATATAAAATATAGTGCATGGATAGCGTTTTTTCAAGCTGTCCGGCAGGAGTTATGTCAGTAAACCTTGCCCGGCGTTTTGTTATTTCACAATATACTTGCGGGTGCGCCATCTGCCGGTGAGGAAGTATATTCCGCCCATGACAAAGGGGGTGAAGCCTGCAATGGCGTGACCGTACCAGAAGCCGAATATGCCGAAGTGCAGATAAAGTCCCAGAAATACGGAAAGTCCGATCCTCAGCACTACACCGTCAAGGATTCCCACGGCAAAGTTGAGCTTGAAGTTCCCGACTCCGTTGATGAGCGCCCCCAATGGCGGACGCAGTGCCGAGCCGCCCAGAAGCAGCAATGCCACGGGAATGTAGCTTATCGCCATCTTCAACACCTCCTCATCCGATGTGAAAATTCCGAATACCAGCCGGGGAACGGCGACGAGGATCACCGCCATAACAACGGATATGAGCGTATTGATAAGCAGCGATACTCCGACGATGCGCGGCACCCGGTGGTAGAACTCCGCTCCGATCGCCTGTCCGATCATCGGTGAAGCGGCGGCGGCAAAGGAAAAGTTGATGATATTGACGATCATGCTCAATTTGTTGCCTATTCCGTTCATCGCGGCGGCTACTGCGCCGTAGCTGTTGATGTAGCTGTTCACATAGAGCATGGAAAAACTTATCGCCGCACTCTGCAGAAACATCGGTATGCCCAGCTTTACCAGCGGAGCGAGCGCTTCTCTGTCGATTTTGAAATTCTCTGCCTTGAACTCAAAGCCTATTTCTTTGCGGTGGCGGTAGAGGAAAATCATTGAGAGTATGAAACTTATCCCCTGACTCAGCACCGTCGCCAGTGCCACACCGAAAACTGCCCATTTGAAACATACTACAAAGAGCAGGTCAAGCACGATATTCAATCCGGCGGCGATCGCCACGAAGATAAGCGGATGTTTGGAGTCGCCCATGCCGCGCAGAATAGCTGACACCACATTGTAGCCGTAAATAAAGAGCATACCGCTCATGCAGACAACGACATAGCTCATGGCATAATCCCATGTTTCTCCCGCAGGGGCGTTGACCCAGCGCAGTACCGGTTCGCGGAAGATGATCGCCAATGCACCCAGAATGACTGCCAGCGTGAGCAGAAATGAAAACAGAGTTCCTATCACTTTGCCTGCACGGTCACGCATTCCGGCACCGAGATACTGGGCGATTATCACCTGTCCGGCATTGGCGAAACCCATAGCCGCGAAGGCGAGAAAGTGCATCACATCCCCGCCGACGGATACCGCCGCCAGACCGCTGGTGCCGACGAAACGCCCGATGATTATCATATCTGCCGTATTGTAGAGCATCTGTATCAGCCCTGCAAAGAGCATCGGCAGTGCGAACAGGATCATGGTTTTGGTAACACTGCCCTGATTCAAGTCTTTAACGATTTTATTGCTCATGGTATAAAGTTCCACACAAAGTTGAGTTGAAAAAAGATGATTCTGATAAAATATCACTGAAAGCAGAATAATTCAATAACTGAACTTACTCATCTTCATTCAGTGAATGTAAATGGTGGCGGCGCTTGCGGCACTCCGGACACATGAACTCTTTCAATCCGTGGATAAGAGCGGTTTTGCCGGATTTGAAGAATTTTACTTTTTCGCCTACTTCCACCTTGATCCGGTGCGGGTCGTTATCCGCAATCAGAAGTGCCGGACCGCGGAGTATTTCCACCGTCACCGCAGAATCCTCAGGCAGAACAAGGTGATTGACCGCTTCGCTTGAGTTGTTGAACGCAACTCCCACACCGGTGCGGAATGTTCCGCGGGTGATCGAACGGAAGTAACCGGTACTGCCGTGCGGTGTGGCAAAGCATATTCCGTCGCCGAAGACCTCCTTTGCATGGAGTTCCCCGTCGATAAATACCCGGAAACGCAGAGCGCATGCAGGGTCGCAGGAGTGAAGCACAAGGTCGTTTATTCCGGAAAGTTCCCCTCCCGGAGCCGCCGCGATGATGCACGGCAGTTCACAGCCTGCAAGTTTGCCGGCGGCAAAACCGGCAATGATTTTTTCCGTCTGATGAAGCGCGCAGGTCGGAGCGGTCTCTGTATCCCGCAACGGAAACTTGGGGATCTCCGGATAATCCCGGACGGCACCGAGCAGGGCGCCGTCACCGCCGTAAGTTACGATCAACTCCGGAGTTCCGTTCCCTGAATCACAGAATCCGTATTTTTCCAGCATCGCTGAAACATTGTGCAGATTTTTGCCGAATAATTTTATTTCCATGAACTTACATCTTCAGTTTGTTACGCCGTTTTGCATCTATGGCGTAGGTTATAGCCGCGGCGGCATTGCCCACATTGATCGAGGCTTTCCCGCCGTGCATTGCAAGAGAAACGATCCCGTCAACCTTTTTCAGAGCTTCGGGACTCACCCCGAGAGCTTCGTTGCCGAAGATAACCGCCAGCCGGGCTGGATAATCCATTTCCCATGCTTCACTTCCGCCGGGTTCCGCCGCCAGAACGGTGAATCCCTTTTCATGGAAATAATCCACCGCTTCAGCGGAAGTTTCAAAGTGCATCCACTGAACGGTTTTGTCCGTACCCATCGCAGTCTTTTCCAGTTTCGGATGCGGAGGGCAGGGCGTGTAACCGCAGGGAGCCACCATTGCTCCGAGTGCCTCCGCTATCCGGAAAATGTTTCCGGTATTGTGCGCACTGCGGAGCCGGTCAAGAATCAGTACCAGTTCTGCCATAGTTTCAACTTTCACCTCTGTCATCTGTTAAATATATCATTTAGTTGCAAATTTTACAAGTTTTTTCTTGCCATTATTGCAATATGATAGTATATTATGGAAAATGTTGTTTTTTTTATCTCATTAAATTATGGAGAATGTACTATGGCAAAAATTCATCCCAGTGCCATCGTTGAAGATGGTGCAATTCTTGCGGACGGTGTGGAAATCGGACCGCTTTGCTATGTCGGACCCAATGTGAAGATCGGCGAAGGCACCCGCCTTATTGCCCATTGCAATGTCGATGGCTTTACCACTCTCGGCAAAAACAATGTTCTGCATCCTTTTGCCGCGCTGGGACAGCCCGCGCAGGATCATGCGGTCGTTCCGGGGGCGGCAACCTATCTCAATGTCGGCGATGATAATATTTTCCGTGAAGGTACTGCCATCCATACCGGAACCACTCCGGAGTCAGCCACTACCATCGGCAACGGCAACATGTTCATGAACGGCAGCCATGTCGCGCACAACTGCAAGATCGGCAACAATGTCCACTTTATCAGCCTGGCGGTCGCCGGGGGATATGCTGAAGTCCATGACCGCGCCATCCTTTCCGGACTGGTGGCTATCCACCAGTTCACCAGAGTCGGCAAACTGGCGTTCATTTCCGGCTGTTCGGCGTTTTCGCAGGATGTTCCTCCCTTTATGCTTGCCGAAGGCCGCAACGGCGGCGTGAAAATGTACAACAAAGTCGGTCTTCAGCGTGCCGGATATACTGCTGAACAGATCAGCAATATCAAACATATCTTCAAAATCTACTTCCGCAGCGGTCTTTCTTCGACCAATGCTATCGCCAAAATCAAGGAAGAATTGCCGATGACTGAGGAGGTCATGGAGTTCATCAACTTCTGTGCGAACACCAAAAAAGGTGTTATTTCCGGCAGTGAGAAGCCCGGTCACCGCAGCTGATATCTGAATATATAAATTTAAGGAATACATCATCATGGTAAAATCTTTGGAGATCAATCCCGCATTCACTCCCCGCCGCGGTCCGGTCGTTCTGGCGATCCTTGACGGAGTCGGTTTCGGCAAATACGCAGACGGCGATGCGGTCAAACTTGCCAACACCCCCGTTCTTGACGATTTGATGGCTAATTGCCCCTGCACCAGACTCAAAGCTCACGGAACTGCCGTCGGTATGCCCTCTGATGCCGATATGGGCAACAGCGAAGTCGGTCACAACGCCATCGGTTCCGGCAGAGTTTTCTCTCAGGGGGCAAAACTGGTCGGCGAAGCCGTCGCCAGCGGCAAACTTTTTGAAGGCAATGTCTGGAAGAAGGTCGTTGCCAATGTCATTGACAACAACTCCGCGCTCCACCTTATCGGACTTGTTTCCGACGGAAACGTCCACAGCCACATCGACCATCTCTATGCGATGATCGACGCCGCGTATGCCGCCGGAGTCAAAACTCTGCGCGTCCACGCGCTGCTCGACGGCCGCGACGTTCCGGAAACCAGCGCTCTGGAATATGTCAAACCTCTGGAAGATAAACTTGCCGGATTGAGTTCCAAAGGTGTCGATTACATTATCGCTTCCGGCGGTGGCCGCATGGTCATCACCATGGACCGTTACGGTGCCAACTGGGATATGGTCAGAAAAGGCTGGGAAACCCACGTTCAGGGCAAAGGTGACCTTTTCGGTTCCGCTGTTGAAGCGATCGAAACCCTCCGTCAGCGTACCGGTGCGATCGACCAGGATCTCGGAGCATTCGTCATTTCCAGAGACGGCAAAACCCCTGTCGGCGCCATGAAGGACAACGATTCTGTCGTTCTGTTCAACTTCCGCGGCGACCGTGCGCTTGAGATCACTGCGGCGTTTGAAGAAGGTGACTCCTTCGACAAATTCGACCGCGGCACTGTTCCGCAGGTGCTTTTCGCCGGTATGATGGAGTATGACGGCGACCTGCACGCTCCGGCAAATTATCTGGTCGATCCCCCGGAAATCGACAATACTATGGATGAATATCTCTGCGCCTCCAAGGTCCGTCAGCTGGCGATCAGCGAGACCCAGAAATACGGTCATGTGACCTACTTCTTCAACGGCAACCGTTCCGGAAAATTCGCTGAAGAATACGATGATTATGTGGAAATCCCTTCCGACGTCGTTCCCTTTGAACAGCGTCCGTGGATGAAGTGTGCGGAGATCACCGATGCCGTCGTCGCGGCGATCGCGGACAACAAGTACCGGATGATCCGTCTGAACTTCCCCAACGGCGATATGGTCGGACACACCGGCAGTATGGAAGCCGTCCTCGTTTCCATGGGCGCGCTCGACCTCTGTCTGGGCAGGATCCGCGATGCGGTCAAAGCCGCCGGCGGTGTATTGGTCATTTCCGCTGACCACGGAAATGCTGATGATATGCTTGAACATGACAAGCAGGGCAATGCGAAGAAGGATAAGCAGGGCAATCTTGCGCGCAAGACCAGCCATTCACTCAATCCGGTTCCGTGCATCATCTATGATCCGGAAAGCAAAGGCGAGTACGAAGAAACTCTCAACGAGGGTCTCGGAATCAGCTCTCTGGGCGCAACCTGTATCGAACTGCTCGGCTTCAAAGCCCCCGCAGAATACGATAAGAGTGTCCTGAAATTCAAGTGATAACGCTATTTGTTCCGTTAAATGGAATAAAAATCGACTATTTTTCTTAAATTGACTTGACTTTTCGCTCTTGAGAAGCGATATTATAAGAGATGCAGTCGTACAGACTGGAAAGTTTGAAACTATGGGACTCTAAAACCAACTTTAAGAAAGGGAAAGAAAGATGTCCGAAATCGCAGATAAAGTAAAAAGCATCGTTGTCGATCAGTTGGGTGTTGCTGAAGATCAGGTTACCCCGGAAGCCAAATTCGTCGAAGACCTCGGCGCCGACTCTCTGGATCAGGTCGAGCTGATCATGGCTTTTGAAGAAGCCTTTGAAGCCGAAATTCCGGATGAAAAAGCTGAAACTCTGACCACCGTCGGTGATGCGATCGCTTATATCGAAGAAAATATGAAGTGATTGGCGCACTACGCGTAACAAAAGTTTCACAGAACGGGGTCGCTGATCGGTAGCCGATTAGTGGCCCTTTTCCGTTTGTTTTATGGAGTATTGAGGCAGAGAAATATGGATAAGCGCAGAGTTGTTGTCACCGGTTACGGTGTATTGTCCTGCGTCGGCAATAACGTCGCCGACTTCTGGGATTCATTGGTCAATGGTCGATGCGGTATCGGACCGATCACCCGTTTTGATGTCAGTGCCTACCGCACCAAAATCGCAGGCGAAGTGAAGAACTTTGATATAAGTTCCTGCATTTCCGTCAAAGAGGCACGCAGAATGGATCTGTTCACCCAGTATGCTGTTGCCGCGACCGATGAAGCGTTGAAGTGTGCAGGTCTGCATGTCGGTTCAGGTGAAAAACGCTCTGACGGTGACCGTTTCGGCTGTATGGTTTCAAGCGGTGTCGGCGGTCTTGCCACGATCAGCAAAGAAAGTCAGGTGCTTTTTGAAAAAGGTCCCGACCGTATTTCCCCCTTCCTCATCCCGATGATGATCAGCGATATGGCGGCGGGTTCCGTTGCAATGCGTTATGATTTGCGCGGTCCGAATATGGGTCTGGTCACTGCATGTGCCACCGGATGCCACTCCATCGGTGAAGCATTCTGGACGATCAAACATGATGATGCCGATGTCATGGTCTGCGGCGGTGCTGAAGCAAGTATCGTTCCTCTCGGTCTGGCAGGATTCTGCGCCCTCAAGGCCCTGAGTACCCGTAACGACGATCCGCTTCACGCCAGCCGTCCCTTTGACCGTGACCGCGACGGATTTGTCATGGCAGAAGGTGCCGGTGTCCTCGTGCTTGAAGAACTCGGTCACGCCGTGCGCCGCGGAGCGAATATCCTCGCCGAAGTCGTCGGTTACGGTGCAACTGCCGATGCTTACCATATCACCAGTCCTGCGCCCGACGGCAACGGCTGTGCCAGAGCGATCTCAATGGCGCTGCGCCATGCAGGGATCACGCCGGATGAGCTGGACTATATCAATGCCCACGGCACAAGTACCTCGCTCAACGATAAATATGAGACCCTTGCCATCAAAGCGGCGCTGGGCGATGCTGTCAGCAAAGTCGCGGTGAGCAGTACCAAGGGAACCACCGGTCACGGCCTCGGTGCCGCCGGCGGTCTGGAGTGTATTGCCTGTATCAAGAGTATCGAAACCGGAATCATTCCGCCGACGATCAACTATGAAAATCCCGATCCGGATTGTGATCTGGATATCACTCCGAATGTTGCCCGCAAGCGTGAAGTCAACTACGCGATGAACTGCAACCTCGGTTTCGGCGGACACAACGGAACGATGCTTTTCAAGAAATTTGAAAACTGATAAACTTTACAGGAGATAAGATTATGGTGAAATTTTCTGCCGCCGCCGGAGCTGTACTTCTCGTCTGCGCCGGATGTTATCAAACCGATCTTGCCAACCCCCGTGTCAGTCAGGAAGAGCAGGCATGGGAGAATATCATCCGTCAGAGCTATCCGGGATACAAAGCGCCCCAGAAGACCTCCCGTTCCTTCAAGGGACATACCGAAAACCGCGTTTCAGCTGTTATCGTTGAAACTCCGGTGAAGGCGCTTGATGATCCTGCTCCGCTTGCTGATGATGCCGCAACAGAGATACCTGCTGTCGCAGAAGATCCTGCGGAAAAGCCTGCGGAAACTCCCGCAGTCGCGGAACCCGCTGCGGAAACTCCCGCAGTTGCTGAAGTCAAAGCCGATAAACCTGCGGAAACTCCTGCAGTTGTTGAAGTCAAAGCCGATAAACCTGCGGAAGCGGTCAAACCTGCGGATAAGCCTGCGGAAAGCAAACCTGCCGCGGCGGTCATGCCGCCGGATCCGACGAACAGCACTGTGTACGTTGTCAAATCCGGGGATACTCTCGGCTCGATCGCCCAGAAAACCTACGGCAATGCGCGTTACAGCGATGTGATTTTCAAGGCGAACTCCGATATTCTCAAAAATCCCGACAAGCTCAGCCTCGGAATGAAACTTATCATTCCCAAGCTCTGAACATGATGCGATGAGTGCTGTAAAGCGTTTTTATTTTGAACCGGGCTTCTCCCTGCGTGCCGCCGGCATGGGGGATGAAGTCCGTTTGCTTGACCGCATCAGGAACATTTATTCTGTTTCTGCGGCGGCGAGGGAAAACTGGGTCGAATTTACCGGTGAAGATGCTCAGGTCGATGCGGCGCTGCATGTGCTGGATGAGATCCAGACGCTTTTTCTTCTGCGCAGGCACGAGCTTGACCGCAGCGATGTGGAGTCGCTGTTGAAAAGTTCTGCAACCGGGAGTGTGAAAAACTTCTGGGAGTCAAGAGTCCGGGTCGGACCGGGCAAAAAAGATATCCTGCCCCGTTCTGCACGGCAGAAGGAGTATCTTGCGGCGATAAACAAACATGATGTTGTTTTCGGGATCGGTCCTGCCGGAACCGGCAAGACTTATCTGGCGATGGCAATGGCGGTTTCGATGTATATCAAAGGTGAGGTTTCCCGCATAATCCTCACCCGTCCGGCACGGGAATCCGGTGAAAGACTCGGATTTCTGCCCGGTTCGCTTGAGGATAAAGTTTCCCCGTATCTGCGCCCGCTTTACGATGCGCTTTTTGATATGATGCCGCAGGAAGAAGCCGCGGCGCTCATTTCCCGCAATATTATTGAAGTTGCTCCTCTTGCGTTCATGCGCGGGCGGACGCTGAACAACGCTTTTATTATTCTGGACGAGGCGCAGAACACCACCTGTGAACAGATGCTGATGTTCCTCACCCGCATGGGATTCGGTTCCCGGTGTGTCATAACCGGCGACCCGACCCAGTCCGATCTGGCAAAAAATGAGCGCTCCGGTCTGGAAAAGGCGCTTTCTACCCTGAAGAAGATCCGCGAGATCGGATTTGTCTTTTTTTCTGCGCAGGATGTGGTGCGCCACTGTCTGCTGGAAAAGATCATCACTGCATATACCGATGGAGAGTAACCGCTGATGAGTTTCAAAAAAATAATCCAGTATTTCCGTCAGAAACTGGTCAATGAAAGTTATATCGAAGAGAGTCTGGAACAATCCAAAGTGCCGGTCATTCTGGTGCTGGTGATGATCTGGATGGTCTCTGCTGTGCTGCTGCTGCTTTCCGAAAACCGCCAGCGTGATCTGACGGTATGGACACACGGTCAGCGTTCACCGTTTTCTTTCACTGCCCGCATAGATTTTGATTACGAGGACTCCGCCGCCACAGAAAAAGCGCGCAATGCCGCAGGCAGAAAAGCTCCTTTGATATACCGTATAA
The DNA here is from genome assembly GCA_015061615.1 of Lentisphaerota bacterium. GTDB lineage: Bacteria > Verrucomicrobiota > Lentisphaeria > Victivallales > Victivallaceae > UBA1784. The sequence continues at coordinate 21,557 of SUWE01000003.1, forward strand.
ATGCGAATGCGGCAAACGAAACCGCACTTGAAATAGATCACTTTCTTTCCGGTATTTTGCAGCGGGAGCGGATGGAGCAGGATAAAAAAATTTTTGTGCCTGACCCCAATCCGGGGAGCCGTCTTGCGGAAAAGGTCACCGATTTTTCCCTGTTGGCACGCCAGTACCGCGCTCATCAGGAGGATTTTGACCGCCGCATAAAAGATATGCTCCACAACGGTATCGCCGATGATGAACTGGTGAAAAATGCCGCCGGGAAACGTTCCTCACGCGTCATTTCTCCGGATGATAAAACCTATTACTACGATCATCTGCCGCCGGCAGTTTCCGATTGCGCCCAGACGGCGGCGGAGCTGTTGAAACTTTCCGAATCAACGAAAACGGAACTTATTTACTGCATCAAACAGCTTTTCGGTAAAGGCAATCTTGTTTTTGACCCTGAGTTGTCGGATAAAGAGGCATCCGCCGCATCTGCCGCAGTCAAACCGATCATCAAATCCCGGAAAAAAGGTGACCGTCTGGTGGAACGCAAACAGATAATTTCCACGGAAATCGCCGATATGCTCCGGGCGGAAAAGCAGGCGATCCCGCGCGGTTACGGGATCATACTGCTCTGCAACCGGCTGGGAGTGAGTTTTCTGCTGTTGGCAATATCGCTGTTTTTCCTTTACCGGACGTACAATAAAATCTTTTACAATCCCCGCCATTTTGCCATCGCCGGACTGGCGATCATCATCGGATTGCTGGCAAATTACGGCGCGATCCAGCTCTTTTTCTACTTCTTCCGCATGGGGATCATGCCGGAGTACGACCTGATGCTTTTCATGATGCCGCTGCCGCTGGGAGCCGCATTGCTTTCCATTCTGCTGGGCAACCGGGTGGCGCTTTTCGGAGGATTTCTGGTCGCGGTGCTTTCGTCGCTGATGATCCTGCCTGACCGGTCGCTGGAACTGGCACTGCGCTGGTTTGCGATCGTGGCGCTGATGGGATTTGCGGTACGCAATGTATCCAACTACCGCAGTTTCTTTGTCCGGGTGCTTTTCGGCGGATTCATATTGACACTTCTGGCAAATATAGATATGCTTTTTACCATGCACGGTGATATCCGGTTGATAAAGACCGCTTTTATCGCGATGGCGGCAAACGCATTTTTCTGCGCGACGGCGGCACTGCTGCTGGTCTTTGCCTTTGAATTGATCTTCAATATGGATACAGTCCTTTCACTTACCGTGCTGGGGGATACGAATAATCCTCTGCTTGTGCGTATGCGGCGCGAAGCATCCGGAACGATGGTCCACTCACTCAATGTGGCTTCGCTTGCCGAAGGAGCGGCGGCGGCGATAAATGCCAACTCCGTCCGGGCGCGTGTCGGTGCGCTTTATCACGATATCGGCAAACTTGTCAAGCCGCAGTATTTTGTGGAAAACAATCCCCGCAGTCCGGAAATGTATGAGAAGATGCCGCCGCATCTGGGGTGCGCCAGGATCCGGAATCATGTTTCCGACGGTCTGGAACTTGCCCGCGAATACCGCCTTTGCCGTTTTATCCGCGATGCGATAGCCACCCATCACGGCGATGACCGCATATCGTTTTTCTATGAACTTGCCAAAAAACAGCTTGGCGGCAATGTGCTTGAAGAACAGTACCGTTACAAAAATGAACCGCCTTCAGGCAAGGAATTGACCATCATTGCCCTTGCTGATGCGTGCGAGGCGGCGAGCCGTTCGCTGAAAAATCCATCCCCGGCGGCGATCGAAGATCTGGTGAATGCGATTTTTCTCAAACGTATGGAAAACGGTCAGCTGCGCAACTCCGAATTGACGGCGAGGGAGCTGGATGAAGTGCGGATGAGTTTTATAGAATATCTGACCAGTATCAAGCACGAGAGAATCGAATATGAGAAGGAGGAGCATGATGATACAGCTGCACAGCCGGTGGACAAACCGGAAACTGCCGGCACCAAAGAAAAGTGAATTGCGCAGACTTGCTCACAAAGCGGCACTCGCCGCCGGATTGCCGGTCGAACCTGAGTGGGATCTGAATCTGCTTTTTGTCAATGATAAATCAATGGCAGTATATAACAGTGAGCTTGTCGGACACGAAGGAACCACCGATGTTATAACATTTTCGTACTTTGATGACTGCGACGGATATGAAGCCGGTGATACGATGATCGAACTTATCATCAATCCAGATGCGGCAGTGCGTGAAGGAGCCAGACGTGAAGGCGGTTACGCGCGGGAAATGGTGCTGTATCTGGTGCATGGATTGCTCCACAGCGCAGGCGAAGACGATCTTTCCCCTGTTCCGCGCCGCCGGATGCGCCGCCGTGAGCGTGAATGCCTTGCCATTCTGGAAAAAGAGTTTGACTTTGATGCGGTTTTTCCCGCCGCTCCTGCGGATAATGCTTGAAAGAAGCGCCGCAGACAACTATATTAACAGGAGCCAATTTCAAAAGTCCTCAAAAATTCTTGAAATTCATCGCTGCGATCTTAAAGCGGGGCGTTTCCGGTGGTTATTTATTCAACAGCCACGCTCAAACTACCGCTTTGATCTCATCAACGCTGATTTTTTAATCTCTTTTTGAATTACTTTTGAAATCAGCTCAATAGAACAATAACTGTCAGGAGACTGTATTATGAAAAAAATCTTTACTGCTGTACTGCTGGCGGCACTTGCCGCGGGCTGTGCGTATTTCAACGCCGGTGAGACACTGGAAAAATCCAAAAATCTCCGTGTCGGCATGACCAAAGATGAGGTGCTTGCCGTCATGGGCGAACCGCTGAAAGATGAGAGCTATCACCGTCCGGATCTCTGGTACTACTACTTTGACTGCAACTGGATGGATGGACTTTATACTGAGGAGGAGTGTTTCCCGCTGGTTTTCAAAGAGGGTAAACTTATCGGATGGGGCAATAAATTTTATGCCGCATGGCGTTTGGAAAACCGCGACCGCATTCCCAATGTTGAACTGCCCAAAGAGGCAAATACCGGCAGTGCCGGCGGAGCAAAATGAATATGCGTAAAATTCCGCTTTTGCTGCTGACGGTGTTCAGCGTATTTTCCCTTTGTGGTGCAGTGCTTAAAACCGGAACTCCGGTAAAGGCGCTGCCGTCTCCGCTTTTTGTCGACGGTTCGACGAAGATGATCGGTGATTTTTACGGCAAAAAGTTTGTCGTTCTCTACATTTTTGAGCAGAACCGCGCGGCGCTGGATGATTTTGCGCTTATGCACGAAGTGCGTAAACGGTGTGCGGATATCGCTGATTTTGTCGGTATCGGCATCGGAACGGTCGAACAGTTGAAGAAGTTCCCCGGCGTGATGCAGTTCGGTTATCCCGTCAATGCCGACAAGGGCAAGGCGCGCGGGATGTTTGTCCGCGACGGCGAATCACTGCCGCTTGCGGTCGTGCTGGATAAAAAGGGGGTGCTTCTCTGGCGCGGTCCGGTCAAGGCGGCAGTGAAGACCCTCAACGAGTGTGCAAACGGCAAATTTGACCTCAAAGAGCAGATCCGGCAGGAGGTGTTCACCGATACGGTAAACGATGCCATCCGCAATGAAAAGTTTGATATTGCCCTGCCGATGCTCAAAAAAGAGTTTGCCGCCAATCCGCGCAAACTGGAACTGCTCCGCGTTCAGCTGGCGATATTGAAAAAGCTCAACCGCATTGATGAGGCGTTTGCGGAACTGCGCGCGGCTCAGCTTCTGCGCCCCAGAAGTTACCGGATATTTGAGATGGAGTATCAGCTTATCGGTGAGACGAAAAAAGTTGACAGACTGCCGGATTTCTTTGAGCGGTTGAAGAAAAATTTTGCCAAAAGCCCCGGGATACTGCTCGGTTTTGCCCTTTCGGAGTGCAAACTGCCCCCCGAACAGCTTGAGTTCAAGTATGTTTTCGATCTTGTGGAAACCGGATGGAACAGCAAAGCGTTTGCCAAAGACGAGGATAAGGGAATGTATGCGCTGGATTATGCAAAAATATTCCACTCTGTCGGGCGCAACGACCTGGCGGCGGTGATGGCGCGTCAGGCGCAGGTTCTGCTTGCAAAGAATGCACAGGGGGCGCAAAAAGCGAAGACCGCGTTCCTTTATTATACAAAAATGATGCAAATCGCTCCCAAGGTCAAACTCCCTGACTTGAAAAAGTGATTTATACAGGATATATTATATATTGAGGCAGTTTGCGCAACTTGCCTCATTTGTCGTATCTGCATGGGTTTGAAAGCGGTGAGAACCGTTTTTGCGGCGGTAAGGCAGACAAGTGGAATTCAGTCGTTATCACATTCTGTGTCAAAGATTTGGCAGGGGCGGTGATAACGGGATTCCGCCTGCTGTATGGATTCCGCAAGACAAAGGGATATCCCGCTTTTACACTCTGCAAAAAATAAACCAATATTATATAAGGATAAAATTATCATGGGTGAAGAAAAGAAAATCGTCTTCCAGTTGGATGACACCAGAACCATGGAAATCTCCACCGGCAAAATGGCAGGTCTTGCCAATGGCAGCTGTCTTGTCCGTCTGGGCGACACCATCATCATCGCCGCGGCATGTTCCGGCGAACCGCGCGAAGGCAGCGACTTTTTTCCGTTGCAGGTAGACTATCGTGAAAAGTACTCCGCCGCAGGTAAATTCCCCGGCGGCTATATCAAACGCGAAGGCCGTCCTTCCACGAAGGAGATCCTGACCTGCCGTATGATCGACCGTCCCATCCGTCCGCTTTTCCCCAAAGGCTTCTTCCACGAAGTCCAGGTGCAGTGCATGCTGCTGAGCGCCGACGGTGTCAACGATGCCGACGTGCTGGCGATGGTCGGTGCGTCTGCAAGTCTGATGCTTTCCGATCTGCCGTTTGAAGGTCCTATCGGTGCCGTCCGCGTCGGCAAGGTCGATGGCGAATACGTTGTCAACCCGACCCGCAGTCAGATGGAACGCAGTACGATGGAACTCATCTACGCCGGTCTGCCCGATCAGGTCATCATGATCGAAGGTGAAGCTGAATTTGTCAGCGAAACCGAAATGCGTGAAGCGATGTACTGCGCCAACGAAGCGATCAAACGTCAGTGCGCCGCTCAGATCGAACTGGCGAAGATCGCCGGACGTGAGAAGAAAGAGTACCACTACTATCTCGTTCCCGAAGCGTTGCAGAAGGCTCTGGAAGATTTCTGCGCCGCAGAGATCGAAACCACCTGCACCATTCCCGGCAAAGAGAACCGTCAGAATGCGCTCAATGCGCTGCTTGCCAACGCCCGTGCCGCTCTGCGTGAACAGTTTGCCGATATGAGCGATGCGGAATTCAATCTTGAAACCGCCAAAGGTTTTGACGATTACGTCCGTGACATTACCCGCAAGCTGATTCTGGAAAAACATTTCCGTCCCGACGGCCGCAGTGTCACCGATATCCGTCCGCTTTCAGCGGAAGTCAATGTTCTGCCCGTTGTCCACGGCAGTGCGCTTTTCTCCCGCGGCGAAACTCAGGCGCTGGTCATTGCCACACTCGGCAGTGAAAAAGATGCGCAGGAGTTCGACGATCTGACCAGCGTTACCGGTAATGCGGTCAAACGTTTCTATCTGCACTACAACTTCCCCAATTACAGTGTCGGTGAAGTCGGCCGTATCGCCGGTCCCGGACGCCGTGAGATCGGTCACGGAAACCTTGCAGAGCGTTCTGTTGCCAAAGTTGTTCCGGCGGATTTCCCCTATGTTGTCCGCTGTGTGTCTGAAATCATGAGTTCCAACGGCTCCACCTCGATGGCGAGTGTCTGCGGTGCGACACTGGCGCTGATGGATGCGGGTGTTCCGATCACTGCTCCGGTCGCGGGTATTTCCTGCGGACTTGTTACCGGCGACAACGGTGAAAGACTGCTTCTGACCGATATCCTCGGCGCGGAAGACCACTTCGGCGATATGGACTTCAAAGTTTGCGGAACCCGTGACGGGATCACCGGATTCCAGCTCGACCTCAAACTGCCGGGTATTCCGATCGATCTGCTCTGCGAAGCGATGGAACGCAACCGCATTGCCCGTCTGAAGATCCTCGATGTGATCGAAGGCTGTATTGCCGCTCCCAGAGCTGACATCAGTCCGCGCGCTCCGCGTATCGACTCAGTCAAAATCAACCCCGACAAGATAGGTGCGCTTATCGGTCCCGGAGGTAAAAATATCCGCTCCATCACCGAAGATACCGGTGCCAGCATCGACGTTGAAGAAGACGGTACCGTCAAGATCATGGCGTCCGATCTCGCCCAGCTCAACGCCGCCAAAGACCGCGTGCTTGCCTGCACCGCTGAAGCGGAAATCGGCAAGATCTACCGCGGTAAAGTCGTCACCATCCGTGACTTCGGCGCATTTGTGGAGATCCTGCCCGGAATGGATGGCTTGCTCCACATTTCCGAAATGGCGGATTACCGCGTGAACAAAGTCACCGACATTTGCAGTGAAGGCGATTTCGTCACAGTCAAAGTCATCGACATTGACAACTCCGGTAAGATCCGTCTCAGCCGCAAGGCCGCTCTCAAAGAGATGGATGCGTAAGCGGATACCGTATTGATAAAATCCCGTCGGAGTCAAATTTGACGGGTTTTTTATTTTCAGGTTGAAAAACTCCACCGGATGTAAACAACCCCGTGTTGACCGGGTTGAAAAATCACAACTTTCGTGATATATTTTACACGTTGGCAGAAATGTTTGTTTATAGCTTCCTGCCTGGGTTTACAAAATTCTGGACATTATCAGATATGTGCCAATTCAGCTGAGGAAAAGTGCAAAATGGAAAAGAGATGTTTTGAAAAATCGTTCCGCCAATGCTCCATTACGGGGCGCGAATATGAAAAAGGTTCGCGTTTTGAGTTCGATATCCACATTGCCCGCAAGCCGTTATGGGGGCAGGAGCTTGCGCTTTATCTGCTGTTGGAGCATAATTTTGATGTTATGGTTCCGATGCTGACCGGATTTATGGAAGAAGGACTCATCCCGTGGGGAATGATGATTTTCGTGCGTCCCGGCAGGCTTTATCCGACATTGCCCGGCGGCAGTGAACGTTATATGCGTCCGGAGGAGTTCGACCAGTACGGCAGGGAATTTGCCGACTTTCTGGTGGAAGAACTTGTCCCTGAGGCGTGCCGTATTTCCGGAGAAACGCTGATGGCTTCGCCGGATATGCACTTTATCTGCGGTTCATCATCCGGCGGATTGACCGCATGGAACGCGGTCTGGTTCAGAAACGACTTTTTCCGCCGGACATTCCTGAGCAGTCCGACATTTTCCGCCATCCGCGGCGGCGAAGATGCGATGGTGATCGTCCGCAAATGCGAAGCAAAACCGGTCAAACTTTATATCACATGCGGTACGGAAGAACCGGATTACTACTTCGGCAGTTCGCTTATGGCGGCACAGAATGCCGTTGCCGCGCTGGAATTTGCCGGATACGACTTCCGCTATGAGCAGTTCAACGGCGAAGAACACGGTGCGCGCCGTGAAGATGCTGCCTTGTGGCGGCGCATGATGAGTTTTCTCTGGGCGAACTGGCAGACGGTCCCGGTTCTGCCGCTGAACAACAATATCCGTATCCGCAAACTTGTCGCCGACGGGAGCAAATGGCAGAAGATCGACGGAGCATTTCCGGAAAAATCCCCGGTCACCGCTCAGGGCGGAACCTATCTTTTTGAAGCGGGGACACTCCTGTTTGAAAAAGACGGAGTCCGCAAGACAGTTGCCGGCGGATTCGGAAAAATCACCGCGCTTGGGTTGTCTTCGGATAAATGGCGGCTTTACATTGCCGACGAAACGCGCCGTTTCATCTTTGCGATGAATATAAAAGAGGATGGAACACTTGAAAACCTTTCCAAACTTGCTCCACTGCATCTCAAATACGATTTTCTCAAGCCCGGTGCCGCTGATATCGCCGTATTGTCGAATGACCGCGTGCTGGCGGCGACGGAACTCGGCGTGCAGGGGGTGATCTCTTTCGGATTGACCGACCTTATCCTGCCGCTGCCCGGTGACCTTGCGGTGGATAAGATCGCAGTACACGGAACGACACTTTACGCTCTTGCCGGTGATGAGCTGTTTTGCCGTGAATTGAAAATTCCCGGAATCGAAGCGGATTCCGATCCATCAACTCCGGATACCGGTTACGGCGACGGTTTTCCGTACATGCGTTCACATCTTTACTTTTTCTGAACCGGGGTGAAATTTATGCGTATTTTTCTTGGAAACAATTCAAAAGAGGGGGAGTTTTCCCCTTATATTGATACATTTCTGCTTGAGGGTGCAAGCACTCCGCTTGGCGGGGTGCTGGTCGTTCCCGGCGGCGGCTATGTCCTGCGCGGCGATTATGAAGGCGATGCTGTGGCAAAGCGTTTCAATGAACTCGGATTCCACGCATTTGTGCTGCAATACCGCGTTGCACCGGAGCGTTATCCGGCTCCGCAGTGCGATCTGGTGCGGGCGCTGAAGGTTATCGCTTCTTGCGCGCAGGAGTGGAAGATGGATAAACTTGCCGTTCTCGGCTTTTCCGCCGGAGGGCATCTTGCGGCATCCGGAGTGATGCTTGCCGGGGAGTTTGACCGGCCTTGCGGTGATGAAGCGGATGATTTCCCCGCCGCGGCTGATGCGCTTATACTTTGCTACCCTGTGATATCGCTTACCGATGATTTTAGCCATAAAGGCAGCGGCGAAAATCTTTTCGGTCCCGGTGTGTCTGATGCGGAAAAATCCCGTCTGGATATGCAAAAACTGGTGACTGCTTCCACCCCTCCGGCGTTTCTCTGGCACACTGCCGACGATGATACTGTGAGTGTGCGCAACTCCGTGGAGTTCGCTCAAAAGATGTGGCAGTGCGGAAACAGTTGCGAACTGCATGTATTCCCCAAAGGTTTTCACGGCAGGGGATTGGCTTATTCCCATGCTGATTTGCGGCAGTGGTCGTCACTTGCCGCTAAATTTCTTGAAACAAGTGCAAAATTTACCAGAGGTTGAACAATGACAAAAAAAATCTTTACCACTGTCATCACACTTTTCATCACTGTTGCGGCAATGGCGGAAACCGCTGTTAAAAACGGCGATGCCATCTCGTTTCTCGGCGACTCGATCACTTATTACGGCAACCGGTTTGAAGGCGGATATGTAAATCTTGTCATCGCCGGACTCAAAGCCAACGGCATAGATGCCGTCAAACTGCCTGCCGGTATCAGCGGCCACAAATCCAATCAGATGCTTGCCCGTCTGGAGCAGGATGTGCTTGCCAAAAAGCCGCAGATCATGACTTTAAGCTGCGGAGTAAACGATGTCTGGCACGGTAAACGCGGCGTCAAACTGCCCGAATACAAAAAGAATATCACCGAACTGATCGACAAGGCACAGGCGGCGGGAGTGAAAGTTTGCATACTTACTGCGACGATGATAACTGAAAATCCTGATGCCGGATACAATCTCACTCTTGCATCGTATAACGATTTTCTCCGTCAGCTTGCCCGTGAAAAAGGGTGTATGCTTGCCGATCTCAACGCGGTCATGCAGAAAGAGATCGCCGCGTTCAAGGCAAAATATCCCGACTTCAAAGGGAATCTTTTTACCAATGACGGTGTCCACATGAACCCCAACGGCAACGAGCTTATGGCAGAAGGTGTCCTGCGGGCGTTCGGTCTGGATGATGCACAGATCGCCAAAGCAAAAAGTGTGTGGCATGATAAATACTCCGATGTCGGCAGAGTGCTGTTTTCCGGCAGAATGATCCGCAAAATTGCTCCGCTTGCCGCTGAAAAAGGTGTTTCCATTCAGGAATATCTGGCGCAGATGGTTGAAAATCTTCCGGAAAAATAATCCGGTACAAAGAACTTTGCCGCCGGAGCGCAGGCGGCAAAGCTCAAATTCAGCCTTCAAGTCCGGTTCCGTTGCGGAACTCTGAAGGGGAACAACCGAACTTTTTCCGGAAAACTTTTGCCAGATAGTTGGCATTGGCAAAGCCGGTTTCCAGAGCGATCTCTTTGAAACTTTTTCCTGAAGTCCTTATCAGCGAAAGGACAAGCTGCATCCGCAGCGCGGTGATATACTCCACCGGGGTCATTCCGGTTGCCGCAGAGATGTTTCTGTTGAGCGTGGTCGGGTGGACATTCAGCATTTTTGCGATTTTTGACGGATGCAGATCGGGGTTGTCAAGCTGTTCAGCGGCAATGGATTTGAAACGTTCAGTCAAACTGTTTTCCACATTTTCCCCCGCAAATGCGCGGCAGAGGATATTGTAGCCGTCGGCGCTTGCCAGATACTCACCCTGAGCTGAGTAATCGTGCAAATGGATGCTCAGCGATTCAAAAAGCTCCACCGGACAGGGACCGGCTTTGCGCAGTTCCCGCGTGATTTGAAAACTGTTTATAAGGTATTCCAGACCGTCACCGTCGATGGTCAGCCAGCAATATTCAAGCGGAGCTTCGGCAAGGGTCACTTCATGCCGGTCGCCGGGCAGGTAAAAGCAGACATGCTCCGGTTTCAGCAGAACTTCTCTGTTCCCGAAACGGAGTCTGGCAATGCCCCTTATCCCCCAGAACAGCTGGAGGAAATTTTTCTTCAAAAACCTGTCCTGCCAATGTTTTTCCGCTATGTAGTAGTGTCCGCAGGAGCGGACATTAAGCGGCATCGGCATTACTGGTTTGGGCTGATAGCGAAATACAGGATTGATAATCATATTTTAAATATACTCTGGCACTTGCCGGTTGTCAATAGCAAAAAATATTAAACTGTGCATTTTTTTTACCCATATCGCTTGTTTTTTACTCTTGTCAAAGTTCCGATTTCATGGTATATTTATACATAATTCAGAAAATAAGGTAAAGAGATAATCATGAAAGATTTTCCGATCCGCGGATTCAATCCCTGCGAGAGTCTTCTGCGGCACACGCCGGAACAGCTGACCCGCTTTCTGCGGCGCATGAAAGAGTTTGATTTCAATTCGGTGATAATCCACAGCGATTACGGCTGGCGGCGTTACCGGGAATTGATAGAGCGTGAGTGTGCCGCCTGCGGTGTGGAAATAACTCTTATGGTTTTCGGACCCCGGACTTTTTTCTCCTTTGCCGATTGGAAAAGTTCATGGTTCGCCAAAGATGAGTCCGGCAACCCCTTTACCCGGCGCCCGGAGTGCGAGACCCACCCCTGCGCCGCTGAAGCCGATGCTGTTGCCGGTTTTCAGGAAGGGGCGGAAAAATATCTTGCCTCCCTGCCGGACTCCATAAAGCGGCTCCACATGCGCGCCGGTGACGGATTGATGTTCTGCCGTTGCCCGAAGTGCCGGGAAATCCCGGAACATGAACAATATCTGCCGTTTATTGAAGCGTTTGTCCGTGCGGCGAAGAAGGTGCGCCCGGATTTGAAGCTGGAAACTGACCTCTATATCCGGCGCTATTCCATTCCGCGCCGTCATGAAGTTTTCGGTGAGCTTGACCGTGTCATGTTCGATACCTTTTACCGTCACCCGTTTTTTCCGATCGGTTCCACTTGCGACCGATGCAACGCTTTTGCCATGCAGTATGCCGCTCCGGCGGGGTATGCCGATGCGGTTACGCCCAATGAGTATTATCTTAAACGCTTGAAGCAGTGGAACTCTTTCTATCCCGGCAAACTTTATATCCATGAAAATGTTATGTGTCAGGGATACTGGGGGTGTCCGCAGTATAATACTGGTGTATATCTGCGCGATCAGCAGCTTTACCGCGAACTTGGACTCGGCGGCGTTTGTTACGAGGCATACGAGCCGGGATTTGCGGCGTTTGCAAAGAGTTTTGCCGCTCTTGCCGCCGGAAAGGAATTGGAAGAAGCCGGTGAATTGGAAAAAATTCTGCCTTCGACTGATTTGAAAGTTTTCTGCACCGATCCTGAATTTCCCTTTGAGCGTTATCTTGACCCGTTTGCAGCCCGGATCGCCCGCAATCTGGCGACATTTCTTGCCCGCGGTGTCAGTGCGAAGTTTTTCCGTGAGGTGGTGGAGTTCCAGTGGAGCAATGAAGATATCCTTGACCCGCTTTTGGTATCTTACGCCGCCGCGCGGAGCGGATGGCTCAAAGGTTCCATTGTTTTTGATGAGCTTTCTGAATCGGCGCAGGAGTTGATTTCCCGCAGAAAACTCTGGGATTTTATGGAGGATATACCTGTCGATTCCGATCCCCGTGCAGTTTGCCGGGAGCTGATAATGGAACTTTATAATAAAGTCAGGGATAATATTTGAGGTGAAACTATGGCAAAATTGATCGATGGTGTATGGCTCTGGGGACAGACCCCGGGATCGCATCATGTGAATCCTGATTACCGTCTGCCTGGAAAAAATGTGATGACTCCAGTTGAAGGGTGTGATTTTTTCGGGATTTCCCGCTGCTGCCGCGTGGCGATGGGGGCAGGACCTTTTCCGCCGTTTGATGATGAATCCGTGCCGCTTGATAAGCTTGATGAGGTCGTTTGGTCGATCGTCGGCGCAGGCAGTGTTCAGCGCAACGAAGAAAATCTCTTTGATCTGGATGAGGTACTGCGTCAGGCGAAGCTCCACCCCAATGTCATCGGCGGGGTTATGGATGATTTTCTCCAGAATGAGCGTCGCCGTGAGATATTTTCTCCTGAGGTACTGAAAAAGGTCAAAAATCTGCTCCGTACCGCTGTCGGCAGACCGCTTGAGTACTGGACAGTCTACTACGAACGGGAAATGCACCTTGATGTGCAGGAGTTTCTCGATGTTTTTGATGTTATCACCTTCTGGACATGGTTCGGAGAAAATTTGCAGCACCTTGAGGAAAATCTCAATACCGTTATTTCCGCAAATCCTGACAAGCGTTTCTATTGCGGCTGTTATCTCTGGGATTACGGCAACGGCAAGCCTCTTACTGCAGAACAGATGCAGCATCAGCTTGATGTTTACTACAAATATATCAAAGCTGGAAAGGTTTCAGGTATCATCATCTGTTCAAACTGCTGTGCCGATGTCGGTTTGGATACTGTTCCGCAGCTCAAAGCATGGCTTGCGGAACACGGAAATGAAGAAATTTAACTGTTGAAACAGCCTCGTTGATCCAAATATAATGAACTCAAAACCAAAATGGGAGAAGAAAAAATGAAAAAATCACCCCGTCCCGAAGGAATGAAAGCCAAAACATTCACTCTTATCGAACTGCTGGTAGTCATTGCGATCATCGCCATTCTTGCAGCAATACTGCTGCCTGCCTTGAACAGCGCGCGTGAACGCGGACGTTCGGCAAACTGCATCAGCAACCTCAAACAGATGGGAACCTGTCTTCTGATGTATGAAAGCGACAATGACGGCTGGTCAGTTCCCTATGCCAACCCTGATGGAGCAGAAAAGGAGTGGAAGTTCCGTCTTCAGGGTTACGGCGCAGGAAGGGAACTCTTTTTCTGCCCGTCTCAGGTCAAAGCGAATATCGTCGGTTACGGTATGCTCTATCAGGCGCGCGGCGGACACACCAACCGGCTCAATACTCACTATCAGGGCGCGGGCAAAGAACCGGTCAAAGCCAGCAGTGTGAAAAATGCCACGGCTAAAATGGTGATCGCCGACGCCAGAACAGAAGCAGGGCCGGGCAGCAACGATACCAATGTCATTTACTGCAAAACCTGCGAAGCCAAAACTGATATCGTCGGTATAAACACCACTGACCGCCACGGAAAATCCAGGGCGCACGCGGTTTATCTTGACGGTCACGCGAATGTGTTTTCTCTGGATGATGCAATTAAGACCCAGAGTGCAACACTGGATGTTTTCGGTCACTTTACCAAATAATCAGGAGATATGTGTATGAAAAAGAGTTTATTGACAATGTGTTTGACTTCCGCTGTACTTCTTTCAGCGCAGGAGGTGTGGAAAGCTCAATCACGCGATGACTGGCATATCCGCAAACCGGCGGTGCTTGCCGACGGAGTATTTTCCCACGCATCCGGTCAGCGGCTGATCGCGGAAAAGAGCTTCAACGTCGCTGAAGGCAAAAAATATATCATCAGCGGTGAGTTCCGTATTGTCGGAGCATCTGCGCCGTCACCGTTGTATTTCGGATTTGTTCCCTATACTGCCGATGGTAGAGAAATCGGGTTCCAGCATTATAGGATGGTCGCAAGAACGACTATGGGTGAAGTTGTCCAGAGTGCCGCTCCCGGAGCGACTGAATTGGTGCTGAAAAAGAATCCGACATGGAATCTGACCAAAGGCACCTTGCTTCTGGCACTCAACGCCAAAGCCGACGGCAGTGACCTGCCCAACTTCAATATCGTCGCTGTGAAAAAGATCGTTCAGAATGCGGATAATACCGTTGTTCAGCTTTCATCGGCGCTTAAAGAGGCGGTTCCTGCGGGAACTCCTGCCCGTCTGCACGGTTACGGTGCCTCTTTCCTCTATGCCGGCTGTTTCGGCAAAAAAATCAATGACCAGTGGCAGAAATTCACTGGTACTATCACCTTTGACAGCGGCGCTGTCCGCTGGGCACCCGGAACAAAACAGGCAAAGGTCGCGTTTTTGAGCGGTATCCGTTCCGGAACGGTGGAGTTCCGCAACATTTCGGTGGTCGAGGCGGATGCGGAAACTGCCGTCATTCTGCCCGGTCAGAGCAATATCGCCACCAAAAATGCCGGTGCCGTGATAACGGTCAGTGACTCCGCTGAAGCTGACCGTTACCGTGCGGGGTCGATGTATGACGGAAAAAATGATACTGCGTGGCTCTCCGGAGTCGCGCAGAGCGATCATGATATCGAGATAAACTGGTTCAAAAGCAATGTTACAGCAGGTGGAATTTTTATCGACTTCACTCCGGTGGATTACAGTTACCGCGATTCGGTGAGTTATCTGAGTCTGCTCAGCGGTTTCAAGCCGGAAAATTTTTCCGGAAAAAGCTCTCTGCCGAAGACGGTGACACTGGCAGTAAAACAGCATGACAAGTGGCGTGAAATTGGAACATTTCCGGTCCGCAAGGATCATTTTTTTTACCGTTTTTCTGAAAATCTGACCGATGTTCAGCGGATAAAGCTCTCATTTACCGCTCCGGCAAACGCGCGAACCGCCATCCGGGAACTGCAAATTTCAGGCGTTACAGGCGGCAATAATGAAGCATTGAGGAGTGTCCCTGCCTTCAGTGCCAACGGTGCATACTTCATCTGGGTCGCCAACTCGTCACCGATACCGACTGACCGCGCTGTGGAGGGATTTTTCCGTACCCCGTTCCGTCTCAACGGAAAAAAAGCTGTTGAAGCGGTGCTGACCGTCGCCGCGTACAATCAGGCGGAAATTTTTCTCAATGGAAAAAAGATACTGAAAACTCCGCTTACCATTCCGGAATCCCGTCCGCAGGCTCAAAGGGTGAAGCTCCCCGTTTCGATGCTCAATGAGACAAATCTTCTTGCCTGCCGCGCGATGAAAACCGATATTTCAAGCGGACTTCACGGCGTCATCTATGAACTTGCCATCCGCTTTGACGACGGTACGGAACAGTATGTGGTCAGCAATGGCAAAAGCACAAGGGGTTCACTTGTTTCCGGAAATTTGTGGCACAGCACCCTTACCGGCTTTGAATCGTGGCTCCCGGCGCACAACCGCCAGTTTTCCGCCGCCTATCCGTCAAACTACTGGGCGGTCGATGTGAGCAAACCCTTCTTTGCCGATGAGGTGGAGCTTGTCGGGTACACTCTTACTCCGGCGGTTCCCAAAAGCGGGGAAAAGTATACGCTCAAACTTGATTTCAATATTCCTGCTCCGCTCAAAAACGACTACACTGTTTCGGCACGTTTCGGTGAACTGCCGCTGGAACTTCATGCGGATTTTTCCCTCGGAAACAATGCCACAGATGCCGGTGAATCGCTTTTTGCCGGGGATAAGGGGAAGAAAAGCTGTATTATCAAAGGCTGCTGGAGTGAGGAAGTTTCAAGCTCTGTACCCGTCCGTCTGGCAGTTGCCAACGGCAAAACACAGGCGTTTATCCGCAGTCAGCATGGAAAGATGCTCCCTGCGCCCGCTGACGGACAGCTCAAACTTCTCCTCGGAGCCGAACCGGTCAAACTGCCTGCGGGATTCCCGTTGTCGGAACTGAGAAACGGCAAATATCACCTTGACGGCAAACCTGCCGGACTCTTTTTCTTCGGAGCGAACAAACTCACTGCCGGTCAGGTCGCCGATCAGCTTGATGCCGGAGCGCTTCAGATGTTCCGTGTCGGCAGAATGCCCTTTGTTGCGGATAAGGAAAATATGGAGTCGTCGCACTCCACTTATATCAGGATTTTTGAAACCTTTGCCCGCTACACCCTTCAGAAAAATCCGCAGGCGAAGTTCATGCTGGTTCTGAGCATCGACCCGCTGACTGAATGGCTCTTTGCCAATCCGGATGATCAGATCGAACTTGGTGACGGCAGCCGCCTTATGGGATTTTACAACAACCGCGGCACCGGAAATTTACAGGTGCGTGCCAGTATGGCAAGTGAGAAATACCGCGCGCTGGTCTATGAAAATGTGTACAAACTCATTGAACGTATCGGCAAATCCCCTTATGCAAACAGCGTTGCCGCCGTGGCGGTGGCTGCCGGGCTTGCGCATGAAAACAACTGGGGCGTTGACCGTTACGACTTTACCAAAGGCAAACGCAACCGCAACAGCTCCATGACCGGTGACTTCGGTGTTGCGGCGCGGGCGGCGCTGGTGAAGTTCCTTTCTGAGCGTTACGGCAGTGATGCAAAATGGGCGGCGGCGTGGAAACTTGCTATGGAAAGCAAAATCACCGATCTGCTTTCGTTTGAAAAGTGGAGTCACGACCGAATCCAGAAAATCATGCTGTGGCGCGACCGTCCGGCGGACAGATTCATCTTCCGCGACGGAGCAAAAGATGGCAGAGCCGCTGAGGATATGAATGAATTCTGCTCCCGTCAGCGTGCGGAAATGATGCTGGTCACGGCAAAGGCGGTCAAAGATGCTTCCCACCGCAGGATCCTTGTCGGCGGTTATGCCGGATATGTCTTCCCCCAGCTTATCAACAACCCGGTCGGCAGTTCGGTATATTCCGGTCATGCGGCGGCGAAACTTTTGCGTGAAAGCCGGGATTTTGATTACTTCAGTTCTCCGCAGTGGTGTCACACACTTGATCTGCCGGTATTTTACAGCGTGCTGAACGACTCGTTGCGCCTTTACGGTAAAACCTTTATCGTTGAAGGGGATATACGCACTCACTCTGCGGCGTTCGGTTCCCTTTACAGCCGGTATAACATGGTTTCACAGCTCCGTAAAATGTCAGGCTTGATGCTCGCTAAAAAGTTCGGCTGCTGGTTCCTCGGCTGGAGCTTCAGTTTCAGCGGTCCGCAGGGCGTGCGTTTCTTTTCCGACCCGGCGGTTTTGAGTGAGCTGAAAAATCTCCGGGAATCCGCCGCACTGCCGGATCTCCCTGCCGTCAAAGGCGACCGTATTGCGCTTCTGGTCAGTGAGCAAAGTTCATGGTTCATGGATTTGATGTCACCTGCCAACACTGTCCACGCCCGTCTGCTTTACTACAATCTGCATAAGTTCCTGCGCACCGGTGCCGGATGCGATATCATGGCGCTGGAAGATCTGCCGCAGCTTGTTAAAACCGGCAGGCTGGATGATTACCGCTTTGTCGCATTTTACAACGCCTTCCATCTGAACAAGGAACTGCGTTCACTTATCAACACCGAAGTGAAATCCTCCGGCAGAACGGTATTGTTCTTCTACGCTCCGGGATTCCACGATGATGACTTCAACCGCAACGGTTCCTCTGTTTCCCCTGAAGGAATCGCCGATATTCTCGGTGTGAAGAAGGTGGAAATGGTGAAAAAAGATCACCTGTTGGGGGCGAAGTGGAACAGCGGTGAGACCGTCGACTGCAATACCTGGTGGGACAGTAATCAGAAAGAGACTTTCTCAGACAAGATCGGTCCGGTATTCTATCTGACAAAGGAGTCCGGAGTTGAAAAACTTGCCGCTTTGCGCCTTGACGGAACCGATCATGCTGAAAAGATCGCTGCCGCCCGGATAAAAGGGAAAGATCATACGGTGATTTACGTTGCAATACCGGATATTCCGCAGGATATGCTCAATACGCTCGTCCGTGAATCCGGAACGGTCATCGCCGCTGACGGTGAGGTGATCGTCAATACCGGCAACGGATTCCTCTCGGTCACCAACCGCGGCAAAGAACGCGATATCACGCTGAAAAGTGCTTATACTGCCAACTGGAAGGAGCTGCCTTCGCAGCGCACGGTTGCGGAAAAAACTTCAACTGTGACACTCCGGTTCAAGTTCAACGAAACGCGCCTTTTCCGTCTGGATTTTGCGCGCTGAAGCTGAAGTTGCGGTATTTGTGATAACCTGACTTGAAATGAGATGAAAAGAATGTTCCATACGCTTGAAAATGAGCTGTTCCGCCGGGTGTTTGAAGTTTCCGCTTCCGGGGTGAGATCGGTGTCGATGGTGGATAAACGCTCCGGTCTGGAGTATCTGCACACTCCGGCGCGGGAGTTTATGTTTTCCATCGACGGTAAAATGTACTCCTCATACCGCAGTTGTTCTGTTCGTGTCGTTGACGGCAATACCGAAGTCAACGCTGATACGCCGGAATTTATCCGCTGTGAAGCTGCGGAAAATCAGCTTTCGCTCGTTTTTGCACTGGGCAGGGTGGAACTTTCTCTCAATTACCGTATATTCCCCGGTGTCTGCGGATACCGTAAAAGTGTGAGCATCATCAATAAAAGCGGCAAAATGGTCAAAATCGACAAATTCGCCTTTGATGATACCTGCGCCGCTCCCGGGAAAATCGCCGATTGTGCGCTTTTCTCCGGATACAGCGACACTCCCCAACCGTTATGTTTCACCTGCGAAGGTAACGAAGATATGGTGCGTTGTCATGACCGTGTGCTTGATGCCGGCTGGTTCATGGGGTCCACTGCGCCGGGGATTTTACGTTACATGATGATCTACCCCAACTGGCGCAATGCACTCAACGCACTGAATATGAGTTCGGCGCCGTTTGCAAAGTTCCTTGAGAACGGGGAGTCCTTCACTTCTCCGGAATCGGTATTTGCTTTGTACAGCGGCAAAATGGCTGATGCCGCAACGGCAGATGATTTCAACGCATTGCTGAGAGTTGACCTTCCGCCGCTTTGCCGCAGAGAAGGGCTTATGTACTGTACATGGATACCGTTTCTGAAAAATATCAACGCTTCGCTGGTAAAGGAGCTTATTTCCCGCGCCGCCGCACTCAATTACCGTTATTTTGTTCTTGATGACGGCTGGTTCACCGCCGATGATCATGCGGTGGATAAGGAAAAGTTCCCCGGCGGTCTGGAAGAAATTTCCGATGCTGTCCGCGCCGCCGGAATGGAGTCCGGTTTATGGCTGAATATCGGAACTGCCTACGGCAGAAAGGATTTGCCGGAAAATTTCTTCGCCCGTCAGTATGACGGAAAAAAGAGCCGTCTGGGGTTTGATTACTCCAATTCCGGTGACGTATTATGTCTGGGCAGTTTGTGGCGCGATGCGGCGCTTGCCGAACTTGAGGCGCTGGCGGAAAAGTATCATCCGGCTTATTTCAAACTTGATTTCAGCAGTATCATGTCTCCCTACGGATTGCTTCCCTACGGCTGTCACGCAAAAGATCACGCATACCACCGCTGCTGGCACGACTCCTTCATGGCAATGTACGACGGAATGCACTGTATCAAAGAGCGGATGCTGGAGCGTTTCCCTGAAATCATCCTCGATTTCAGTTTTGAGACCTTCGGAACGGAAAAACCCAATATTGCGGCATTGGAACTTTCTGCACTGCATCACGTTACAAATATCGCCGCCGATGACCCCGATATCCAGGATATATCAATGGCGCGCAAATCGTTTTATCCGTGGCTGAAACGCCTTCCGGCGGAGCGTATCCTCAACGGTCTGCTTGCTGTTCAGGGTGAACGGTGTGCCGAGGCGCTGCTCACTTCGTTCGCGGGTGCGCCGCTGACGGCGGGCGATCTGCGGAGTTTGACCGGCGAACAGTGTGCGCGGCTGAAAAAGTTTTCCGCCGCATTCAATTCAGCGGTTTCACAGGGGGCATTGACAAAATTCCGTTCCTTTGAGTTCTCAGACAAAGTCGATGGATTCTGCCGTCTGAATGAAAACGGGAGCGGTTTTGCCGCGTTTTTCAACCGGACTTCCGCTCCCTTTAACGTTGAATTGCCGGATGGAGTTTCCGTTGTCAATGTGGAAAACGGTGACTCTGCCGCCGTTCTTCCCGCCAACGACTGCGCCATGTTTTTCTGGCAGTGACGGAGGAAGTTCAGAAGGGGAAATCTTCTTCTGCATCAAGTTTGACCGCCTGAACCGGTTCGGGTTTTTCCACGAAACTTTGAACCGACGTGCCTTCAACCGTTATTGCTTTTACCGGAGTCACCGGACAAATATGCTGACATGCGCCGCAGCCGATGCAGAGTTTCTCATTCACCTGCGGAATGTTTGTATCCTTATACGGCACCATTGTCAGCGCTCCGACCGGACAGTGTTCGGCACATGCTCCGCAATCTTCTCCTGCATCGTATGCCACACAGAGGGCAGGGGTGTAGCGGGCAAGACCGATACGCAAACGTTGTTTGTCTTTAAGTTCCAGAATTTTCAGCGCTCCGGCAGGGCAGGTGTTCATACAGCGGGAACAGCCGAAACGGCACTCGCCTTTGCTGTAATCCAGATGCGGCATCATAAATCCGCGCAAGCCGTACTCATTCACTGAAGGAGTAAGGACATTGCCGCTGCATGCGCTGATGCACAACCCGCAGCCGATACACGCGGAACTGAAGCGGTCGAAATTCATCGCCCCCGGCGGCATGATGACCTTTTCCGGAACCGGACGTTTGCCCAGAATCACTCCGGCGGCGGCGGAAACGGCAACAGCGGTACTGCCTGCTATAAATTCTCGGCGCGAGGGCATGGATGGCTCTTTATTTTGACATGCGGTGATCTTCAATGCATCAAATTTGCATTGAGACAGACAATTCATGCACATCACGCAATCTTCATTGTTAACAAGTTTATTTTTTGCATCTATGCAGGAACTTTTGCAGATCTTTTCACACGCTCCGCAAGAAACGCATTTATCCTTGTCGATGGTGACTTTGTACAGCGCGAAACGGGCGAACAGCCCCAGAACAGTTCCGACGGGGCAGAGGGTGTTGCAGTAGATCCTGCCCTTCCACCGGGCAAGGATGAGCAGTATCACAAATACTCCCCACGCGTAAATCATCGTCACCACTGCCGCGTTGGGAGCTTTTTCCGCAATTCCGGCAAGGTGTGCCGTTTCGCGGAATCCGTAATTGACGATCTGCACGAAGTTTGCCGACGGCATCAGAATTGTCCACGGGAGCATCACTCCGGCGGCGACCATCACCGTTCCGGCGATGAAGATGAGATATTTCACCGGACGGACTCCCGGCAGAAAGCGGAAACTGCGTTTGCCTGTTGCCATGATATCCTGCATTATTCCCAGCGGGCAGAGAACCGAACAGTAGACTCTGCCGGTCAAAAGAGTAACAATGACGATGGAAACAACGGCAAAGACCGCGCCGAGAGAGATTTCAGAGAATATGCCCAGCGCGCTTGAGCCGAACTGGGTGGTGAAAAATCCGCTTATTTCCGGGATGAACCACGCCGCGCACCACGAGGCGGCGAAGGTCAGTGCGGCAAGCAGAATTCTGATTATTCGCAGTTTTTTCATGATTTCAGGTCGATTCTTTTGATATTCAGTGATTTCAGGTCAGTCGTCCCCAGTCCGAGCGCTTTGGCAGCGGCAATGTGTCCTATGGAACGCAGCGGAACATTGAGCAATCTTGCTCCGGCGGTATCGAGCGCCACCATATCCGTTCCGCCCATCATGTAACGCAGAAGTTTCACGTCACTCTGATCGACTCCGCGCGGGCCGCGGCTGATTATCACCCGGTAGGCATCGACGATATTCAAATCCGGCTTGCGGAATGAACAGCATTCGGCGATGCACTGATTCAATCCGTGACTGTGGAAATAGCGGTGGTATTTTTTGGAAACGGTTCCCATCAGATTTTTCATACAGCAGGTGAGCTTTGCGCCGCCGTGAACCTTCAGTACCGGAACGTTGATGAATACGTCGCAGTTGCGGACAAGGTTGTGATTGACCATTGTTTTCAGGACTTTTGCTCCGGGAACGGTAACTTCACTGTAATTTTCCGCAAGGTATTCGGCATCTTTGTCGCTGTCGCCGCCGACGACTACGGCTCCGGCATTGCGGGCGTATTCCGCGATTTTACTGGTGCGGTAGGTGTCACCCCAGAAGTTGCATGTGGTGTCAAAGACGTAAACCTCCTTCGCTCCGGCGGCTTTACAGCTGCGGATTATCGCCGCAACCAGTTCCGGATTGGTGTTCGCCCCCATTTCCGGCGGCTGATTCCATGCAATATTGGGTTTGACGAGGACGGTCTGACCCTTTCGGACAAATTTTTCCATGCCGCCGAGGGTCTTCATCAGTGCATCGAACATCTCCTGAATCCCGCCGTTGCGGACGACTGCGATATCCACCGGGGCATCCGGCGCAGTTGCGGCAGGTGCGGGCGCCGCTGAAAGCGACGGAACAAGTTTTGCCACACTGCTCAATGCTGCCAATGCGGCGCTTTTTTTCAGAAAATCACGTCTGTCCATAAATCACTCCTCCTGTTCGTCGTTTGCGTTAGAATAGATTTTATCGTAAGAGTCATCCTTTTTCTGCCGGATGGCGTAAAAAAGCAGTGTCGCTTCAAAGAGAATGCAGCTTGGAATCGCCAGAAGCAGCTGGCTGAAAACATCCGGCGGAGAAAATACCGCCGCAAGAATAAAGATTATCACCATGATATGCGCCCGCTTGGCACGGACAGTTTCAAGCTGTAAAACCCCTGTCGTAAGCAGACCGAGCAGAATCACCGGAAACTGGAACATCGCCATCGCCGCCAGCACGATCACCAGAATCAGCGAAACGAAATCACCGATGCCGATTACCGGTTCAAGCGCATTGCCGGTAAATGACATGGAAAAAGTTATCATCGCCGGAAGAATGAAAAATATCGCTGCTGCCGCTCCGCCGAGCGCAAGAAAAAACATCAGAAATACCGGAAAGGCAAGTTTCCGCTTTTCCTCACTTGTCAGTGCCGGCGCGATAAATCCCCATATCCAATATAAAATAAAGGGGATAGACGCGGTAAATGCGAGAATAAGCGCTATCTTCAGCAGTGTGAGGAACGGCTCCATTACAGTGAAATAGTGGAGTTTGAACCCTTCCGGCGCGGCATGGTCAAGGATAAGCTGCAAAATGTCACCGGCAAAGAACCATGCCGGAATGCAAAAAAGCAGGAAACACCCTGCGGATTTCAATAAAACACTCCGCAGAGCTTCCAGATGCTCAAGAAAATTGGCGTTTTCTTCTGAACTCATTTATCTTCCGAAGCGGCTTCTTCGGCGGCTTCTTCTTCGGCGGCTTTTACTTCGTTGGCGATATCCTCTTTGGCTTTTTTGAATTCGTAGCTCGCCCGTCCGAGTGAGCGGGCAAGTTCCGGAATCTTTTTTGCACCGAACAGGATAAGTATCACGATCACCACAACGAGAATTTCAGTTGTACTCAGACCCATAATATCTTCCTTACGCGTTATATGCTGTCACACATTACCATACATCAACATAACGCATTTTGCAAGCGGTTTATGCTGTTTTTTAAGATAATATCAACAAAAAACCCCTGCATCCGGTTAAGATGCGGGGGCTTATTCTGATGCCGAAACGTAAGAATTACATTTCAACCGGTTTGGTCTTGGGCAGACCGTAAACCTTATCTTCCGCGATACGGCCATCGGCACGCAGAACGTTCAGGCGTTCAAAACGTTTCATGACATTGCGGATTTTGCGGATTTTTCCGCCGACGCGCAGACTCGGATGCTGAGACATGTTATCACCTCATAAGTTTATGTTAAAATTACAATTTCACTTCACAGGATACTTAATATAGCACAAAAGCGCTTTTTGTCAAGTTTTTTGCCGCTGAAAAGTCACTTTTTTATGCGGATTTACGCCGCAAGTGGCGGAAAACCGGAACCTTCAATGCAAAATCTATCGACTTCACCGAAACCGGCAGCATGAGCAAAAAGAACAATCCGCCGATATAAAACACTCCCGATATGCCGCAATGCACCATTGCCACACCGCTTGCCGCCGCCGCGAGCATCGTTCCGATTCCCTGCGTCGATGAGGCAAAGCCGAAGACACTGCCGCGTTTGCGCGCCGGAGTGATCTGGGCAAGCGTTTTCTGCAATACCGGCTGCAATCCGCCCGCCGCCATGTAGAGTATGACGCGGGAAACGGCAAATACAACAAGGTTTTTGGCAAATCCCTGTCCGGCAAGGGCTATTGCGGAAATTATCATCACCGGATAAAGAATTTTCTGCGGCGGCAGGCGGTCAACGAGCCAGCCGGTGTAAATTCCTGAAAGGATCGCCGCCGCACAGACCACTGCACTGGTGATGCCTGTCCAGAATGCGGCACTTTCTTTACTGGTGAGTTCTTCGACCTTCAGCGCAATGTACGGCGCTTCAAAACTGCGGACAAAACCCATCAGCAAAAAGAGTACCAGCATCACCCACACCTGACGTGTCAGATTGGGAATGAACCTTTCCAGTCCGCTTTGTCTGATATGGCTTTTGACATGCACCGCCTGAACAGCTCCGTCGCGGGTGAACAAAATGGATATGCCGCCGGCAATATACATCAAACCGCACACCCAGAAGGCGACCGTGTAATCAAAGTAATGGATAAGCAATCCGCCGATAACAAATCCGAGCATCGAACCGCCCCAGATGGCAGTGGTCAATACTCCGAGAGCGAATCCCTGATTTTCATTAGGGGTGTTCCGCACGATCATCGTCTGCGATGCCGCAGTCGTCCCTGCGCACGCGGCAGTTATGAACCGGAGCAGTACGAGGAACCACACCGTTTTTGAGTACGCCATCAGCGGGAATATCAAGCCGGTGACAAACGTTCCGCGCAACAGCATCGGTTTGACACCGAAACGGTCGGCAAGTGTTCCCCAGACCGGATTGAAGATCGCGTAGGCAAAGGTTCCGAAAAAGTTGAAGGCGGTGACCGCCGCCGCCAGTTCCAAGGTGTCAGTCACACCGAGTTCATTTTTGATGAAGAGTGAAACAAAGGGAATGAGTGCCTGAAATCCCGCAAAAATCACTAATTGTGAAAACCAGAGCATTGCCAGATTCAGTTTCCACGAAACTTTCGGCGGCATAAAAACCTCTTTTCTCAGAAAAAATCAGTAAATGATATTATTTTTCTTCTTCACTGCCCATAAAGAGCTTGCGGTAACGGATGAAGTAACCCAGACCGGAAAAGATCGTGACCAGTACGATTCCGGTCATGAACGCCAGCCAAATATACCAGATACGGATTCCTGCCCATGATGCGGAGTGCAGGTAATCCCTGCCGCCGTCGATCGCCCATGCGATACCGGCAAGTCCGAGCATCGTCATCTGAAGCGCGGTTTTGAGTTTTCCCCAGCGGTCGGCAGAGATCACCACCTGTTTTTTCGCCGCAAGGGTGCGCAGACCGGTGACCATAAATTCACGGAAAAGCACCGCAATGGCGATCCATGCGGGGATTATTCCGAATTCCACCGCCATCAGCATCGTTCCGGTGACGAAAATCTTATCGGCAAGCGGGTCCATAAGTGCGCCGAAGTCGCTGACCCAATGATATTTACGCGCAAGATAACCGTCGAGCAGATCAGTGAGTCCGGCAAGCAGTGCCAGAATGACCGCCGCAAGACGCAAGCCGAAGACCCAGGTTTTGTCACTTATAACATCAAGGTGCGCCACAGAGGCGATCGCCACGAAGATAAGTACCGCAAAAATTCTGCTCACAGTGAGTGTATTCGGCAGATTTTTTCCCATTAATGACATAGTTTACTATTCCTGAACAAATTGTTGAACAAACTTTTATAACACAAACGTCCGTTCCTGCACTGTCTGCCGGAAACGGACGCCGCAAAAGTATGACCGCCGCTCTTTGAGAAGCGGCCTCTCCGCCGCGCCGGAGTTTACCGGGCGGAGCAGGCGGCAGCAGAACAAATCCGCCGCCGCGTATCGGAGAAAACTTACTTGTTTTTATGCCGGAGCAATTTCAGCTGTTTTTTGCGTTTGTGTTTGGCGATTTTTTTACGCCGTTTCTTTTTCAAGTTACCCATTGTCAAACCTCTTATAGTATGATTTTGCTGTATAGCATTGTATTAAAATATCACAGCTTTGCGAAAATTCAAGTCAAAAACTGTTTTTTTCAGGAAAAAACCGCGTTTCCGCCGCTGATTACCTTCTATAACTGCCGGATGAAGCGGCAGATTTTGTGCAGATCATTTGTTTCAAGCACTTCGATTTTTCCGGAAAAACGGGGCGCAAACGCCGCCGGATCCTCCTCTTTTGCCAGCACGATCAGCGCATTATCCGGCAGTGCGCGCAGTTTGCCGGGGGGGATATCCGGAATCACTTGGAACTTTCCGGCGGATGCGTAAATCATCGCAAACGGGTCTGCTTCAAAGGAAACGAACACTGCGGCAGGGGCGTATCTTTCCACCGCTTTTGCCGTCACATGGGGAGTGAATACTCTTCTGGCAAAACGCGGAGCGAAAAAGTCATCCTGTCCGGCAAGACTCACCGCCGGAGAAAGCAGTGTGCGCGGCAGTTCCGGCAGCATCAGCGCTCCCCATACCACCGTCGCCGCAGCGATGAACTTCAGCACTGCGCTTCCGGCGCGGCGCAGATATGTCCCTGCGAGCAGTGCGATCACCGGGAACAGCACAAAATATACTCTGGGGAAGGGAGCCACCGGCAGAAATGCTCCCGCCGCCGGGATCAGCCAGATAAAACTCCGCGGAAGATTCCTTATTTTTGGACGGTGAAAGAATACTCCGCCGCACAGAGGAATCAGGAACGTTGCCAATATCCCTGTTCCGACGGCGATCAATGCGTACCCGGCATGGTGCCACCCCTCTTTCAAATCAAATGCCGCAAGCAGTTTGTCCCATATCGGCAGATAAAAGAGCAGAAATCCGGCAAACGGCGCAATGGCAAGCAGATAAAGTTTCCTGTTTTTCCAGTACCGTTTTCCGCAATACGGTGCGATATATAATCCGGCAGCGGCGATCCCCGCCAGCGCCGAAGGCATCACTCCGACTGCAAGCGTGGAAAAAATGAACCATAACAAAAGCATCCGGATTCTGCCGCCCAGTGCGTATTTTTTCGCTGAAACAAGCGCGATCACCGTAAAGAGTGCCGCAAGCATATATCCTCTCAGCGCAGTGGCATAGAGCATGAACGGCGGAGAAAGCACCAGCGCCGCAAGCGCAATGGCAAGTTGTGTCGTGCCGATCTCTTTTTTGAAACTTTTCCACAGTATATAAACAGTCAGCAATCCGCAGATAAGCGGAAAAATCCTTGCCGCTTCCGGCGATACCCCCCATTTCAGCAGAGAGGAAAGCATGATCGTGTGGACGATCTGATTATTCGGTATCGTATAGCTGCTGCAGATATCCGCCACGCTTGGCAGAAAGGCAAATTGCAGTGTAAGTACCTCATCGAACCAGAGTTCCCGCGTGAGGTAAAAGGGAAGGAATATGACAAAGATCAATAATACCGATACAAAAAAAGCCGACCGGAACAACTCCAATCGGCTTTTCTTTTCCATAACACTCTGAATCAGAGGGAGATGGCTTCGGTCGGGCAGCTGCCGACGCAAGCGCCGCATTCGATGCATTCGCCTTCAGCGACAACGGCTTTGTCAGCTTCAATTTTGATAGCATTGACGGGGCAGCTGTCGACGCAGGCGCCGCAACCGACACAAGTTTCCTGATTAACATTAGCAGCCATTTTCTTATCTCCTTGTTTTGAAAAATATGACTTGAACGGGCATTTCACCCTTTCCGCTTGTTAATATAACACACTTCCTGAAAATATCAAGCGTAAATGAATTTTTTTTGCAATTACCTCTTGCGGCGTGACAGGCGTGAGCGTCCCCTGCAAAAAAAACTCCCGCAGAAGTTATCCTGCGGGAGTTGGCAGCTTGCGTTATTACGCCAGAGCTTTGACGATATCCGCCACAGCTGGGTCAGCCGGAGTGTAGATGATTCTGCTCGCCGCCTCGGCAGCGCCGATGGCACGGCGGTAGAGGTCGGGCAGACGGCTCACTCTGCCGGCGAACTTCGTGCGGAAGATCGGGAGCAGGTGGTCGAGGATCAGCTCATCTTTCAGCAGTTCCGGTTTTGCGGTAAAGAGGTCGAAGAGCGCCGCTTTGAGTTCGTTGACCTTGTTGCCAAGCTCGTTGCTCAGGTCGGTCAGGGGAACAGTTTTGCGGGCGTTGAACTCGGTAAAGAGCCATTCGGCTTCTTTGTTTGCGCATGCGGCAAGGCGGTTCATCAGGTCGGCGACCAGTTCTTCTTTGTTGGCGATGAACTCATCTTTTTCCAGCAGGATACCGCTCATGATCTCGTAACTTGAGGTGATGACACCGCATTTGTTGGATGAGGAGTCAAGCACGTTGACGATTCCGGCAGCCTGAAGTTTCAGGCGGGCAGACGGAGTGGTGAAGGAGTTCGCACCTTCGACGATCGCCTTGATGATCGGCTGACCGTTGGGGACGAAGTTTGTCCAGTTGCCGTCGTGGATGGTCTGCGGACGGCCGCCGCCGGGGATGAAGACGGTGGCTTCGCGGAAGATGTTGTTGCTGAACAGCTGCATAAATTCGTTGCGGCTGATGAATTTATCTTCGACTTTGCCGTTGATGACCGTCGCCATGCGGTGCAGACCGTCGGCATTGGCGGCGCTGAAGATCATGAACGCACCTTCGCCGTGCAGTTTGGCGGGGTTGAATCCGTCGAGCGCGGCGGTGTGGATGAGTGAGGAAAGCTCCTCACGGTCGATACCCGCCGGGTCGTAGATCGCCGCCGGACCGTCAGTGACCGCTTTGATGCAGAGTTTGGGCAGAACGTAGGAGCCGTCCGCCTTCTTCGCATTGAGCAGCTTCATCATATTTCCGGCAACGTCACCGAAAGGTCCGCCGGAAAGGATGGCGGAAAATTCGTCAGTTTCCGCATTGATATTCAGGTGTTTCAGAGTACGGATAAGGTACTGGTAGACACCGAAGCTGGTAACACCGTAGTGTTTGTGATTGATACCGGTATCCTCTTTACCGGAGATGATTCCGGATTTGAGAACGTAGTTCGCCTCTTCGCCGCGGTTGCCCATGTGGCAGATCATCTCGTCGAACATGTTTTCGTCCGGACCGATTTCGATGATGTCGTTGCTGTCTTCAAGCAGCAGGGCGAGGAATGCTTCAAAAATCGCGCGCTGTGCCGCCCAGAGGGTGGTTTTGAAGTCGGCGCCGTCAAGATTTTCAAGGATGGTGACCATTTTGGAGCCGCCTTCGTAGATATCCTTGTTCTTCTTGTGCTGGGTGTTTGCAAGCACGAAACCTTCGCGGAAGATCTCGCAATGTGCCTGATTGAAGAAATCATATTTATCCAGAGCGCTGCTGCCCGGTTTGGGAACAACGGTACGCCATCCGCCGCGGGCGATGGGGGCGAAACGGATCTGGAAACCGCTGATTTTGTTGCGGTAGAAGAAGAAGACTCCGAAGGGGCGTTCCGGCGGGAATGCCTGGATATACTTCTCATCGACTCCGCCGAAGAAGCTCATGAATGCCGGATCAAGTTTGAATGCCAGAGCGGTCTTGTTTTCCAGGGTGTAGTTGCTGCGGATGATACAGCGGAAAAATTCGGCGGCGGAGTTGAGGACGGTTTTGACCTTGATATCCTTATCCGCGATACCGCTGGCGATTTTGGCGATCTCGGCTTTGACACACTCAACGTCGCGGCATCCGGCAAGGAATTTATCCATCAGCTTGCGCAGGATTTCCGGATAAAGTCCCATAAAGCGGCGGATTTCGCAGATGGTATAGGCGTTGCGGTCGATGTATGAAAGCTGGCTGTGGATGAATTCCGCAGCGGCATTCAGCACGTTGGCTTCAGCGGTGGAAAATCCGCCGTAGGTGACGAAGAAGTCGTCGCCGCCGGAAATCAGCAGTTCAGCGATCTCACGGGCAGGGTCGGCGGGGATGGAGCCGTTTTCGACTTCAATGGTCAGCGCCGTTACTGCCTTGTTGGTGAAATCATCAGCTTTGGCATCGGTATTGAAGAGTGTGGTTTCAGAGGATTTGATTTTACCGCCGTTACCTGTCAGAGCAAGAATTTTCTCGATCATAGCATCAGCCATGAATGCGCTGGGGGCGGCGATCTGCCAGGTGGCAATGCCATTGGCACTCACCGCGTTGACGACCGGGTAATCGACTTTTGCCGCGAGTTTGGCGGCTTCAACGGGGAAGTTTGTGTTCATCAATGTACACTTTCTGTTTCTGTTTAGGTTGTTGTTTACATTTACTAATACACCCGAATTTACAATATATCACCGGAAAATATTTTTTGCAAGCATCAACACTCCCGTAAAGAAATTTTTTTTGTAATTTTTTGCTAAATATTGATATTTAACCCACTGGGTCAGGTGAAAATAATAAAAAAATATCTATTTTATTTTCTTAATAACGCTTGATCTCCCGGCAGAAAAAAAGGGTATCTGCACGGAGCAGATACCCTCTTGACAGCACAAAATTACTTCAGCGAGATTTTTATATCCGTGACCGGTTTTCCGGTTTCCGGGTCGAGGAAACGCACGGCGTGTCCCGTATTGCCCTGTCCCTGACACACTTTTACCAGTACGGTGTTTTCACCCTTTTTCAATTTGAGCTTGAATTGCTCCGAATCTGCCTTGAGAGAACGGCTGACCGGATTGACTGCACTGCACAGCGTGGAGTTCACCCAGCTCTTGTTGCCGTCATCACTGCCGATACTGAATATGACTTCGCGTTCACGGTCGCTTATCACCTTGCAGAATATATAATATGCAATGCGGTCGATATATTTCAAATCGGTCAGTTCTTCAAAAACCGGCTTGGTAAATCCGGAGGAAAACTCCACCGGCCGCCACTTGAGCAGCAGCTCCTTTTTATCCGCTTTGCCGTTGAACCATACGGTACGTTCCAGCGCACGGTTTTTTCCTGAAGCATCGAAGATCGCCGTAAAAACCCCGTTCCCCCATTGGCAACATCGCAAGCCGCAGGGTTCAGTTTGCAAACAGACCCACTTACTGCAAGCTCTGGGGTGAACGCTGAATTATAGCGGCACACCAAATCTGTCCGACCTGTCCGACTTGTCTGACCTGTCCGACAAAGTGCCGCCCCCTGCGGACAGTGCGCCACAGCGGGTATCAAGAGCGTGTCAGCCCGCAAGCCGCAGGGGTTTATTTTTTGCGCTTCGCGCTTGTTTATGCGCTTCGCGCAGGTAAGTGCTGTGCACTTATTTAAGCGCTTTTTGTAAAAAGCTCCCCCATACCCCCGCAAAAACTTTTCACGCTTGCTCCGCAAGCTGCTCTTGGCGCTTCGCGCTGTTTGGTGCTGCGCACGGCTTGAGCGCTTCGCGCTTGTTTTTTGCGCTTCGCGCTTTATTATGGGGGCGCTTTTTGTAAAAAGCTCCCCCATACCCCCGGCAAAAACTTTTCACGCTTGCTTCGCAAGCTGCTCTTGGCGCTTCGCGCTGTTTGGTGCTGCGCACGGCTTGAGCGCTTCGCGCCCCCCCCCACGCGCCCGCCGGTTCAAAACCGTTTTTCTCCACTTGAAAAATGCGCCTTGCGGTGTTATATTAAAACAAAATATATAATATGCACAAAAATACGGAGAAATTCTTATGAATCCTGAGTACGATTTCGCGTCGATCGAGAAAAAATGGCAGCGTTTCTGGGAGGATAACAAAACCTTCCGCGCCGAAGACCTTGTTGACAAACCCAAATATTACTGCCTGGATATGTTCCCCTATCCCTCCGGCGCCGGACTCCATGTCGGTCACCCCGAAGGCTATACCGCCACCGATATCGTCTGCCGCTACAAACGCATGAAGGGTTTCAACGTCCTTCACCCGATGGGGTGGGATGCTTTCGGTCTGCCCGCTGAACAGTACGCTGTCGATACCGGTACTCATCCGGCGATCACCACTGAGAAAAATATCAACCACTTCCGTGAACAGATCAAATCCCTCGGTTTCAGCTACGACTGGGATCGTGAGATCGACACCACCGATGTCAACTATTACAAATGGACTCAGTGGATTTTTATGCAGCTCCACAAAAAAGGACTTGCCTACCTTGATGAAGTTGCGGTCAACTGGTGTCCGGCTCTCGGAACCGTGCTTGCCAATGAGGAGGTCATCAACGGCCGCAGTGAGCGCGGAGATCACCCCGTCGAGCGCCGCCCGATGAAGCAGTGGATGCTCAAGATCACCGAATACGCTGAACGTCTGCTCAACGACCTTGACGACCTTGACTGGCCCGAAGGCATCAAAGAAATGCAGCGCAACTGGATCGGTAAATCCACCGGAGCTGAAGTCATCTTCCAGACCACCTGCGGCGAAGCGGTGACTGTTTACACCACCCGTCCGGATACTCTTTTCGGAGCCACTTATATGGTGCTTGCTCCGGAGCATCCGCTGGTCGATAAACTTACCACAGCTGAATGCCGCGAGGCGGTCGAAGCGTACCGTGCCGCCGCCGCTCAGAAAAGCGACCTTGCCCGTACCGAATCCACTGAAAAGACCGGAGCTTTCACCGGAGCGTATGCGACCAATCCGGTCAATGGCGATCAGATTCCGATCTGGATCTCCGACTATGTTCTTATTTCTTATGGAACCGGCGCGATCATGGCGGTTCCTGCGCACGACACCCGCGACTTTGAGTTCGCTCAGGTCTTCGGTCTGCCGATCAAGTGTATCATCGCTCCCGATGCCGAAGCCGCCAAAGCCGAAGGTGTCGATGTCGATGCGGTCCTTGCCGGAAAAGCGTGCTGGACGGGTGAAGGCAAACTCATCAACTCCGCTAATGCCGAAGGACTTGATGTCAACGGTCTTTCTGTCAAAGAATCCAAACCCGCCGCCACCAAATGGCTTGCCGATCGCGGAATGGGGAAGGAAGCGGTCAAATACAAACTGCGCGACTGGCTCTTCAGCCGTCAGCGTTACTGGGGCGAACCGTTCCCCATCATCCACTTTGAAGACGGCTCCGTTGAATTGGTTGATGAAAGCGAACTCCCCGTCGCTCTGCCGGAAATGCCCGACTTCAAGCCCAGCGGCACCGGCGAACCGCCGCTTGCTAAAGCGGGCGACTGGCTCAACTATACCTGTCCGAAAACCGGTCGTAAAGGACGCCGCGAAACCAACACCATGCCCCAGTGGGCAGGATCATGCTGGTACTATCTGCGTTATATCGACCCGAAAAACACCGAAGCGGCGTGGGATAAGAAACTTGAAAAATACTGGCTTCCGGTCGACCTCTATGTCGGCGGTGCGGAACATGCTGTGCTTCACCTGCTCTATGCCCGTTTCTGGCATAAAGTGCTGTTCGATCTCGGCTATGTCCACTGCAAGGAGCCGTTTACCAAACTGGTCAATCAGGGAATGATCCTCGGAACCTCTTACAAAGACTCCCGCGGCGCGCTCGTGCCGACCGATCAGGTCGAATTTACTGCCGCCGGTCCCGTCCGCAAATCCGACGGTGAAGCGCTGGTCGAGTTCCCTGCGAAAATGTCCAAGAGTCTGCGCAACGTCGTCAACCCCGACGATGTAATTGCCCGTTACGGCGCGGACAGTATGCGTCTCTATGAAATGTTCATGGGACCGCTGGAAGCTGTCAAACCGTGGAACACTGCCGGGGTCGAAGGCGTTCACCGTTTCCTGAAAAAAGCGTACCGTGTCATCGGTCTTACTCCGCTTACCGGTGAAGCGGCGGGCAAAGAGCTTCAGCGTGTTATCCACACGGCGATCAAAAAG
This sequence comes from Lentisphaerota bacterium, assembly GCA_015061615.1. Classification (GTDB taxonomy): domain Bacteria; phylum Verrucomicrobiota; class Lentisphaeria; order Victivallales; family Victivallaceae; genus UBA1784. The sequence goes on from SUWE01000003.1 coordinate 55,528, forward strand.
GTCGGTTCCGACCTTGAGACCTTCGGATTCAACACCGCGATCAGTGCGATGATGGTCTGTCTCAACGAGCTTGCCAAACTTGAAAAATTGCCCCGCGATGCCGCAGAGAAGTTCACGCTGATGCTGGCGCCGTTTGCTCCGCACCTTGCCGAAGAACTGTGGGAACACCTCGGTCATACCGGCACGATTGCGTATGAGCCGTTCCCCGTTTGCGATGAATCGGTGCTTGCGGTCAGCGAAGTGGAAATTCTTGTTCAGGTACTCGGCAGACCCAAGGCACGTCTGATGATGCCTGTCGATTGTGACGCCGATACCGCCAAAGCCATTGCGATGGCGGACGATGCCGTGAAAGAGGCAATGGGCGGCAAAGAACCGAAGAAAGTCATCTGGGTCCAGGGACGTCTTGTCAATATCGTTATCTGAGGAAATCGGGTTTATGCGGTTGAAACTTTTCATCTTTGCGCTTTTTGCCGTGCTTTTTGCCGGATGCACCGTCCCCACTCTGCCCAACGGCAAGTATGAGACTTCGCAGCCCGGCAGGGATGATTTTATCGCGATATATAATGATATCCTCGTTATGCGTCTGCGTAATCCGGAATATGTTTCCGGAACCGATAACGGCTACTGGGATTGGGGCGGTAAGTTTGAGATCCTTTCCGACAACCGCATCGTTCCGGATATGACCAGAGCGGAACAGCGCAAATGGTGTTTTTATTACGAGTTTTACAAAGTCGGCAACGCAATAAAAGTAAATGATTTGCGGGCGGAAAACAGTTTTGTGCTGGATTATATTCCGGCACGGACTCCGCCGCCGATGAGTGCGGTATCGCCGGATAACTCCCTTAAAGCCGAAGAGATCCCCGCTGCGGCGTATCCGGAATTCAAATAGATTATAAGTGCTCTCTTAGCTCAGCTGGATAGAGCGGCTCCCTCCTAAGGAGCAGGTCATGCGTTCGAATCGCATAGAGGGCACCATTTTTTGAGAAAAACCGGTGCAGCCCGCAAGCCGTTGGGGTTCAGTCTGCAAACACCCTGCTCAGACTGCTTTTTGCGCCGCCCCCTTAAAAACCAGTATTCATAGTATTCTTAGTATTCTCAGTAATCACAGTAGCGGCGCACCCTATAATCTGCAAGCCGCAGGTGGTATCTAAAACCGGTGTAGCCCGAAAGCCGCAGGGTTCAGTTTGCAAACAAGCCACTTTCTGCGGTCTCTTGGGTAGAGCTGCCAACTATGAATACTGGGAATACTGGGAATACTGGGGGTGGGTCTTGTGAGTGTCTGCAAACACCCCGCGCAGACTGCAAACAGCGCCGCCCCAAATAAAAAACCAGTATTCTTAGTATTCTTAGTATTCACAGCACTCTCAGTCAGCGGCGCACCCTAAAGCCCGCAAGCCGCAGGTGGTATCTAAAACCGGTGTAGCGTGCAAGCCGCAGGGCTGTGCCGGAGTTATTCTTCAGTTCTGGGGATAAGCTGTTTGCGGTATTTCTGCGGAGTTATTCCGGAGTGTCCGGCGAATACTTTGGTGAAGTAGTTCGCGCTCCCGAAGCCGCATGCCTCGGCAACCTCTTTTATCGGATATGCGGGATTTTCAAGCATCTTTCTTGCATTGTTCAGCCGGACGAAGATTATATAATCCGATACCGTCATATCGAATGCTTTCCGGAATGCTCTGCTCAGACTGCCCCGGTGCATATCGAGATATTCCGCAAGCTGAGTGACGCTCAAATCCGGATCATCATAGGTCGTGTCGATCAGATTTTTGGCATCTTCCATCGACGGGTCGGAGTTGTTCTGAGTGCGGGGCATGTACGATGCCATTGCCGCGATACGGAATGCTGTCGTCAGGGCGTTGATGCGGTGTTTCGGGGTATGGTAGCTCAAATCGTTGCCGAGCTGGGCAAAGAGCTGTTCCGGACAGTGTCCGGCGCGGTTCATTCCCGGAGTTATATTGAGCATGTCAAAAAAGTGTCCGGCATTTTTCCCTGCCACGGTCAGCCAGCAGTAGTGAAAGGTCGTTACCGGATTGTAATCGTGGTGTGAATCCGGCGGATAATACCAGAGATATCCCGGTTTTACCACATATTCCCTGCCGTCCATGCGGAATTTGCATTGCCCGCTCACCGGCCAGAAAATTTCCCCGAAATCCACCGTCCTGCGAGCTTCGGTATCCGGCGGGACAAGTATAAAGTCTCCGTAAGAGCGCACATACAGCGAAAATGACCGGTCAGGTCCCCAGAAAAAGTTTCTGCTCCTTGAAGTTTCCATGTGACAAAATTACCCTGTTGTGTTAAAATTTTACTCTTGCAAAAACGTTGTTACCTGTGTATAATATATACAGTTCAGTCACTTTTTCAAGTGCGGACGGCAAAATGCCGCAGAATAATACAAATGTTGTTACAAAAATGCAGAGGTCAAAATGAAACTTGAAAAACTGTTTTTCCTATCCTTGCTTTTATGTTTTCTGTCAGTATCTTCTTTGGCGGCTTCTGTTGCCTATGCTGACGGTTCTTTGAACACGCCTTTAGTTTATGCCAATGACAATTCCACACCCATCAAGTACCCCACGGCTTTCAAAGCAGAGTTTGACCGGAAAAATCTTTATATCACCGTCAAATGCAGTGATCCGAAAGCTCCGGAACTGGGCAGGACACCCCGGCAGATCGTCCGTTCATGGCCGATGGTGGACAGCGTTGAGATCTTTCTTGACCCGCCGCAGTTGAAAAATTTTGTTCAGCTTGCCGTCGGAGTCAACGGCATGTTTTACGATTCACGCAAAAATGTTGCCGCTCCTGCGTGGAAATATGAATTGAGTTTTCACTCTGACTTCTGGCAGGTGAAATTCATCATTCCTTTTTCCGATCTCGGTGTGAGCGCCGAAACCGGGGACAACTGGAAATTCAACCTTTGCCGCAATGTCCGTTTCAGTGACAACTTCAACTCAACCTGGGCGCATGTCGGCAGTGCCTTCCACAATCCTTCCGGATTCGGAACTCTCACCTTCGGCGCCCCTTCCGCCGCCTCTGCCGCGCTGAAAAAGAAGATGCGCAAAGCTGTTGCGGAACTGGAAGCTGAACTGCGTAAAAAAGGGATTTATTCCGAATTGAAAGATAAGGTCGATGCCATCCGGAACAACTGTACCGTTTCAAAAATAAATGCCATCCGTGAAGAAGCTCAGATGATCGAACAACTCAAAGGATTATGATATCATGAAACGCTTTATTTCTCTGCTTGTCTGTCTGTTTTTCACCCTGACCCTCGGAGCGTGGTCAAAAGACGGAACTCCGGCGTGGCGGCTGATAAAAAATCCCCCGGCATCGCCGCACCGTACCTTTGCCAATCCCAAAGCGGGCAAAATCCCGGTTGCATTGATGCTTCTTTCGGGCATCGGTCAGCGTGAGGCGATCGAACTTCAGCAGCGTTTTGAGTACCGTTACATACTTTTGCCGGTTTACGATTACAAAACTTTTTCACCCTTTGCCGGATACAGCACTTCCGGTAAAAATATCCGGGTTTACGGTCAGGCGATGACGGCGGATGAGTATAAGCCGGAGTTGGAAAAAATCCTCAAACAGCTCCCGGAGTGTGACCTTATCGTTCTCGGCAAGATACAGTGGACGAACATTCCGCCTGCGGTTCAGCAGAAATTTCTTGAACGGGTGAAAGCCGGTGCATCCATGCTCGTTATCGGTTTTGACGGAACGCCCGCTGCTTTGCCGGAAGGGGAGTACAATAAAACCCAGATCGACTTTCCCGCAGATGCGGTTCCGCTTCTCAAAGACAGTGTTATCCGCACCGGAGAGTACGGCAGAGGGCAGATAATGGCGGTCGATTACCCGGCGTTGAAACAGAAGCTCCCGAACTGGGTGTTTACGGAATCCATTACACCTTTTGAATCCGACGATCCGCTTTATTATGAACTTTCACTGGCGTTTATCGCCAAATGTATGATGGTGCTTACGGAACCTTATGCGCCGAAAGTCACAACTTCCGGAGTTGATTCTGTGAGTGTGCATCCGCTGCCTGCCGGCTCGTTTCTGGAGTATTCCGTCCTTGACCGTTTCGGCAGAAGTGTGACATCTTTCAAAGTTCCGGCAACTTCGCAGTCGCGCGGCAGATTCCATGCTGAAAATCTCCCCGCTTCGGCGGCAATGGTCGAAGTGAAGCTGCTTGACTCTGCAAACCGGACCATCGACTTCACCTTTCTGCCGGTCGTCCGCAAACATGCGGAAGTGGTAAAGGATATCGCACTTGCCAAAGATATTTATTACCCTGATGAGATCATTCCGGTGAAACTTGATTTTGCCGCGTTGTTCAAAGGGGATATCGCATTGACTCTGACCGATGACCGGAGCAAGGTGATCTTTGAACGCACCTTTGCCGTTGACGGAAACTCCGCCGCATTCGATCTCAAAGTGCTTCATCAGCTGAGCCGTTACGCTCAAATATCCGTAAAAGCTCTGAAAAACGGTACGGTCGTTGATGAAAAACGGAAAAATATCTACTTCAACACCGACCGCCGGGGAAAGCCCGATGATTTTCTTTTCGGCATGTGGTCATACGGCATATCAAACAGCAGGGTGAACAGTTTGTGGCTCGATGCCATGCGCAAAGAGGGGATAGATTTTGTCATGTGTGCAAGCAGTATCTATTCACCGGAATCCAAAATGGCGTTCACTCCGCGCAATATCAAGCGGCACGGAATGGATTATGCTTCGTATATAACCCGTCTGTCGGCGGCGGTGGAGTTCCGGCTGAAACGTCCCTGTCCCTTTGCGTATTTTGAGAAATTTCAGCAGACGGGCAAACTCACTGATGAAAAAGGTCTGCCCTTTGACCGCGATACCCATTTTCTCAAATGGCTCAATGTGTTGAAAGAGACCGGAGTGGTATTTTACAACCTCGGTGACGAAAATCACCTCGCCTTTGTGATGAAGGATGAAAACTGCTTCTGCGGCAACTGTCAGCGCCGTTTCAGGGAGTATCTCAAAAAGGTTTACGGTACATTGGATAATGTAAATAAATCATACCTGAGCAGTTACAAATCGTTTGACGATATCGTCGCCGCTCCCTTTGAAAAATCGCTCAAAGCCGGGCACTATTCACTCTGGCTCGATTACCGGCTTTTTATGGAAGAGGAGTTTGTCAAGTGGCATCTTTACAAAGTCGAACAGATACGCGCCGTGGATAAACGCCACCGCATCGGTATTGAAGGAATGGTCTATCCCACCCGGTTCTGGCAGGGATACAATCTGCCCAAAATGCTGAAAAACTTCGATTTCTGCGCTCCGTACTTCAACACTCGCGACGTTCATGCACTCAAATACACTGCTCCGGGAGCTTTGAAAAGCGCCTGGTTCGGAACCTATGAAACGATGATGGGCAGTGAGCAGCTCAGGCAGACGGTATGGCATTATCTTTTTGCCGGACTTCACGGAGTATTTTACTGGTTCAGCGGCGAACCGCAGAATACCAACTCTTTCACCACCGCGTGCATCACCGGACCTGATCTTGCACCGTTGCCGCAATTTACGGTTCCGGCAAAAGAGGTGGAGCTTATCCGTTCCAGCGGTATCGGTAAACTGCTCATCAATTCTCAAGCGGTGAATGACGGTATCTGGATACACTACTCCAACAGTTCCATGCTCGCTTCGGTGCTTGCTCCGGATAAGAACACATGGGAGCTTTCAGTGAATGAGTTCACCGCCCTTCTGGACAGCATCGGTGCCGGATACGATCTGGCAACTCCGGATGAGACAATAAAAGGTATTCCGGAAAATATCAAAGTGCTTATCCTTCCTTATGCGCTGGCAATGAGTGATGCCGAATGTGCCGCAGTTGAAAAGTTTGTTTCCCGCGGCGGAATGGTGATCGCAGATCATGACCCGGCAGTGATGGATGAACATGCAAAAGCGCGCAAAAAGAGTCCGCTTCTGAAAGTGTTCGGCAACTTTGACAAATTCCATGTTTCAAAATACGGCAAAGGTTACGCGGCGTATCTGGGCGGCTTTATTTCCGGAGCCGACAGCCGTATCCGGAAAGGGGAGGCATCAGGTATACAGTACGCGATGCTCCGTCTGCTTGATAAAGCAAACGTCCGTCCGGCAGCCCGCATTACCGACCGGAGCGGAAATATTGCCGGAACAATGGTTTTCAAACACGGCAGTGACCGTTATCTCACCCTGCTTGCCCAGCGCTCCGGAGCTGATTCCGTGGTGAAAAAAGCTGCCGGAGCTGAAGGAGGCACTTCGCTTCTTTCCGCCGCCGGAGGTGATTTTTCAAGGATAGTCACCCTCGAAAAGCCCATGCACGTTTACGATATTCTGCAAAACCGTTATTTCGGTAAAGTACAGCGTTTTGAGTTGACCCTTGCTCCTGCTTCCGGCAGAGTTGTCGCCTGTCTGGAATCGGTTCCGGCTGTTCCGGAAATAGAAGCTGCACCATCTTCAGTCAACGCCGGTTCAGCGGTGCAGTTCACATTCGGCAAAATTCATAATACGGCAATACTGACAGTCTGTGATCCGGCAGGCAAAGCGGTTTTCATCCGGCGGGTAAGCGGAAATTCCGCAAGATTCGTACCTGCTTACAATGATGCCAAAGGTGTTTATACTGCCGAACTCCGGCAGGTGATCGGCGGAAATAAAACGGCGGTGAAATTCACCGTGAAATAAAAACGGGGGGAACAGATGAAAAATTTTTTACTGCTGACGGCGATGCTCTGGAGTGCTTTTGCCTGTGCGGAAGGTGAAAATCTTCTGTACAACGGTGATTTTGAGAAAAAAGTATCCATAGCCAAAGCGCTTGACAAAAACCTTCTGCAGCATATCCGCGCCGGGTGGAATATGGGCAGGGCTCCGGTGGTCATTCTGCCGGAGTCGTGGCGTCCCTGCGGCGGTGCGGCAGAGTTTGAATTGATCGACCTTGAGGAGGAGCCTGAAAGAAGTGCCTTTGTTCCTTCCGGCAAGTGCAGTATCCATTTGAAATTCAATAAAAAATTCTTCAACATGCTCAATACCCGTCACTTCACACCGGGGAAATACGAGGTTTCATTCCGTTACAACGGCAAGGCACGCATCGCCTTTTCCGATATCTGTTACGGAGTGGACCCTGTTACCGGAAAACCGGGCAAACACCTTAAAAGCAACCGTTTTTTCCACGAAACAGTTGACACGCAGGGAAAATGGGTAACGCATAAAAAAGTGTATGAACTCGGAGCATTCCCCGGAACAAGTTACTTTATTTTCTACATCGGCGGAATAAACGGCGAACTTTATTTAGATGATATCCGAGTCAATGTCAATTTGAAAAAGGTTGAATAAAATGAAAAGATTTTTTCTTGTTCCGGTTCTGCTTGCGGCAATGATCCTTTCTGCACAGCAGACGGGAACGTTGGATACTATCCGCAAAAAGGCGGAAAAGGTCAGGCGTCTTTCGCCGGAGGATTTTGAACTCGGCAAAGAACTGCTTGTCGAACTGCGTAAACTTGCCGCCAAACGCCGCCCGGTGAATGAACGCCCGCTGTTGATGATGGAGTCGCTTTCCGCCGCCGGAAGAATGTGGTTCACCGACCATAACTACACCGACCGTCAGCTTTTCTGCGCCCGCGATATGTGGGAAGCCGGCAGAAGCGAGTTCAAAACCGCCGGACACCGCAAAACTTTTGAACTTATGGAACTTTGCGGAGTCGATCTGATAAACTGCTTTCTCTACGGTGTGAATCCGCGCCGCTACGCGGAGGATATCACCGCGCTCAAGCCGGATTTGAAATTTGTTCCGACAGTCACTCCGCAGGGATACAACGGTTCGCTCAAAGCCGATCTGGTGAAAATGGCGGCGGAACTCCCCGCAAAAATGATGCTCAACGGTAAAATGATGGTGCTTGCCTATTCTCAGGTCGATGCAGAAAAGACCGGAATATTTCTGCGTGATATGGAAAAGATGGCGGGCATTCCGATATCGCTGATTTACAGCTGCGGAACATGGAGCGGCAGGGAAGATCCCTATATTTTCTACATGCGCGGCAAAGGTGTTCCGGCAACGACTCTGCTCTACTGGTATGACCGTCTGAGCGAAGTTCTGGAGTTTTGTGCAGGTGTGCGTTACAGCAACTGTCTGGGCGAACCCGACGGGACCATGTCTGTACGTTATTATGAAGAGGTGATAATGCCGCTTTTCGGTGCGGTTTTTGCTCAGGAGCGTTTCAACGGCAAAAAGTTGTGGGCCCAGCAGATAACCACCGGATACAATAACTACCGCGGCTATCAGCGCCGTTCCCACGACGGAACCGGGATGCTGCGGGACTGGCTCGATCTCTGTGTGAAATACAAGCTCGACCTCATTTCCGGATTTGAGTGGGATGAATACAACGAAGATACCCATTTTCAGCCGACGGTCAACAAGCCGATGGCAGTTCCGCGGATACTGCGCTTTTATACTTCGCGCTGGAAAGGCAGGAAGATAACTCCGCTTGCCGGTGATGATCTGACTCTGCCGGATCTGATCGTAAGTTTCCGCAAACAGATGCCGGCGGGAGCGGATTTTGAAGTGGAACTGCTCAATGTTCCCGACAGTAACGGGGCTTTGGAGTACAAAGTCACTCTGGAACTTCTTGATGAAAACGGCAAAACTCTCCTCGCTCCTGTCACAAAACATTTTGACCGCGCGGTGTTGAAGGACCATACCGTGAAACTCCCTGCGGCAAAGTACATAAACAGCATGGTGATAATCCCCCGTCTGACCATTGATTACAAGGGGAAAACGCGGGTCATTCAGGAAGGTTTGCCCTTTGCTGTCGTCCGTCCGACAACGGTTTGTGATGCCACATGGTACTCGACTCCGCTGCGCAATATCCTTTTTCCGGCGGATAAAGCCGTGAAGTTCGGAAAAGCCGCCGTTGACGGTCTGGCGGAAAAACGGGCGCTCCCGCTGGAATTCAACGGAGTTTTCCCCGAAGAACTCAATTCGCTTGAGGTCGTTCAGGATGGCAGGGATACCCGCTTTGCCTTCGACCGTCACAACGAGTTCCGCCAATACGATGAAACGAGAAGAAATCTCCGTTTGACCTTCTACTATCTCAACAACCCCCACCGCATAGATATTCAGGGCAAAGTGGAGTTCCGCAACGCGCCTTCAGCATTGGAGTATACCGCACCTGCTGACCCCGGTTCGCGCTATTTTATAAATCCGTCGGTAAAAGCGGTGGAAAGTTCCGCCGCCGGGGAGAAGGCGTTTACGCTGCAAAGTGTCAATTACTGGCGCAAAGCCAAACTTTATTCGCTGGAAAAAACGCACTTCGACTCCGGTGTTATCGTCATTTCCGGCACCCGTACCGGCGGTAAAAACAAAGGGGAAGCGTTCCGTTGGGAGTTGCCGTTGAAAGAGTTGATATCTTCCGGATTGCGTTCACAGGTGTTCCCTGACGGACTTGCCCTTGCGCTGGAAGTGTGCAGCCGTTTCGACAATCTGCCGCTGCCGTTGAACAGTAAGAGTGTCAACTTCAAAACCGTGGTGAAAAGCGGTTATCCCACCGGAGCTTTCGCCATCCGCGCCGTCTCCCGTGCCGGAAAAGTGTGGTGGAGTTCCCCGTGTGTATTGAAGGCGGAGGAAAGTGGAAAAAAAGTTTCAATTCCGCTGTTTCATGATAAAAAAGGTGTATACTCTCTCAAAGTCGATTCAAGCCGTATCCCGGTGGTGAAATACCGTTTTTCCCCTGCGTATGCGGGCAATATCCTCACCACTGCCGCCGGCAGGGAGTTTTATGCTCATGCCGGCAGTTATGACACTGTTCCCACCGGATTTGAAGGATATCACTGTTCTATTTACTCTGTTCCGCACTCCTTCGGTGTCCGGCGCGACCCTGCCAAGCCCAATCCGGCGCCGCCGCAGTGGGAAAAGGATGCCGATGGAAAATGGATACTGAACTTTTCCGGCGAAGGGGAGTTCATCGGTTTTCCGCCGTCACTCTTTCCGCAGCGGACAGGGTTTACCGTGAAAATGGAGTTTCTGCCGCAGGATATTTCCAGAGATCAGGTATATTTTACCCACGAAAACGCCTTGCCCGCCGGATTCCGGGTCCGGACGCAAAAGGGGAAACTTATCATCGACTTCTACCGCCGTCAAGCTGAAAACGACCCGTTGGAGTCAATTCAGACCTTCGATACCGGGTTGAGTGTCCAAGAGGGCATCTGGCAGAAACTTGAGCTGTCATGGGATATGAAATATGTTTCATTGCGCCTTGACGGTCAGGAAAAACGTTTCAAAACCTCCGGTATCCCCCGCTGGATGGCGGTCGGCGGTTTCGGCGGATGCAGTGACTTGTCGCCCGACGGCAGACCCCGTTATTTCAAAGGTAAACTCAAATCGTTTGAAGTTATCCACATGCCTGATTATGCAGAATAAAATCATGAATGATATCCTTGTTCCCTTCTGGTTCTGGAACGGTTTTCAGAAAGAAGATGAAATATCCCGTCAGCTGGAACTTGCCGCCGGTGCCGGTCTGCACGGAATGGCGATCCATGCCCGCAGCGGCAATCAGACAGAGTATCTTTCGCCGCGCTGGTTTGAACTTGTCCGCCACGCCTGCAAAGAGGCACAGCGGCTCGGTCTGAAAATCTGGCTTTACGATGAAGAAGGATACCCTTCCGGCAGTGTCGGCGGCAGACTTCCCGCACTCGGGGAACCCTACCGCCAGAAGGCGCTTGCGTACGATTACTGCCGTGCGGAAGAGGTCGAAAAAGATCATCTGGCACTTTTTGCGCTTGATGATTTGAGCAGACAGGCGGATCTATCCACTCTTGCTCCGGATACATCCGTATTGGCATTTTATGTGGAAAACAGTGAACCCATACCCTATATCGACACACTCAATGCCGCTGCCGTTGAAAAATTCATCGAATTGACCCACGAACGTTATTATGCTGAAGCGGGTGAGTTCTTCGGTAATGTGATCCCGGTGATTTATACCGATGATCTCAATCATCTGCTTGATGATAATTCGATGCACCACCTGAGCTGGACGCCGGGAATTGAGGAAAAATTCCTTGAGCGTTACGGATACAGTTTGACGGAAAAACTCCCGCTGCTCCTTGAAGACCTGCCCGGCTGTGAAAAACTCCGTGCCGACTACCGCAAACTGGTGCGCGATCTTTTTCTGGATAACTGCATCGGGGTAATGGCAAAGTGGTGCAGTGCGCACGGTGTGAAGATAGTCGGACACCTTTCCGGCGACGAAGGACCATTTTCCAATATTCTCAGACAGTTTACCGATCCGATGCTGTTTTATGAGCGTGAATCTGTTCCCGGGATCGACGATTTCATGGCGGGTATGGATGACGGCAGATATCTTGACTGCCCGGTGAATAAAAACGGTAAATCCATGATCGTGCTGGTCAAAACGGTATCATCAGTTGCCCATCAGTTCGGTGACGGCAGCTGTTCGGGGGAAATTCTCACCTCGCTGGGGTGGGGCGTGCCGCTTGCCCGCCAGATGGCGCAGATAAATGTAAACCTTGTTCTGGGTGTGAATATGCTTACGGCTCATGCGTACAGTTACACTTCCGGCGGAATAACAAAGCGCGACCATCCGGCAAGTTTCTTTTATCAGCAGCCGTATTTCAAGTTCCATAAGGAGTTCAGCGCTCAGCTTATCCGGAGCGTGGAGCGTCTGCGTTCCGGCAAAGCGGATAATGACACACTGGTGATCTATCCTGCGTTGACGGTGTGGACGATCAGCGGGGCGGATTCGCTGACCCATGAAAAAATCCGGCATTTTTGCAATCCGGATTTTCCCGACCTTGATGAATATTACCGGGAATTTGCCGGAATTCTGCTCAAACTTTCTTCCTGTCACACCCAATTTGATCTGGGACACGAGGAACAGCTTGCAAAATACGGCAGAGTGGAAAACGGCAAATTGATTCTGGGAAACATGGAGTATTCGTCGGTTATCCTTCCGGCACTGCTCAATATTGAGCGCTCCACGCTGGATATCCTGCGCCGTTTCGCATCTGACGGCGGCAAAGTTTTTTATGAAGGAGATTTGCCGCGGCTTGTCGGCGGCATTGAGTGTGCCGATGATATGAGTTTCATTGCCCCGCCGGATATAAATGCCGTATTTATGCCGTTCACCGCTGAAAATATGGATAAACTTATGGTTCAGCGGCGTGAAGTTGAGGGAAAAAAGGAGTATTTTATCGTCAACTGTTCCGGAACTGTTCAGCACTTGAGTTCCGGGCGGGGGTTTGCCTTTTACTCTGCTGAAAGTGATTCATTGTGCGGCGGAAGTTTTGAATTGCTCCATGGATGCAGTGTTTTTCTTGTTCCGGCAGAATATACAGAAGTGGAATATCCGGAAAACGCTTCCGGTATTTCTGAGATAAAGTGGAAAATTTCCCGTGACCGGGGCAATATTTTTCTTATCGACTTTGCCGCAATGCCAGACGGCAGAAACTTTTTCTGCGGTCAGTTCCCTGAACACGAAGCGGGAACTGTTCTGCACAGAAAGTTTGATTTCCCCGGCGGCAGTGCCGTTTTGTGGAGTGAAAATCAAAAGTTGCTCCTCAACGGTGTTCCGCTGAAATTTGATCTTGGGCATCATCCGGCGAACAATGCGTTGTACGGTGCTGATGTCAGCAGTATCTTGAAACCGCTGGATAATATCCTTGAAATAATTTCCGACGGCAGGCGGGTTGAAAATATGTATATCGAAGGCGATTTTCTTATCTCACTGAGTGATAATGATTTCAAGATAATTCCCGATACCCCTCTTTCTTTCGGTGATCTGGCGCTTTCGGGGATGCCGTTTTACTGGGGAAGTGTCGTTTATGAAGGGGAGTTCACCGCTGAAAAAGCCGGTACTGCCGCATTGTCGATTTGCGGAAACGGAGTCATGCGCATTGAGGTCAACGGCAGTGCCGTGCCGCTGATTTATACTCCGCAGGCAGTGCGGCGCGTTCCGGTGAAAACGGGCAGAAATAAAATCGTCATCACTCTTGCCAACAGTGCGCAGAACTTTTTCGGGCATCACCGGGAGTTTGCATTGACTGCTGATTACCGCGGCGGTGAGGGGCGCTCTCTCTCAAGCTGGCGTCCTCCGCAGAGAGGGACTCAGCCCGACTCGGTCTCAGTTGCTCCGTTCGGAATAGAAACAATAAAACTGGAGAATACTCTGTTATGAAAAAAAGTATTGTGGAACTTCTCCCGGCAGCTCAATCGTGCTGTCGGGTATTTGAAAATGCGTTGAAAACTCTTGCCGGTATGCCGCCGCCCCGGGTGCTTTCGCTGAAAGCCGGTGTGTACCGTTTTGACAAAGCCGATTCCATTGCCCGGATGATTTTCGTTTCAAACACCATCAGTCAGAATGAAGATCCGGTCAAAAAAATCGGTCTGCTCCTTGAAAATATGGAAGATCTGACTGTTGAAGGCAACGGTGCAACACTGCTGATGAACGGTGATATGAGCGCGGTCATAATGACCGGATGCCGCAATATCACATTGAAAGAGCTGTGCATAGATTACGTCCGTCCGCGGGTGTCGGAAATGACGGCAGAAAAAGTGGACAAATGCAAAGTTCTTTTCAAACCTCATGCCGATTCTCTATGGAAAATAGACGGTAACGGAGAGTTCTGCTGGGTCGATGCCGACGGTGCGCTTGAGACCCGCGATTCATGGCAGGTGGTGCAGTGCGCAACTGCGGATAACTCCTCCAATCTCCGGAGTGTTTTCAATCCGCTGAAAGAGGCGGAAAAGTTTGAAGTCATTTCCGGCGGCATCGAGTTCACCTACCGTGAGGCTCCTCCGGTGAAAGCCGGAGAAGTCTGGCAGTTCCGCCATCCGTCGCGCCGTGCCAACGGTATCGTCATTGCCAACTGTGAAAATGTGACACTTGACGGTATGAAACTCTTTTTCACTCCCGGATTGGGAGTGGTCGGCCAGATGAGCAGAAATATCACCATACGCAATCACCGCCACGCACCGGCTCCGGGCAGCGGCAGAAGGTGTTCCGCCCATGCCGACTGTATCCAGATATCCTCCTGTTACGGCAGGGTGGATATCGGCAACTGCTTTTTTTCCGGTTCGCAGGATGATCCGGTGAATATCCACGGAACCTATCTTGAAGTGGTGAAAATTTCCGGATGTGAAGCCGAATTGCGTTTCTGCCAGTCTGAAACCTGGGGCTGGATGCCCTTTGCCCAAGGCGATGAAGTGTGCTTTGTTGACCGGAACGATATGTGCCGCAAAGAGTTCTGCTTTGTTGCCGCAGTGAAAGGCGTTTGGGGCGATACGGTGAAAATAACTCTTGACCGGGATATGGAAAAGTTCGCTGACAGCGGACATTTTGTCCTTGAAAATATGAGCGCTTATCCTGATGCCGATGTGCATGACTCTGTTTTCGAGTGCTATCCGACACGGGGATTGCTCCTGACTTCGGCGGGAAAATGCCGGGTATTCAACAACGAGTTCCGTCAGACGGCGGCGCGTCCGGCGATACATATATCCGGTGATGCGAACAACTGGTATGAGTCCGGCGGCGTGCGCGATGTGCAGATATTCCGCAACCGTTTCCGCTTCTGCAGGGATGTTGCGGTGAACATTATGCCCGCTGTTCCGGAGCCGGGGGAAGATACCGTACACCGTAATATCCGGGTTTTTGACAACCGTTTTGAAGAGTGTTCAAAGCTCCTTCTGCGCAGCTGTTCTGTATCGGATTTGACGCATGATATTCCTGAGGAATCTGTGGAAACGGTGTGACAAAATTGCTATTCAAGGTTAAATTTTTACTCTTGCGAAAAACGCATATCATGTGTATAATATATATAAAACATTAAAATCATCACAGGAAAATATTATGAGAAAGTGTGACATTTTGAACGGCATCTGGGATTTTGCCTACTGCGGCGATACCCGTCCGGAATATCCTTTTTCCACGACGGAGTTCATGCCCGTTCCCGGATGCTATGACCTGATGGAGCCGTACTGCGGCAAGCGCGGCTATGCGGTAGTTTCCCGCAAAGTCGTTGCCGGCGGACTGGTGAAACTCTTTATCGACGGCGCCGGACTTGACGGCGAAGTTTTCTGGGACGGCAGAAGTGTCGGCGTGATCAAATACGCCTATCTGCCCGAAAATTTCGTCTTCGATGCGGGTGAGGAAAAGGAGCATGAACTTGCCATTGTCCTCTGCAACAAATACAACGAGGTTTTTGAACCGTATTTCGACTTCCACGGTTACGGCGGGATCTACGGCGATGTGACGCTGACAGCCATTCCGCAGGAGTATATCCACAGTGTGATGATCTCCACCGAAGATTATGTTACCGGAAAAATCCGTCTGCGTGCAAGTGCAGCGCAGAACTTTTCCGGCAAAGCCCGGCTTGTTTTCGATACCGGATTCGTCGCTGATGCGGAGTTCGACGGCGGCAGACTTGATACGACCGTCACCCTGCCGGAGTTCAAACTCTGGAGTGAAAAATCCCCCGATCTCCACACGGTAACCATCAAAACCGCCGCCGATGAGATCCGGGAAACTTTCGGTATCCGCCAGATCAAACTTGACGGCAGAAAAATCCTTGTCAACGGCGAGGAGATCAAACTTGTCGGTTTCAACCGTCACGAAAGCCACCCGCAGACCGGTGCCGCCATGCCGCCGCAGCTTATCGCCGCCGACTTGCGGATGCTGAAAAACGGCGGATTCAACTACGTCCGCGGCAGTCACTACGCCCAGAGAAAGACTCTGCTTGACCTCTGCGACAAAATGGGTATCTATGTGTGGGAGGAAACTCTCGGCTGGGACTTCAAAGCCCCCAAACTCCATTCGCAGGAGTTTATGGATGCCCAGCTCGATCAGGCGGAAAAACTCACCGTTTCAAGTTACAATCACCCCTGTATCATCATCAAAGGCTATCTCAATGAAAACGAAAGTGAAAAGCCTGAAACCAGAGTTATCATTCAGGCGTTGTACGACAAAATACGCTCCATCGACCCGCACACACCGATAACCTTTGCCAGCAACCGTTATGAAAAGTGTGTCTGCACTGATATCGTGGATATCGTGGCGATGAATCCCTATCCGGGGTGGTATGACTCCAAATACGGCTGTATCAACACCAATGACCGGGTCAAGCCGCGTTTGCAGGAACTTTCCGATGCGATGCCCAAAGATAAACCGTTCCTCATTACTGAGATCGGTGCTGAAGCGCTGCTCGGTTTCCGCGACCCGCTGAAAACCTACTGGTCAGAGGAGTATCAGGCGGAACTGCTTTCTGAATGTGTGGAGTATGCCCTTGAACATGATGATTGTGCGGGAATAAGCATCTGGCACTTTGCCGATACCCGCAGTTATGTTTCCGGCCCGCACATCTTCGGCAGAGCGCGCGGATTCAACAACAAAGGTATTCTCGACGAGTACCGCCGCCCCAAACTGGCATGGAATGCAGTGACGGCACTGCTTGCAGATAAAAAGTAACTTTCCCAACCAAAAGGAGAAATTGAAAATGAAAAAAATTCAGTCCGGCTTCCGTCATGACGGAGTAAAGCTTCTCAGCTTTACTCTTATTGAACTTCTCGTAGTGATCGCTATCATCGCGATTCTGGCGGCGATATTGCTGCCGGCACTCAACAGCGCCCGTGAACGCGGCAGAGCTGCAAGCTGTGTGAACAATCTCAAACAGATCGGAACTGCCTATCAGGCATATACCGACAGTTACGAAGATTACTTTGTCAAAAACAATTCAACGATCATTCCGTCGGTCGGCAGTGACGGATTGAGATGGCAGAATGTTCTTATCCATCTGGGTTTCACCGATATCGGTATTTTCTACGACCCCTCTTTTACCTGGAGAGATGACTCACAGCCCAACCCCACCGGAAACAACAAGATCCCCGGATACCAGCCTTACGGTCAGCCCTATCAGGGTTCTACTGTCGGCAATGGTCCCAATGGCAGTTCAACTCTTCAGCCCAATGCAAAAATGACCAACGTTAAAGCTCCTTCTGCTCTCTATACCGCTATGGATACCCGTTACGGAAAGGGAGATGCCACTTCAGGTTATGACAATGTTATTGAAAGCAGTGCATGGGGATTTACTCCGAATGCAGGTCTTCCGGTGCCCCGTCACAACGGCACATGCAACGCTTTGCACTTTGACGGTCATGTTCAGGGTTATGTTGTCGACTATGATGACCCGTATAAAGGTGCTCTCGGCGGTGCAGATAAATATCCTGAAAGATGGTATGTACGCGGTGTGCGTTGATAAATAAAACTTCAGAAAGGGAAATAAAAAATGAAAAAAATTATTGCTGTTCTTGCACTTGCCGGTTTTGCTTCTCTCTGTGCAGAGGAGTTCAAATTTGACACTCCCGAAGCGTGGCAGAGCCACTGGCAGTTCAAAAAAGAGGGTAACAGTCTGATCGCCGAAGGTCAGAAATGGATGATCGCTAAAAAACTTATCAAACTGCCTGAAGGAACTACCATTGACTCATTGAAAGTTTCCGGAACTTTCCGTGCCGTTGAAGGAACTCCTGCGGATACCATGTATATCGGTTTCAAAGCCTACGATAAAAACCGCAATGAAATGCAGTTCGCCAACGTGCATCCCATCGACGGAACTCTGACTGCTCTTGCCGCCGATGCGAAAAAAGGTGAAAATTTCATCATCATCGCCGATGCTGCAAAATGGGTGAAAAATCAGGTTCCGGTCACCGGAGCAAAGGCAGATTTGAGCGATCTGCCCAACTACAACACTCTTGCCAATGTCAAAAGTATCGAAAAATGTGATGAAGGCTGGAAACTGACCCTCAACAAGCCCCTCAAAGCGGATATTGCCAAAGGTACTGCCGTGCGTCAGCACCGTGCCGGCGGCTATATGTATTACGCTTTTTATGCCACTAAACCCGGTGTCAGCGGCATGATCAAAAACAACAGTCTCAAAAAACTGTGGCCGCATGTCGCCTATGTCCGTTTCCTGGTGCTTGCCAACTGGAAGGGCGGCAAAGAAGCCAAACTGGAACTGATCGACCCCAAAGTCATCATCCTTGACCCTGCTGCCAAATAACCTCTTTTTACCCTGAAAATTTGTGGAGGATCGGGAATGAAATACATTGCTGTATTTCTTTGCCTGTGCGTGAGCTTTGTCTTGAGCGGCAAAGAAGTGTACTTCAAAGAAATCCGTGAAAAAGCGGCAAAAATCCAAAAATTTTCACCGGAGGACTTTACTCTGGGGGAAAAACTTATGAAAGAGATCCGGGCGCTTGCCCGAACCCGTAAACCGGCGCTTGCCGAACCGCTTCTGCTTGCCGAATCGGTATCGTTTGCCGGAAGGTTGTATTTCACCCCGCACCTTTACACCGACCGCCGTCTTTTTGCCGGACGTGATATCTGGGAATCCGGAGCCAGCCGTTTCAAAACGGTCAGCCATCATCTGAATTTTTCGCTGATGAAACTTGCCGGATTCGATGCAAACAACTGCTTTTTTTACGGTGAGGAAGGCAAAAGACATATCGAAGACCACAACACTTTTGCCGATAAAGATTTCAAATTCGTTCCGACGGTGACACCTGCCGGATACAATGGAAAACTTGAGCCGGAGCAGTTCAGAAAGGCGGCGGCAAGTCCGAAAGCGCTGAAGATCAACGGCAAAATGCCGGTCGTGTGCTGGACGTTCCTCGATATCCCCAAAACAAAAGCGTTTGTTGCGGAACTGGAAAAAGCCGCCGGAATGCCGGTAGCGTACATCCACTCCTGCGGAACAGTTCCCGGTATGGAAGACCCCTTTGTGCCTTATATCAACGGTCAGGGGGTTCCCGCTTCGATCATCCTTTACTGGTTCGATCACCTGAGTGAGATACTCAAAACCGCTGACGGTATCGAAGTGCAGAACTATTACATTGAACCGGATACCACCTCATGCCGCCGCTATTATGATGAGGTGATCCTTCCGCTTTTTGCCGCCATTTGTGCGCAGAAAGAGTATAACGGCAAAAAGATACTCGCCTTGCAGATCATGACGGGGTACAACAACTACCGCGGCAGACAGAGATTATCCAATGACGGAACTAAAACTCTGCGCGGCTATATGGAACTCTGTCGCAAATTCAAAGTCGATCTGCTGAAGGCGTTTGAGTGGGATCAGTACAACGAAGACTCCCATTTTCAGCCGACGGTCAGCAAGCCGATGTCCTTTATGCGTATCACCCGTTATTACAGCGCTCTGCTCAAGGGTAAAGAGATAACTCCGTTCCCCGGTGATGATCTTTCGATACCGAACCTGATCGTATCCCACCGCAAACAGCAGGTCGCGGGCAATGATTATGAGCTGGAAATACTCAATTTGCCGGATTTTGGGAAAAACGGTGAAAATTTTACCGCCGAAATCGAAGTCGTTGACGAAACAGGCAAAGTTCTCGGCTCAAGCGGCAAAGTTGAGTTCAACACCGCTGTTATCAAAGAGCATAATTTGAAGATTTCAGCGGCGGATTATATTGATTCCCGCGCTTTGAGAACCCGGATAAAAACTGATTACAAAGGGAAAAGCCGTACTTTTTACGAAGGACTGCCCTTTACCGTGGTGCGTCCGACGGTTGCCAATGATGCCGTGTGGTTTTCCACTCCGCTGCGCAATCTGCTGATTGCCGATGAGGCGGAAGTAAAATTCGGCAGCGCAGTAACGTCCGGGGGAGCATTGCCGGAGATCGTGAATATTCCGGTGAGTGCAAATCTCAAATTCCCCGATAAACTCACCACTGCGGAAGTTTTGCAGGACAACCGTGACACCCGCTTCACCTTTGACCCGCGCAACGAGTTCCGCCAGAATGATAAGGAGCGCACCAATCTGATTTTGAGTGTCTATTACTGCAATCCGGAATATATTGCCATAGACGGAACTCTGACTTTCAAAAATGTGCCGTCTGCCTGCTGGTTTGAAGAAGCTAAAGACCCGAAAGCTCCCGGGATGTACGATCCGTCGGCACCGGCGGTGGAAAAAGTTGCTGAACAGCACCCGGAATTCCGCTTTACCGGGGTGAGTTCGTGGAGAAATGCCCGTATATATTCGGTGAAACGTTCTGAACTTGATGCGGGCGTGATGGTGATTTCCGGCAGACGTTTCCGGGGACCGAATAAAGATAAAACTTTCCGGTGGGAACTTCCTCTTGCGGAACTGAAAAAGTCCGGCATCAAATCAACAGTCTTTGAAGACGGCTTGCAGCTTGCAGTGGAAATCCCCCAGCGGCTTGATGATATTCCTTTGCCGCTGAACCGCAAAGATGCGGAGTTTTCCACTGTACTGAATACCGCTTATCCGTCGGGAGTTCTCGGCGTGCGTGCCGTTTCCAAAAACGGCAAAGTGTGGTGGAGCGCTCCGTATATCCTTGAGCGCAAGCCGTCAGGCAAAATGGCGGATATCCGCGTCTGGAATGACCGGAAAGCCGCCGCATCCACGCTGAAAACCGATTCATCAAGAGTTCCGCATATCGTTTACCGTTTCGATCCGGCAATAACGGGAAATATTCTTTCCACCGCCGCAGGCAGGGAGTTTTACGGCAACGCCGGCGGTTACGATGCTGTCCCGACGGGGTTTGAAGGTTATCACTGCTCAGTTTACGGTATTCCGTACTCTTTCCACAAATTCCGCAAGGCAAATGCGGTCAATCCGGCAGTTCCGCAGTATGAAAAACTTGCCGACGGTTCATGGTGTCTGAATTTCTCCGGCAAAGGGGAGTTTATCGGTTTCCCGCCGTCGCTCTTTCCCCAGAGAACCGGTTTTACAGTGAAAATGGAACTTATGCCGCTGGATATTGACCGGGAACAGGTCTACTTTGTCCATGCCGAACATGAGATCGCCGGTTTCCGTATGCGTACCGAAGATTACCGTCTGGTAATCGACTTTTACCGCCGTCAGTATCCTGGAAAGGGAAGAGAGGATGTTGAGATTTTCAAAACCAATCTCGACCCGGTCGAAGGCAAATGGAACAAAATCGAGTTCAAGTACGATTTGGAGAAGATAAGCGTTACACTGAATGGCAGAACTGAAACGTTCCCCTGTAAAGGACTTGCCCGCCATATCGCGGTCGGCGGTTTCGGCGGCGACGGGACCCGCGCCCTTGACCATGAGGGCAAAGCTACCGGTGATCCCCGTTATTTTAAAGGAAAACTCAAATCATTTGAAGTTATTCACAGTGTGGAGGAAAATGTAAAATGAAAAAAGTCGTCAGTTTACTTTTGTTTGCAGCAGCGCTGAGTGTTGCTGTTTCGGCAGCCGAAAAGGTTTATTTCAAGGAAATCCGCGAAAAAGCTGCGAAGATCAAACCGCTTTCACCTGAAGATTTTCAGCTGGGCAGAGAGCTGATGGCAGAAGTCCGCAAACTTGCTGCGAAGAAAATTCCGGCTGTTTCGGCGCCGATCATCTCGTTTGAATCGCTTTCTTCCGCAGGAAGAATGTGGTATACCGATCACAACTACACCGACCGTCAGCTTTTCTGCGGCCGGGACAAGTGGGGCAGTGAGCCGGTCAGTCAGTTTCAGCGGGCTTCCCATAAAAAGACTTTTGAAATTTTTGACCTCTACGGCATAAAAACTTTCAACTCTTTCGTCGGTGAACATTTTCTGCGTTACTGCGACAGTCTGGAAGCATTGAACTCCGATTTGAAAATCATTCCCACCGTCACCCCCGATGGTCAGAATGGAAAACTGGATCCCGAACGCATGAAACGTGTCGGTCAATCTCCGCATATTATGCGTCATAACGGCGGGATCCTCTATCTCTGCTGGACATGGCTGAATATTTCCAAAAGCCGTGAATTTGTCAAACAGCTGGAAAAAATGACCGGACATCCCGCCGCTTTTATTTACTCCTGCGGCACTGTCAGAGACCTTGAAGATCCCTACGTTTTCTGGAACAAGACCCGGGAAGTTCCTGCTACGACGATTCTTTACTGGTTTGATTACCTGACTCAGATATTGGAATTTTCTGCAGGAGTTGAGTTCAGCAACCGCATGACTACTGCGGAAGGCAATCTGGATATTTCCTATTATTACGATATTATCATGCCGCTTTTTGCCGCGATCTGCGCTCAGGATAAGTATAACGGCAAAAAACTCTGCGGTCTGGAAATTTTGACCGGTTACAATAATTACCGCGGCAGACAGCGTCTTTCCGCCAACGGAACTAAAACTTTGCGGCAGTATCTGGCTATTGCCGATTACTTCAAACTGGATATCCTCAAAGCCTTTGAGTGGGACGAATATAATGAAGACAGTCACTTCCAGCCCACCGTCAATAAGCCGATGGCTTATCAGCGGATCCTGAAGTATTGGAATGACCGCAACAACCAAAAGCCCCTTACTCCCAATAAAGGCGATGATCTTTCTCTGCCGAACCTGATAATTTCCCACCGTAAACAAGTGGTAGCCGGTCCTGATTACACGCTGGAACTGCTTCAGGTTCCCGACAGCAGCGAAGCTGAAAAATTTACCGTGATGGTAGAGATACTCAACGATAAAAATCAGATCATCTACAATTCCGGTGAATTGACCTTTTTCCGTTCACTTTTCACAGACCATACTTTGAGTATTCCCGCTTTCCGCTGGATCGATTCCCGGGTGCTTATCACCCGTCTGACCATCGATTATCAGGGAAAACGGCGGGTGATCCAGGAAGGTCTGCCCTTTACGGTGGTACGTCCGAGTACGATCTGCGATACCACCTGGTATTCCACGCCGCTGCGCAATATCCTCTTCCCGAAAAAATCATCGGTCGCATTCGGAAAGGCGGTCAATCCCGCCGGAGCATTGCCTGAACGCATTGAATTGCCGTTGAGCGCCGATCTGGAGTTCCCGGAAAAACTCAACACTCTGGAAGCCGTGCAGAACGGCAGAGACACCCGTTTTTCCTATGATCCGCAGAATGAGTACCGTCAGAATGATATTGACCGTCAGTCGCTGATCCTCAGTTTTTACCGTCTGGAAATGAAACCCGGCGGCAAGATCAGGACAAATGTGCGGATCGACAACGCTCCTTCTGCGGTGTGGTTTACGCATGTGATGGATAAAAAGATCCCTTACATGAGTAATGTTGCACTCAAATCTCTGGAACTGCCGCTGGATAAAAATCCCGAATACAGCACAACTCCGACCTCATGGCGGCGGGCAAGAAATATTTCCATAAAGAAGTCGGAAATGGATAAGGCTGTTCTCCATGTTGACGGAGAATATGTTTCCGGACCTGACAAGGGTAAAAAATTCAGCTGGAGTCTGCCCCTTGCCAAGCTGAAATCCGCAGGCGTATTCAACAAGATCTTTGAAGACGGTCTGCAGATCGCCATTGAGATCCCGCAGCGCATGGATATTCTGCCGCTGCCGCTGAATACGGATACCGCCGCCTTTGAAACTGTGCTGCATACCGGTTATCCGGACGGAATTTTTGCTCTGCGTGCGGTTTCCATGGAAGGAAAAGTCTGGTGGAGCGCACCGTATACGGTCAAAAAGGACAACAGCAGTGAGATCGGTGTGGTAACTGTTTCCGCAGATCCCCTCGGTGCGTATGAATTGCCGGTTGAGAAAAACCGCATACCTCATATCCGTTACCGTTTTGATCCCGGAATCGCGGGCAATATCCTGACCGCGTCTGCCGGACGTGAGTTTTACGGCAACGTCGGCGGTTATGATCTGGTGCCGACGGGCTATGAAGGTTATCATTGTTCTGTTTACAGCATACCTTATTCATTCATCCGTTGGCAGGCTGGCAGAAAGTTTGTGCCGGAGTATGAAAAACTTGCTGACGGTTCATGGTGTCTGAACTTTTCCGGCAAAGGTGAATTTGTCGGCTTCCCGCCGTCGCTTTTCCCGCAGCGTGCAGGATATCAGGTCAAGTTTGAATTCATGCCGTTTGATGTGGATCGGGATCAGGTTTACTTTACTCATGCGGAACGCGATATCGCAGGATTCCGTCTGCGTACCGAAGATTGCCGTCTGGTGCTTGATTTCTACCGCCGTCAGGCAGGCGGAGTTGACAGCACCGAATCCAAAAAAGTATTCAAGACCAATCTCGATCCCGAAGAAGGCAAGTGGAACAAAATTGAGTTCAAGTATGATATGAAAAAAGTTTATATCACACTGAACGGTAAAACTGAATCGTTCCCCTGTTCTGGACTTTCCCGCTGGTTCGCTGTCGGCGGCTTCGGCGGAGACGGAACAAAATCCAAAAACGGCAATCTCCATTACTTCAAAGGCAAACTCAAATCTTTTGAGGTCATCCACAGCGCAAAGTGATAGGAGGGAAATATGAAGACCATAAAATTCGGCATGATCGGCGTCGGCGGCAGAGGTGAGATATTTTATCAGAATAATCATCTGCCGGAAGAAGGCTATGAAATCGTTGCCGGTGCCGACCTTTCAGATAAAGCTCTGGAAAAGTTCCGCAACACCATTCCCGGAGTCCGCTGTACGCATGATTACAAAGAGGTGCTGGCAATGGAGGATGTTGATGCGGTGTTCATCATCACCCCCGATTTTCTCCACGAAGAAATGGCGGTCGCCGCACTCAATGCCGGTAAAGATGTGTATCTGGAAAAACCCCTTGCCATCACTGTCAGATCCTGCAATAATATCCTGCGTGCGGCAAAGGATAACAAACGCAAACTCTATCTGGGTCACAACATGCGTTTCATGCCGGTCATTCAGGAAATGAAACGGATGATCGACGAAGGTATGATCGGTGAGGTGCAGTGCGCGTGGGAGCGTCACTTCATCAACTACGGCGGCGATGCCTATTTCCACGACTGGCACTCGGAACAGAAATACTCCACCGGACTTCTGCTTCAGAAAGGGGCGCACGATATAGATATCCTCCACTGGCTGATGGGGTCATATACCACCAAAGTTGCGGCGATGGGGATGCTTTCGGTTTATGACAAATGCAAGCGCCGTCCGGCAGAGGATAAAGAACCGTACAATGTCACGGAAAACTGGCTGAAACTGCGCTATCCGGCGGATAAAGCAGAGGATTATTCTCCTGTTATTGATGTGGAAGATCACAATATGGTATTGATGCAGCTTGCCAACGGCAAACAGGTTTCTTACATGCACTGTCACTATTCGCCGGACAGTGACCGCAATTTCTGCTTCATAGGAACAAAGGGAAAAATCGAAAATCACGGTGTCGGCAAGGATGCGCAGATACTTTTCTGGAACAAACGTCAGGGCAACACATTGCTGCCCGATCAGGTTTTCACCGTGCGCGGACTTGATGGAACTCACGGCGGAGCCGATCCGCTGATAATGAAAAATTTCCGGGAATATGTCCGCGGAACTGCAAAGCCGCTTACCGATCCGGTCGATGCGATGCGGGCGGTATTGGTCGGTATCTGCGCCCATGAGGCGATGCGTGACGGAACTCTCGGTAAAGATGTTCCTGAAATCGACCGTGATCTTGTTGAATATTTTGCAGAATGAATGTTTTTTGTCTCATTTTTTGCAAAAAATGAGATGAAAATTTGCAATTATCTCGAATAAAAGGGGTTTATTATGGAAGAATTGAAAAAAATAACCTATCTGTCAAAGCTGGATAACTCCATGCAGCCGGCACTTTTTCTTCCGGCAGAAGGCAATGAGCCGCGCCCTTTGGCTGTGTGTCTGCACACCTGGAGTTACGGTATCGACAAGGCGTATGATCACTTTCTTGAACGTTGCAAAGAGCGCAACTGGCACTTTATCTTTCCTTACTTCCGGGGACCGAACAAGACTCCGCAGGCGTGCGGGTCGGATCTGGTCGTTTCCGATCTGGAGTGCGCCATAGATTTTGTGCGGGAAAATTATCTGCTGGATGAATCAAAAATCTATCTGGTCGGCGGTTCCGGCGGCGGACATGCCGCGCTGCTCATGGCAGGCAGACGTCCGGAATTGTGGACAGCAGTATCCGCGTGGTGTCCCATTACCGATGTGGCAAAGTGGTGTGCGGAAATCAGCGTGATGAAACCCAATCCCGAAGACAGGAGTTACGATTACGATATCATGGATGCGTGCGGCGGTGATCCGGCAAAGGATGAGAAAGCCGCAAAAGAGGCGGCTCACCGTTCTCCGTTGACCCATCTGCCCGGTGCGAAAGGTAAAGTCACTGTGGAAATCGGAACCGGTATCCATGACGGACATCCGGGAGTTCCGGTATCCCATGCAGTGCGGGCATTCAATGCGCTTGCCTCTGAGAAAGACCGGGTCTCAGAGGAGGATATGGAGTACATGGATAAGATGGAAGCGATCCCTGAGCATCTCAAATTCCGCGATGCCGACGATCCGGCATTTGGACCGTGCAAGGTTCTTTTCCGCAGAATATCCGGCAGAGTCCGCATCACACTTTTTGAGGGCGGCCACGATCTTCTGCCCGGTCCTGCCTTCGGCTGGCTTGAACGGCAGACGCGCAATGCTGAACCGGTCTGGGAATCCGGGGAGTTTTACGATATCAAGCCGACAGAATTGACAAAATAAATCTGTTTTGAGCAGCCGTCTTTATGATGGCTGCTCTTTCCTTTTGCAGAAAAAACGGAAAACAGGCGTAAAAAAGTGAAAAAAATGCGTTTTTCCTGTTTTTTTTGTTTGACAAATGCGAAATCTGAGCTATATTATATGACATAACGAAACGCTCCGGCATAGCTCAATGGTAGAGTAGGTGGCTGTTAACCACTTGGTTCCTGGTTCGAGCCCAGGTGCCGGAGCCATTTTTTTTGTCTTGATTCCAATGCCGGGACCGGCAGTTGTCAAAATTCCCTCATGTACCGCAGCAGATGCTGTTTTCGCTCCCCCGCACGATATTGCCGTCAGCAGAGGCACACTCTGCAACCGCGCCTTCTCCTGTATCCGGCAAACCGCAGGTTTGATTTTTTTTTTTTTGACAAAAAATGAGACAATATCCGTTTTTTTTACTTGACAAATCGCGGTTTCAATAGTAGATTAGCTACCGAATATATTTTATTGACTTTGGCAACAGCCTCTTGAAGGAGTTTTTTTACATTTGCGGGGGATTTTAAGATGAAAATTCACGAAATCAAACAATTTGATCATATAGTTATCGGCAGCGGTCTTGCGGGTCTCACCTGCGCCTATCATCTTGCCAAAAGCGGCAGAAGTGTCGCCGTATTCACCAAACGGGAAATCGACGAGTGCAACAGCCGTTTTGCTCAGGGCGGCGTCGCCTGTGTGATGGATAAACTTGATACTTTTGATGAACATGTCGCCGATACCCTGACCGCCGGTGCCGGCATGTGCGACGAAAAAGCTGTCCGCGCCATTGTTGAAGCCGGTCCCGCCGCCATTGAGGAAATCATTTCCCTCGGTGCAAAATTCACCACCCGCGGCGAACTCGGTCATCAGGATGATCCTGACTCCTTCGACCTCGGCAGGGAAGGCGGACACCACAAGCGCCGTGTCCTGCACGCCGGGGATATCACCGGTGCGGAACTTGAACGGGTGATGGTAAAGACCATCCGTTCCACTCCCAATGTTTCAGTTTTTGAAAATCATATCGCCATCGACCTTGTTGTGAGCAAGCGCCTCGGTCTGCCCGGCAGCAACCGCTGTTTCGGCTGTTATGTGCTGGATATCGGCAGCGGGGAAATTTTCACCGCTCTTGCCGCCAGCACCACCATCGCCTGCGGCGGAGCGGGCAAGGTCTATCTTTACACCAGCAATCCCGATGTCGCCTGCGGTTCCGGTGTCGCTATGGCTTACCGTGCCGGAGCGAAGATCGCCAATATGGAGTTTATCCAGTTCCACCCGACGATCCTTTATCATCCGACGATCCGTTCATTTCTCATCAGTGAGGCGCTCCGGGGTGAAGGTGCGGTACTCAAATGCCGTGAAAAACGCGATTCCGAACCGGTGGAGTTCATGCAGAAATATCATCCGATGCAGAGTCTTGCCCCCCGCGATGTTGTCGCCCGCGCCATCGACTCGGAAATGAAGCGTACCGGTGAGGAGTGTGTTTACCTTGATATCCGTCACCACAGTGAAGAAACTCTCAAGCTCCGTTTCCCCAATATTTTCGCCCAGTGTCTTGAAGCGGGCATAAATATGGCAAAAGACCTTATCCCTGTTGTTCCTGCGGCACACTTCGTCTGCGGCGGCATCAAGACCGACACCTGCGGGGCAACGTCCATTCAGGGACTCTATGCCGTCGGTGAATCTGCCTGCACCGGACTCCACGGCGCCAACCGTCTGGCAAGCAACAGTCTGCTTGAAGCAATGGTTATTCCCCGTGCCTCGGCGGCGGATATCAACAGCCGTTTCGAGTCGCTCAACGCCATTCATCCGGATATCCGTAAAGCGATGAACTGGACTACCGGAAATGCCACTGACTCCGATGAGCAGATACTTATCGCCCACAACTGGGATGAAATACGCCGCTTCATGTGGGATTACGTCGGTATCTACCGCACCAGCAAGCGCCTTGAACGTGCCAAGAACCGCATCAAGCTCATCCGTAAGGAAATCGAGAAATATTACTGGGATTTCATCGTCACTGCCGATCTGATCGAACTGCGCAATATCGCCACAGTTGCGGAACTTATCATTGATTCTTCACTCAAGCGCAAAGAGAGCCGGGGGCTGCACTACAATGCCGATTACCCCTTCCTTGATCCGGAACTTGAGTGTGTCGATACGATCATCCAGCGGGATGTAAGGAGTATCTGATGCACCGTAAATTTGATATTTCCGCCGGGGCGTACTCCGTTGTCGCCCAGCTGCAAGGCGCCGGATTTGAAACTTATATCGTCGGCGGAGCGATCCGCGATCTGCTTTTGAAACGCAAGCCGAAGGATTTTGACATATCCACCAGTGCCACGCCCGAAGAGGTCCGCCATGTATTCGGCAGACGCCGGGCGCGTATCATCGGCAAACGTTTCAGATTGACCCATGTCACTGTTGACGGTGAACTTTTTGAGGTCAGCACCTTCCGCCGCGCGCCGCAGATTCATGCCGGAGAAAGCGGCAATGAAAAATTTCAGCAGATGCCTGAAAATATGATCGTTTCCGACAACTCTTACGGAACTTCAACAGAGGATGCCTTCCGGCGGGATTTCACTGTCAATGCCCTCTTTTACGACCCGGTGAACTGCGAACTTATCGACCACACCGGAATGGGGTTGAAGGATATTGAAGACAGGGTCGTGCGTGCTATCGGCGAACCGGCACTGCGTTTTGAAGAAGATCCGGTGCGGATGATCCGCGCGCTGAAACTGGTTGCCCAGTTTGATTTTTCCCTTGATGCCGCAACGGAAAATGCGTTGTTTGCATCATTGCCGTTTTTGCAGCACGCATCTTCCGGAAGATTGTCGCTGGAACTGGAAAAAATCCTGAAGTCAAGCAGCTGTGACCGTCACTTTGAGGTGTTTTTCGATTACGGACTGCTCACACTCTTTCTGCCGTTTCTGGCATCCGTCTGGGGCAGTTCCATGCAGAAAACGGCAATAGATCTGCTTTACGAAAGGAACTGCCGTGTCGATGCGGGAATTTACCGCGACAGTATTTCCCTTGCTCTGGCGGCGGCGGCGCTCCCCTTTGCCGAAGCTGAACTGGGCAGAGTCGATGAGGTGTTGTGGGATAAACGTGATGAAGAAAGCAATGATATACTTCTGCGTATCGTCCGGGATATTTTTGCTCCGCAGACCCTGATGGTGAAAGTCCGGGAGTCTGCTGTCCGTATCCTCTTTACCCTGAGTATGCTTGAACATGCCGGCGATGCCGCTGTATCCACCCTTATCCGTCACAAATCCTACGCCCATGCGCGGGAACTGCTGATGATCCGCCATCTGGCGGCGGGTGAAAATATTGCCGCGCTTGAGATGAGATATCCCCGCGGCCGTGACCCGCGTGATTTCCGCAATCCGGAACGGAACAGCCGGAATTTGCGCAATCAGGATAACGGCGGCGGAAGATCACGGCGCCGTCTTTTCCGCAAAAGCGGCAGACGTCCGGAAGTGAAACCCTATTTCGATGACCGTGATTGAGTATTGCCGAATGAAAAATTTTCTTGTTGCACTGGTATTTTTTCTGACGATTTTTTCTGCGTTTTCTGCGGAAGTTCTCCGTAACTCCGCCGGAAAACCGGTGCGTTATGCCGGAAGATTCAACGGTGACAAGGTCGTTTTGCAGGATTACCGTCCCCGTGCCGGAGAGTTTCGCGGAGTGTGGGTGGCGGTGGTGGAAAATATCGACTTCCCGGCGCACAAAACGGCGTACTCGTTCCAGCAGAGTTTCTGCCGGATGCTGAACAATATCAAAGCCGCCGGATTCACGGCGGTGATATTCCAGATACGCTCCAACTGCGATGCGTTTTATCCGACCCGTCTTGCCCCGTGGTCAAGGTGGCTGAGCGGCAAAGAGGGCAGTCATATCGGCAAAAACTTCGACCCGCTGATGTTTATGATAAACGAGACCCACCGGCGCGGTCTGGAGTTCCACGCATGGTTCAATCCCTACCGGGTAACAAACAACACAACGCTTTCTCCCAAAGCGTACCTTGCCTCGCTTGCGCCGTCGAATATCGCCCGGCAGAAGCCCCACTGGGTGCTGTGCAAGCGGAACAAAGCGGGCAATCAGCTTTTTCTCGACCCCGGCAATCCGCAAGTGATCGACCATCTGGCGGCGGTCGTTGCCGATGTGGTCAGGCGCTATCCGGTCGATGCGGTGCATTTTGATGACTATTTTTATCCTTATGAAAAAATGGGGAATGAAGATGCGGCAAGTTTCCGTCTTTACAATCCGCGCAGACTTTCACTGGATAACTGGCGCAGAAGCAATACCGACTCGCTGATTTTCCGTATCCGTCAGACGATCTCCCGGATAAATCTGACCCAGAAACGCAGAGTCCGTTTCGGGGTGAGTCCTTTTGGTATCTGGGCGAATAAGAAAGATCATCCGCTGGGTTCGCTTACCGGAGGCAAGCAGACCTATTCCGACCTTTATGCGGATACCAGACTGTGGGTGAAAAACAATTATGTGGATTATATCGCTCCGCAGATATACTGGAACTTCGGTCACAACGTGGCGGCGTATGCTGCGCTGACCGACTGGTGGTGCCGGTGTGTGCAGGGCACAAATGTGAAACTTTATATCGGAATGGCGGCGTACAACGGCAAAGTGTGGAACCCGAATGAATTGAGAGATCAGATGCGTTACAACCGGATGCGCAAGGATATTTCCGGTGCGGCGTTTTTCTCATACCGTTCATTTTTCGGGAAAGAGAGCAACCCCGGAGCCTCCGCACTGCTCCGTTATATACGTTCATCGGGGAGGTATTGATGCAGATACAGTTCGGTTGTTTCAAATGTATGTTCAATATGATCTGCGACATGGCGCAGAAGGCGTTTGACGACGATGCGCGCCGCAGGGAACTGCTGGGGGAACTTACTCAGGCGGCAATGGCAAACGCCGGAAAATGCACTCCGCCGGAAATGGCATCTCTTCTCTACGGCATATACGGCCAAGTTACCGGAGTATCCGACCCGTTTGCGGAGGAAAAACACCACTCCACGCTCCTTGCCAGAGAGCTTTATCCGATGCTTGAAGTGCTGGTTGCAAATGCGGATGATCCTTTTGTTATGGCGGTGAAACTTGCTGTCGGCGGCAATGTTATAGATTTTGGAGCAACGCCTTTTTTCAAACTTGAATCCGCGCGTGATGCGATTTTTGCAACGGTCTCATCTCCGGTCGACAGCGCCGCACTTGCGGAATTGAAAAAACGTGCCGTTACGGCGGAAAATATTTTTTATATCCTTGACAACTGCGGAGAAGCGGTCATCGACCGTCTGCTTATCGAACAGCTCGGAACTGAAAAAATCACCCTCGGCGTGCGGGGAAAAGCGATATTCAACGATATCACCCGCAGTGAGCTGGCGGAGTCCGGACTCGGAGATCTGCCGGTCATTGATACCGGAGACAATGCTCCGGGAGTCTCACTGGTCAACAGCAGTGCGGAATTTCTGGAAAAACTCCGTACCGCCGATCTGGTCATTGCCAAAGGGCAGGGGAACTTTGAGTCTCTGTGCGATGCTCCGGAAAACGGGAACATATTTTTCCTTTTCCGTGTCAAGTGTCCGGTAGTTGAGGAGCTGACCGCTGCTCCTGCCGGCTCTCTGCAGATCCGTTGCGGCGCTCCGCGTTGAAAAAATGCGGAATTCAAATTGAAAAAAAGAGTTCCCTGCACTATATTATAATCGCAGTTGTTGCAGTTATTGTATTGTATACTCAGGAAGGATAAATTATGTCAACACGTTTCCCTGTCATAAGTCTGGCGATATTCTGCGCTATCGTATGCTGTTTCAGCTGTGTGCAGAAAAAAGTTGTCGAAGTCGCTGTAAATGATAAGCCGGCGTTGAAGTCGCCCATCGCGGACAAATATAAACACTCCGATTTCCGCAGAATTGCTTCGACCACGGCAAAACTGCTTGACCGCAATCACTATTCGGGGGTGGAAATGGATAAGAAACTTTCCAACCGCATCTTCGATCTCTATTTTGACACTCTTGACCCGATGAAGTGCTTTTTCACCGTTGCCGATGTGGAGTCCTTTGCGGTTTACCGCGATAATATCGGCAGGATGCTTCAGTACGGCGAGTACCAGTTTGCCTTCAAAGTTTACGAAATTTACCGCCAACGTTATGCCCAGTACCGCAAATTCACGGAGGATATGCTGGCAAAAAAGATAGATTTTTCTGTTGATGAGGAAATGTTTATCAACGGTGACGAAGCCAAACGTCCCGCCGATGAAAATGCGATGCGCGAATTGTGGAGAAAGCAGATAAAAAATGAGCTGCTCACCTTCCGTCTCAGTGAACGCATAGAAAAAGAGGAAGCGGCAAAACTCAAAAAAACTCCGGAAAAAGGCTCCGTCGCCCGCAAGACTCCGGAACAGCGTATCCTTCAGCGCCGCCGTGATATCGGCAATGCCATTGAAAAACGTGAAAGAGTCGATATCCTCGGGTTGCTGCTTGACTCCATGGCGCGTGCATACGGAGCGCACTCCGATTATCAGGCACCGAAACTCAGTGAGGATTTTGAAATAAATATGTCTCTTTCTCTTTCCGGCATCGGTGCAACGCTCACCAGTGAAGACGGTTATATCAAAATCGTTGAGCTTGTCCCCGGCGGTCCGGCTGAGCAGTCGGGCAAACTCAAGGTCAATGACCGTATCGTTTCAGTTACGCAGGAAAACGGTGAAACTACCGATCTTGTCGATATGCCCGTCAGTCAGGCGGTGCAGTTCATCCGCGGAGAAAAGGGAACGAAAGTCACTCTTGAAGTGCTGCCTGAAAACTCCGGCGCCGCCCAGAAGATCGTGATCGTCCGCGATAAGGTCAATCTCACCGCCGGTGCCGCAAAAGGAACGGTCAGAGAGGTGGATAAGGTGAAGGTCGGAGTGATCACACTGCCTTCATTTTACATGGATTTCGATGCCGCCATGCGCGGTGATGTCAACGGCAGAAGAGCGAGCAGAGATGTTCAGCTTATTCTTGAGGATTTCCGCAAACAGGGGGTGGAAAGTGTCGTTATCGACCTGCGCGGCAACGGCGGCGGCAGTCTGCCGGATGCGGTGACCCTTTCCGGCTTGTTCATGCCCGGCGGTCCGGTGGTGCAGGTCAGAAGCAAAAACTCCCTTTCCGTTGAACGTGATCCCTCCGAAGGGTTGAGCTGGAACGGACCGCTGGTGATTCTGACCAGCAAACTTTCCGCTTCCGCCGCTGAGATCTTCACCGGAGCGCTTGCCGATGCCAAACGTGCCGTTGTCGTCGGTGACAGCCGCACTTTCGGTAAAGGAACGGTTCTGCGGGTGGAATCTCTCGACCGCCGTTACAGCAGCTGGTTCGGGGAAAAGCTCCCTTCCGGTTCAGTGACGTTTGAAATCGCGATGTTCTTCCGTCCCGGCGGCAGTTCCGTCCAGCAGCTCGGCATCGTGCCGGATATCAAACTGCCGTCATTGACTGAAGATATGAAAGTCGGTGAAATATTCCTCAACAATCATCTGCCGTGGGATTCGATTTCTCCGGTGAAAGAGCTGCCGGTATGGGATGGAAAACTTGATGAAAAAATCGCCGTGTTGAAGAAAAAATCCGCTGAACGCATTGCAAAAAATGCCAATTATCAGGCGTATATACAGCAAATCGAGCAGTACCGTGCGATCCGTGAACGCAAAAAAGTCTCCCTCAACGAAAATACCCGTTATGCTCAGTATCTCAAAGAGAAGGAAGAGGCCGCCGAAACTGAACGTCTGTTTGCCCGGAGTGAGGATAAGAAAAATTCCGGTGATGTCGTACTCAACGAGGCGGTAAATATCGCCGCCGATCTGAGCGTTTGCGGCAACGAGTAAAAAAAGTAATGTCCCAAATTTTGTGAAACCCGAAACAGGAGCTTATAAACAAACATTTCTGTTAAGATATAAAACATACCGCATAAGTTGTGATTTTTCAACCCGCCGAACACGGGGTTGTTTGCATCCGCCGCAGCAGCTGATTTTTTACAAAAAATGAGACAAAACAAAAAAGTGTTTGATTCCCTATGAGATATATTGATATACATACGCATGTTTTTCCGGAAAAGATCGCCGGAAAAGCGATAGAGTTCCTTGAAGATTACTACCATCATCAGTGGCCCGGCGCCGGGAACAGGGACGACCTGCTCAAAGCAATGGATGCCGCAGGGGTGGAAAAATCGGTGATATTTTCCTGTGCGACCAAAGCGGAACAGGTGATGCCCGCCAATGATTTTCTGGAAAAACTCCAGAATGAAAGCGGCGGCAGATTCATCGCCTTCGGTACGCTCCACCCGGATTTTCCCGATTGTGAAAGCGAACTTGAACGCATAAAGCAGATGGGACTTAAAGGGGTGAAGTTCCACCCGGATTTCCAGAAAATCTATCTGGATGAACCGAAGATGCTCCGTATTTACGGCATTATCGGCAGTGAACTGCCGGTGGTTCTGCACATGGGGGACCGCAGAACGGATTTTTCTTCGCCGTGGCGTCTGGCGCGGGTGCTGGATATGTATCCGGAACTGAAGGTGGTCGCCGCCCACTTCGGCGGTTACTCCGAATGGGATGAAGTGAAAAAACTTCTTGTCGGCCGCAAGGTCTGGTTCGATACCTCAAGCACCTTCTGGGAACTGCCCGCAGAAACCGCGCGTGAAATCGCTCTTGCTCACGGTACGGATAAACTCCTTTTCGGCAGTGACTACCCTGCTTCTCTGCCGGGGGCGGCGATAGATGATGTGCGCAGTATGGATTTGAGTGAGAGTGATTATGAAAAAATATTCTTCCGCAACGCGGTGGAACTTCTGGGTTTGGAGCAGTAAATATCATGACATGTGAAGATATTTTATCTCAGCTTAACGGTGAACAGCGCCGCGCCGCCGCCCGCCACACCGGACCGGTTCTGGTGCTTGCCGGTGCGGGAACCGGCAAAACAAGGGTGATAACCTTCCGTATCGCAAGTATGCTTGCTTCGGGGATATCGCCGGAAAGTATCCTCGGTTTGACCTTTACCAACAAGGCGGCACGCGAAATGCGTGAACGTCTTGCCCAGCTGGCGGGGGAGGAGATCGCCAAACGGGTGACACTGGGAACATTCCACAGCTTCTGCATCAGAATACTGCGCAAACACTGTTCACTGCTCGGGTTCCATACCGGTTTCACCGTCGCGGATGAATCTGACCAGCAGGGGATATTCAAACAGGCGCTCGGTGAATGCGGCTGTGCCTATGACGGATTCCCTTCATCGAAGGTCTTTGCGAAGATCGGCAGCTGGAAGAACCGCCTTTTCACTCCGGAAAAAGCACTGAGCAATGCCGAAAGCACCTTTGAGGCGACTGCTGCGCATATTTACGAAAAATACCGCGATCTGCTTGAAATGCAGAACCTTATCGACTTCGACGATATGCTGCTGATGGTGTGGCGGCTCTTTACCGAACACCCCGAAGTGCTTGCGGATTATCAGAAACGTTACGAATATCTGCTCGTTGACGAGTATCAGGATACCAACGGCGCCCAGTTTGAACTGGTCAGATTGATCGCCGGAACAAAATGCAATCTCTGTGTCGTCGGTGACGATGACCAGAGTATCTACTCCTGGCGCGGTGCGGATGTCGGCAATATCCTTGACTTTCCGCAGATATTCCCCGGAACGCTCACGGTGAAGCTGGAACAGAATTACCGCTCCACTTCCGCGATACTCAATGCCGCCAACGCCGCGATCGGCACCGGGGTCCACCGTCATCCGAAAAAACTCTGGAGCGCACTGGGTTCCGGCGAAAAACCGAAAGTCATCATGCTTGACCGGGATGATCAGGAAGCGGAGTTCGCCGCCGAACTCATCCGTTCCAGAAAGGGTGAGCGCCCCGATTTGAAGTGGAAGGATTTTGCAATATTGTACCGCTCAAATCAGCTTTCCCGCCAGATCGAACAGGCACTTATGAGTGCGCAGATACCCTACCGTCTGGTCGGCGGTCAGCAGTTCTTCCAGCGGCGGGAAATAAAAGATGCCGTCGCGTATTTGAAGATGCTGGAAAATCCCCGCGACGATCAGAGCGTACTGCGTATCCTTTCCGCTCCCCCGCGCGGTATCGGTCCCAAAGCGGTGAAAGAGCTTAAACGGTGCCGTGCTGAGGAGTTCAAGCCGATGAGTTCCACGCTCAAAAGCGAGGCGTTCATCAAAAGTCTGACTGCCAAAGGCGCCGCTGAACTCAAAGAGATGCTCGGCGCATTTGCGCGTGCGAAGGAAAGTTTCAGCACTCCGGGCAATCTTGCGGGTAAAATACTCACCTTTCTCAAAGAGGCAGGATACTACGGCGGATTGCAGAAAATCTACCGTGATCAGGAAGACAGCATCAAGCGCCGCGATAACGTCGATGAATTTATCAGCGCTGTTGCGCAGTTCGAGAAAAAGCACGGAGAAGCGGTGACACTTACTGATTACCTTGAGTCTTACGCTCTTATGGAAGAAAATGACCGTGTGCAGGAGGAATCCCCCGATGCCGATGCCGTTACGCTGAGTACTATCCATGCCGCAAAGGGATTGGAGTACCCGGTGGTCGTCCAGATCGCGATGGAACGGGGAATATTCCCCCATGAACGCGCGTTGGAAGAAAACGGCTATGAAGAAGAACTGCGTTTGTTTTACGTCGCATTGACCAGAGCCAAGCAGGAGCTTTATCTCACCCGGTGCCGCAGCCGCATGGTACGCGGCGTGGTAAGACCGTCGAATCCTTCCGGATTCCTCGAATTGCTCGGCGATACGGCGGAGCGGGCGGAAAAAAGCGACCTTGTCAAAGCCGCCGATGCCGACAAGGTGCGCAAAACCTTTGAAGATGCCATAAAAATGCTGATGAATCCGGGCAAGTGACGCAGTTGTGTAAAAAAACTGCGATTTCCTCCGGAGCGAAGTGGAAAAAAGCCGTAAAAGATACTATCTTATATAAAGAACAATTTCCCCTTGATGAAAAAGGGGTATCAATCACAGGAGAATAAACAAATGTATATCGGCCGTATCGTTGCTGTCGGCATGACCAAAGATAACCGGGTCTGTGCCATGTACCGTGTCTCATCCCGTTCATTCCCGAACCGTCAGGCGGTGGAAAACAACGGAAAAATCGCCATCGTTCCCCGTCCGGGGGCTGAGGGCGACCTTGCCAAAAATCCGTACATCAGCTACAACTGTCTGCGCATTGCCGGTGAATGGGCGATTGCAACCAACGGTTCCCAGACCGACCCGATCACCGAAAAGATCGCCATGGGTATGCCCGTCCGCGATGCGATCACCCTCGGACTGCTGGCGATGGATTATGAAAAAGATTCTCTGGATACTCCGCGTATCGTTGCGGTCGCCGGAAGAAAATCCAAGCTCGGCTACCTCGGAATCATCCGCAAAGATGCGGTGCTGGTGCGTGAATTTACCCTTGAACCGGGAGTTGCACGTTATATTTCCACCTATGAGAAAAATGCTCCGGCTTGCGACAATGTTGATAACGCATTTGATGCAATGTGCGCCGATTGTGCCGCGCAGTATGTCGTCGACGGCGGAGTTTTCGCTGATTTTGAACAGCCGGTCACCAGTGCCGCGGCAGTGGAAGAAGCCGACGGATTCAAACTTGCAACAGTGATCTGCTGAATATGACCGGGATCGTTGCCGCAGAAGCGGTTTCGGGGGGCTTGAAATTATATTTTCACGAAGGGGATTCTTTCCGCACGGAAACGGTGGAGTTCCGCCCCTTTGTGCTGTCGGATAAAAACGCACAGCTCCCCGGCGTTCCGGAAATAAAAATGCTTGACGGCAATGGTGAATTTTGCCGTCAGGCGTTTTTTTCTTCCCTTGAGGAGTATGAGGAAAATCTTGCTGAACTCAGGAAAACTCCGGGAGTGATGGTCGTGCGCGATTTACTCTGTCAGGCGCTGAG
This sequence comes from Lentisphaerota bacterium, assembly GCA_015061615.1. Classification (GTDB taxonomy): domain Bacteria; phylum Verrucomicrobiota; class Lentisphaeria; order Victivallales; family Victivallaceae; genus UBA1784. The sequence continues at coordinate 93,951 of SUWE01000003.1, forward strand.
CATGTCGGGAATAAGACTTTTTCACGGAATGACGTTTCCGGATTTGCGCCGTGTTTCATTCAAAGTTGAAACCGCTGACGGTAAGAATATTGCAAAAATATCTGCCGTTGACGGCAGCGGGGAGTTCCGGGAGTTTTCCGGAACTGAGGAGGAGATCATCAGCGGTTTTGACCGGTATATCGCGGTGAAAGACCCCGATCTGCTTGCCGGATTCAACTGTTGCAGAGATGATTTGCCGCTGTTGGTAAAACGGGCGGAAAAATTGAAAATAAAACTCTCCTGCGGGCGCGACGGCAACGGATTTTCCATGCGTAAATCGCGCTATACTGCCGGAGAAAAACAGTACAGTTATCAGCGGTATTCACTTTGCGGCAGACACGTCGCCGATATGCTCCATGCGGTGCAGTTTTTCGATGCGGTTCACCGTGAACTTGAGGATTTTGAACCGGATACGCTCAAAGAGTATTTCAAACTTGAAGACGGTGACGGTGCGGTGTTGATTTCCAAACTTGCGGAAATACTTCTTCCGGCATCGTTTTACCGGACACGGGAGGTGCCGCTGGGATTTCAGGAGACGCTTTTGCGCGGTTCCGGCAGTGCGCTTGACGCACTTTTGATTGCGGAGTATCTGCGTTTGTCAAGGGCGATCCCGCTGCCGGATGCCCAGCGCAGTTATGCCGGGGCGCTCGCCGGAGCTGAGGCGCATGGAGTCTTCCGCAATGTGTGCCACTGCGACGTGCGGTCACTTTATCCGTCACTGCTACTTTACTTCGGTCAGGCTCCGGCAAAGGATGAAGCGGGAGTTTTCCTTACTCTGCTGGCAAAGCTGCGCAAGTTCCGCCTTGAAGCAAAGGATAAGGCGCGGGCAGTGCCGGAAGGTGCGGAAAAACAGCAGCTTCAGGCATTGCAAAGTTCATTCAAAATATTGATAAACTCCTTTTACGGCTACCTCGGTTTTGCGCAGGGGGCGTTCAACGATTACGATCTTGCGGAAAAGGTGACGGCGGCGGGAAGGGAGCTTCTGACCACGCTGGTATCCGTACTTGAAGCGCATCAGGCGAAGGTGATAGAAATGGATACCGACGGAATATATTTCCAACAGCCTGAAGGTGATACGGATGAACTCCACGCCGCGTTGAAGGCGGCTCTGCCCGGCGGGATCGAGCTTGAGTTTGATGCGTGTTACAAGGCGATGTACTCCTATAAAGCGAAAAATTATGCGCTTTTGGATTGGGATGACGGTGTGAAACTTACCGGAGCGGCGCTGAAATCGCGCGCATTGGAACCGTTCCAGCGTAAATTCATCATGCAGGCGGTCACGGCAAAGCTCCATGAAGCTCCGGGTGAACTGGAAAAGGCATATAAGCAATGGAAAGAGGCGATATCGAACCGTACCGTTGCGCTTGCCGATCTGGCAAAGAGCGAGGTTTTGAGCGACTCTCCGGAAAATTATCAGAAGAAACTTGCCTCCGGCTCCGGCCGCCGTTCTGCGGCGTATGAGGTGGCGCTTGCATCCGGAAGAAAATTCCGGGCAGGGGATAAGGTCAGATTCTACGTTACCGGAACCAGGGCAAAAGTTCCCGTTGCCGGCAACAGTGTGATGCTTGAAAATGGCGATGCACCTGAACGTAATGAAAATACGGCATATTATCTTGCCAAACTTGATACGCTGTATGAGCAGTTCAAGTAACCTTTTGAAATTTGTGTTATTTTGCAGAAAATATGTGTTTTTGCATATTTGTAAGCGGTTTTTTCTGTAAAACAATATGTTATAACTTGAAATAATGGAAATAAGGTTTATCTTTGAAAGATGACGGAATCAATTCCAAATAGAAAGGAAAATATTATGATGAAAAAATTGTTGCTTGGCGGAGTCGTTTCAGCCGCCATCATGATGCAGGGATTTGCCGCCGAACCGGCAAAACAGCCCCAGCTCACTCCGGAACAGCAGGCGCAGCTTATGCAGATGCTTCAGCAGCAGCAGGCAAAAGCGATCACTGTTGATGAGGCGTTCAAGGGACTTCCCGCCGATGTTGCCTCTTACAGCGGTAAGATTTTCACCAAAAAAGAGCTGCTCGCCATCATCTCTCAGGGACTTCCCGGCGGCAAACTGCCTCCCGGAGTCACAGCTGAAAGAGCAATGCAGATGGCTCCTGAGCTGATCAAGAGCATGGTTACCAAGAATCTGCTGCTTGATGCTGCGAAAAAAGCCGGGATCGTTCCTTCGGCGGCGATGGTGAAAGAAGTTCTGGAATCCCAGATCAAAAATGCCACAGCCGAACAGAAGCAGATGTTTGCGCAGATGCTTGCCCAGCAGAATACCACGGTCGAACAGATGATCGCCAAACAGAGTGCTGACCCGATGATTCAGGAAAGCATTGCGATTGAAGAATTTCTGAAAAAGGTTGTGTTCAAGGATGTCAAAGTTACCGAAGCGGATGCGCTGAAGTTCTACAATGCCAATCCGGATAATTTTGTACAGCCCGGCGATCCTGCGGACACTCTCCGTGCTTCCCATATCCTTGTGATGGTCAAAGAGAATGCGACCGACAAAGAGAAGAAAGATGCGGAAAACAAGATCAACGCGATCCTTGCTGAATTGAAAGCGAAACCTGCTGATTTTGAGAAACTTGCCAAGACCAACAGCCAGTGTCCCAGCGGCGCTCAGGGTGGTTCCCTCGGAGCGTTTGGCAAAGGTCAGATGGTTCCTGAGTTTGAAAAAGCGGTGCTTGCGCTGAAAGACGGTGAAATTTCCGGAGTGGTCAAGACCCAGTTCGGTTACCACATTATCCGCCGTGATGCGGCGATGAAGGAGCATAAACTTTCCTTTGGTCAGGTGAAAGATCAGCTTGTCAGCTCTCTTAAAGGAATGGAAGAGCAGAAAGTGTTCCAGCAGTATGTTGCAGAGCTGCTCAAGAAAGCGGATTTCAAACTGCTGTTCAGCGTTCCTGCTCCCGCGGCTCCTGCTCCTGCTCCTGCGGCAAAATAATTTGAAGCATTTGTCTGAAACTGTCCGGAAAATTCCGGGCAGTTTTTTTGTTTACGCGTCATGAGCTGTCTGCAGGAATTGTTTGGCAGATGGTGAATTTTGCCGCAACTTCTATTGTCCGGCGATAAAGCTGGCGGCAGTTGGCAAGCAGAGTTTTTTTGGGGACGGGGCAATTTCAAAAGTTTTCAAAAACTATTGAAAATTCCCGTTGCGATTTGAAGCAGAAGTGTTTTCAATTTTTTTTTGATTGGCTCTGTTCCCAATATTGGTTGATAAATTAAGCAGATAATTCGATCGGAGACAAAAGATGTCCACGATCGAATGCTATATTATATAGTGTAAAGAATAAAAAATAGGGAGACTACACTATATGATGTTACTTGATGAACTTATGGAGGGCATGATTTTCCCTGCGGAGCAGTTTTTGTGCCTTTTACTTTTATGAAGTCTTTGCGCGGTCGCCCTCCGTCGCTCTGCGAGCTATGGAGGGCATGATTTTCCCTGCAAAGCAGTTTTTGTGCCTTTTACTTTTATGAAGTCTTTGCGCGGTCGCCCTCCGTCGCGCGTTGCGCTATGGAGGGCATCCTTCGCACGCTCCGTTGCACTCCGCTTATTTTTGCAAGCAAAAAAAATCTACGGATAGCAAACCTTACGGCTTGCCATCCGTAGCTTTAGCGAAGGATGGTGGAGGTGGTGCGCGGTCTGACGAAACTTTCTGACCCCTCGTCCTCAAGCTCGAAAACACTAAAATTTCGCAGTTCCGCCAGACCGTTTTATACAGAGTTTCCAATGCTCCGAATTGGTATAG
>SUWE01000046.1 GCA_015061615.1 Lentisphaerota bacterium
CAGTCAAAGATTTACCGAAGCGCCGTGGACGGGAAAGGAAATACATTGCGCTGGCAGGCTCAATCAACTGCCAGATGTATTCAGTCTTATCCACATAGAGAAAATTTCCCTGTATCAGATTTTCAAAACTGTAAACGCTTGCGGTAATATTTTTCATTATTCCATACTCCTGTTGATGTAATATACACTGTACAGAGAATGATTTCAATTACTTATAACAGAAAAATATTAAAAACGACGGATATTTGAGCAAGTTAAACAAACTGTCCGGCATTTCCGTATCCACAGACAAAAACATACGGATACGGTGTAAACTGCCGTATCCGTACTGAAAATTGCATTTTGCCGACTACGGCATGACAAGTTTTTCGCCGAGGGCAAAAAATCGGACGGGTGAAAATTTGGCGGTGAAGATATTTCTTTCTCCGGCGGCATTGGCTCCGGCGGCTTTGCCGCTGGCAACTGCATCCATGTAAAGATTGAAACACCTGCCGTTGAATTGCGCCGTGTCTCCGGCGGCAAAGATATCCTCTCTGCTGCTTTGCATGTATTCATTGACGATAACGCCTTTTTCACATTCAAGAGCCGCACTTTTTGCCACACTCAGGTCGGGACGGCTCCCGCAGGAAAGAATGACGATATCCGCGTCAAGCATTTTTCCGCCGGCAAGTTCCACGCTGCTGTCATTGATTTTCACCGCACTTGCGCCGCAAATTATATTCAAATGCTCATGAGCATTGAGACGCTCACAAAGTGCCTGTGAATCAGCTTCGCTCAATTTTGCGGCAAAGAGCCGGGGGGAGTTTTCCAGCACCACGGTTTCGATCTTGCGGGAAATAAAACTTTCAGCGATCTCCAAACCCAGCACACCGCCGCCGATGATAACCGCATTTTTCACACCGTGTTCCAGCGCGGCAAGGATACTGCGCATATCTTCAAGTGAACGCAGGGTGTGGACATTTCTTCCGTCCGCACCGGGAATGGGCGGTTTCCACGCCTCACTGCCAAGCGCAAGTATCAGACGGTCAAAGGGGATTTTTTCCCCGTCGGCAAGGATCAGGGTTTTATCCTCCACCCCGACAGCGGCAGTGCCGCCGTGGAATGAAATACGCATTTCGTCAAAAAATGATTCCGGTTTGATGTAAAAGGTTTTTGCCTCTATCTCTTTGCCTGCACCGAGCAATCCGGAAAGAGCCGGACGGCGGTAGGGCAGAACATTTTCTGCCGAATAGATGGCTATTTCCGCCTCAGCGGAAACTTTTCTGGCGCTGACAGCACTTTCAAGCGCGGCAGGACCGCCGCCGGCAATGACGATTTTCATACGCAGATCAAAGCTCCAGTTTGCCGTTTTCCTTGAGATAGTTCATCGCAGCGGCGATACCGGCGTAACTGCCGATCTCACGTTTGAGTTCACTGCACACGATTTCGCACGCTTCGCGCGGCTCTTTCCAGCAGAATTTATCCAGATGCCTGAGGATGGGGTCGATATAGATATCGCCGATCGCCCATGCCAGAGTGCCGAGGACGAGCTTTTCAGGATTGAAACCGTTGATGTAAAGACCGAATGCCTGAGCGCTGCGGATACTCATTTCCTCCCAGAGTGAAACGGCGTAGGGGTCGTTGGCACGGTACGCTTCTTCCAGAAGGTGCATATCGAGTTTGGCAGGATCGCTGCCGGAAAGTTCATTGAGCAGTGAATCCGGATGATCTTTGATCTCCTCACGCATTCTCTTTGCCAGCGCCACTCCGCCTGAATATGCTTCGTAGCAGCCCTTCATTCCGCAGGAACACTCTCTGCCGTCAAGCTGTATGCAGATATGACCGAGTTCCCCGGCGCTGAGTGCCTTGCCGCCGCGCACGAGATTGCCGGAAGCGATGATACCGCCGCCGATACCGCTGCTCATGGTAAGGTAGATGAAGTTTTTGCATCCTCTGCCGGCTCCGAAGAACCATTCCGCCAGAGCGCCGCAGTTGGCATCGTTTTCAAAACACCCGGGAATGGCAAGTTCCTTTTTGAGATAGTCCAGTATCGGAACGTCACGCCACAGCGGATTGTTGGTCGGTTTGGTCATGATCCCTCTTGCCGCATCAGCAGGGAACGGGGCGGATATACCGAAAGCGTCGATATCTGCCATTTTCAAACCGGCTTCACTGACGAGCCGTTTTGCCTCATTTGCCATCCACGGCAGCACCTCTGCGGGGTCGGTGTTGCGGTTGTCCCGGCGGGTGGTGCCGAGGAGTTTTCCGGTGCTGTCACCGAGTCCGATACCGATTTTGGTACCGCCGATATCAAAGCCTAAAAGCAATGCCATAATGTTACCTCCGAAATTTTTCCTGATTTTTTTGATTTTACTCCTTGTAGAATATAATACACGGATTATATTTTATAAAGGGCAAAAATCATTTTTTTATCATTTTTTTTCAGGGAGGAGACCATGACCGCACTTTTTTTCGCATCTGCCGCACAGACACCGGGGGTTTATTACGCTTTTCAGAACAGTGACAGTGTCGGCAAAGGTATCGTTATTCTGCTTATCATCGGCAGTGTGCTTACATGGACGGTCATGCTTGACAAATGGTGGTCGCTTTACCGTGCCAAACGGCTTTCAGACAGATTTGAATCGTTTTTCCGCGATCATGAAAATGATATCCACGCCAATTCGCTCCTGCGTGAAGCGGATAACAACAGCGGTCCGGTTTCCGCAGTCTACACCGCCGGAATGGTGAAACTTCTGGAGTTTTACGCTGAAGGCGGCAACACCTACCGCGGAATGCCTGCACCCTGCAAACTTTCCGAAGCGCAGTACAACGCGATCGAAGCAGTTCTGGAAAATGAGGTATCCAAACAGCTTCAGGAACTTGAGACCAGGATCGGTTTCCTTGCCACTTTGGTGAGTCTCAGCCCCTTCCTCGGACTTTTCGGAACCGTCTGGGGCGTTATGATGGCGTTCTGCGGCATCGCAGTTGCCGGAAAAAGCGACTTCACCGCACTTGCTCCGGGTGTGGCGGGAGCGCTTTTGACCACGGTTGCCGGTCTGGTGGTCGCCATTCCCTCGCTGGTCGGTTACAACCTGCTCGGCGGAACTTTGAGACAGCTCACGGTCATGATGGATAACTTCACTGAACAATTCATGGTCAGTGTCAAACTTTCACAGCTGGAACTTGCCAGAAAAAGCAATGCCGCAGCCGTCACAGCCATGGCAAAGGAACCTGAAATATGAGCCGCAGAAAACGACGCAACCGTCCGCAGATGGCGGCGATCGACCAGATAAATGTGACTCCGCTGCTTGACCTTGTATTTCTGCTCCTTATCGCGTTCATGATAACCATGCCGCTTATGGAGTACGGAACCAGTGTGAAAACTCCGGAAATGAACAGCGGTTCACTGCCGCAGGAAAATCTTGTGACCGTTGAACTTACCAAAGACGGTACCTTCATGCTCGACCGGGAGATGATTTCAGAAGAAAATCTGCGCATCAAACTCAAAGAGATGTCCACCCGCGACCCCAAACCGGAACTTCTGGTGCGGGGAGACGGTGAACGCTCTTATAAAAGCGTTATTGAACTGCTTGCCCTTGTCCGCAACTGCGGCTTTGAAAATGCCACCCTTGTAACTCAGGCGGAGTCCAATAAACAATGAACTTTCAGGCATCAGGCAAACGGCTCATACTTTTCGGCACGATCGCAGGACTGCACCTTGCTGCACTCTTTGCTCCTGCCGGATGCTACATGCTGCAAAAGCACAGGCACAAAGACGATGATATCCCCTTCAAGGTGAAGATCGGCGGCTTTGAGCCTTCTCATGCTCCGGAAGTGGGGGAACCTGAAAGGCTCCGTCCCAATCCCGATGCCAATGTTCCGCCGCCGTCTGAACCGGAACCTGAACCGCCTGCTCCCGAAACCGACCCTGAGCCTGAGCCGCCTGCGCCGGCACCCGAACCTGCACCGGTTCCGGCGGATAAGGCAAAAGAGATCAAACAGGCGCTTTTGAAAAAGAAACTTGAGTATCAGAAAAAGCAGGAACTTCTGCGCAAAGCCGAACAGCGGAAAAAAGAAGCCGAAAAAAAGAAAAAACTTGAAGCGGAGCGCAAAAAGAAAAAACTTGAAGCTGAAAAGAAAAAGAAACTTGAGGCGGAGCGCAAAAAGAAACTCGATGCCGCCCGCAAAAGAAAAGCTGAACTTGAGCGCAAAAAGCGGCTCGAAGCTGAGCGCAGAAAAAAAGCCGCCGAAAGCGTTTACCATGACAAAAAATGGGATAACTGGGATCCAAACAAACCGGCAACTGCTCCGGGCGGAAAGAACTTCAACAAAAATGTGAAGATCGGCAACCGTGACCGGGGGCAGAAAAAAGGTCCGGTCGACGGCAGAACTCCCGCAGGCGGCGCAAGCTCAAAGACCGATCAGTACAAAAGCGAACTTGCAAAGATCATCTCTGAAAAGTGGCGTCCGCCGGCAGGTGTCTTCATAACTGCGGAAATCGCGGTCGAAATCACCATTGAAGTTTCGCGTTCCGGTTCGGTCAGGGCGTGGATATCCAAACGCAGTTCCAATCAGGCGTTGAACCGTTCAGCTGAAGACTTGATAAAAACCTTGACCAGTGTTCCGGGCCGTCCGCCGGAAGCAATACACTTTTCCATGCGGCTGATCAACGAGTTTTGAGTATGAAAAAAGTTGTAAATCGCACATTTCTGTGCTATATTAGGTAAAGATACGATAAAAACCGAAAGTGTTTGCTATGAAAAATTTCATTTTTGCTTTTTCAGCATTGCTGATGCTCTTTTTTTCCGGATGCGGTCACACTCCGGTACGCAGAAATACCATGCCGATGGCTCTGCCGCCGGAAACAGTGAGCGAAGCTGCAGGCGCCCGCCGTGCGGAGGAGTTCCGCAAAGCCACTGCCGCACTGACGGTCAGGGGTATCGCACTCTTTCCCCATGCCTTTATCGGAAATTTTGAAAACTCCGCCGTCATCCGCATGATAAAAAATCTCGGATTCAACCGGATATACTGTTATATCACCAGTGAACAGGAGCTTACCGGTGAGCTTGAGGAGTTCATCGCCGCCGCCAACAATGCGGGACTTCCGGTGGAACTGGTGCTTTCTCAGCAGGATTTCTACCGTGCCTACCGCGGCAACCGCCTTATCCGCTGGGCGTTCATCCAGTATCCGACCCTGAAAGAGGCGGTCAAAGAAGCGGTCGATTTTGCCGGATCTCTGCCCGAAGGAGCAAAAATTTCCGGTATCACCGTTCAGTTCACCCCGTCACTTATCAACGGCAACAATGTCCAGCGCTCGCGCACCCATCTTTACAGCTGGAATGAAAAGAATTACGGCAAGGGCGGCGATAACGATATGCTTATGCGTCAGGCGCTGACTCAGGCAGCTGAGATCGCCGCCATCGAAAATCTGCCGCCGCTGACGGTCGCAGTTCAGGATTTCTACCACAAAGCCGCCGCTGACGGAAAACTTTCCTGCGGAAGAATCGCCGATTTTGCCAAAATCACTCCGCGTGTGGCAGTGATAAACTCCGCGAACCGTCCGAGCCAACTGCCGGTGAATATCCAGTCGGCACTCGATTCGGCTCCGGGAAATTGCAAGATACTCATCACGGTTCCGCTTTCCGGACACAGCTCGATGGCGGGTGACCGTCTGCGCCGCCGCAACTGGCGCGATTTCCTCAATTCCACAGCTTATCTGGTAAAGAAAACAGCATCCCACCCCGCTTGCGGAGGAGTTATCTTTTCCCCGCTGGCGATCATTGAATATTTGCGTTTGGAGAAATAAGATCATGCGTTGTCCGAAATGCGGCTGCAATGATGATAAAGTCATTGATTCCCGCAGTGTTAAAGATGGTTACGGTGTCCGCCGCCGCCGCGAATGTCTCGGCTGTGCCTACCGTTTCACCACGTTGGAAAGTCTCAGTTCCGAAGAACTCAAAGTCATAAAACTTGACGGTACCCGTGAGGAGTTTGATATCGCCAAACTCCGCAGGGGAATCGACCGCGCCTGTTACAAACGCAACGTTTCTTCAGCGGAAATAGACCGTATCGCCGCCGAAATAGCTTCGTCGATACAGCAGGATTTCGATAAAGAGGTTCCCAGTTCCGAAATCGGTACCCGGGTGATGACCTCACTGCGGCAGGTCGATGAGGTGGCATTTGTCCGCTTTGCTTCGGTCTACCGCAAATTCACCGATGCCGCAGACTTCATTCAGGAGATAAAGGAGCTGAAAAAGTGAAGCGCATCCACCTTCTCCCCGGCAGGGAAAAGGCGCTTTGCCGCCGCCATCCGTGGATTTTTGACGGAGCGGTAAAAGAGAAAAATGCTCAGATCGCCGCCGGGGAAACTGTTCTTGTCTGCGATTCAAAAGATGAACCGCTGGCTGTCGGGGCGTGGTCGCCAGCGTCACAGCTGCGCATAAGAGTCTGGAGTTTTGACCCGCAGGAAAAGATCGATAAAGATTTTTTCCGCCGCCGCATTGCCGCCGCAGTCGATTACCGCAAAACTATCGGAGTGCTTGAGGATAACTCCGGATGCCGCCTTATTTACTCTGAAGCAGATAAACTGCCGGGGGTGATCGTTGACCTTTACGGCAATTACGCGGCAATACAGTTCCTCTCTGCCGGTGCGGAACTTTTCCGCGAAACGATTACGGAACTGCTCGGCGAACTCTCTTTTGTCAAGGGAATTTTTGAGCGTTCCGATGCTTCTGTACGCAAAAAAGAGAATCTTCCGCCGCGAACCGGACAGCTTGCAGGTGAAACAGTTCCCGATGTGATAAATATCGAAGAAAACGGCTTGAAATTTGAAGTAAAAATTCATGAAGGTCAGAAGACCGGATTTTACTTCGACTTGCGTACCGCCCGGGAAACGATCCGCAAATTTGCCGGAGGCAGAAAGGTGCTGAATATGTTCAGCTATACCGGAGGATTCGCTGTTGCCGCCTTCGCCGGAGGAGCAAAAAGCGTACTCAATGCCGATTCATCACTGCCCGCATTGAAACAGGCGGAACGGAACCTTGCACTCAACGGATTTACGGAAAATTTCCGGAATATCTGCGGAGATGTTTTCCAGCTGCTCCGCGATCTGGATTCCAGAGGCGAAAAATTCGATATGGTGATACTTGATCCGCCGAAACTGATTCCGGGCAAGTCCGCGATGATAAAGGGATGCCGGGCATATCAGGATTTGGCGCGGCTGGGGTTCAAACTGCTCAATAAGGGCGGATTGCTGGCGAACTTTTCCTGTTCCGGGGCAATGGATATGCAGCTTTTCCAGAAAATCACCGCCGATGCCGCAACTGAAGCAGGGGCCGATGCAAGGATAATCCACCGTTTTGAGCAGTCGCCTGACCACCCGGTTCTGCTTTCGGTTCCGGAGACATTTTATCTCAAAGGATTGCTCAGTTTTGTGGAACATAATTGAAAAATTCATGAAAAATTTTCTTGATTTTCAGTTTTTCTGTTGTATAGTATGTCAGATTCCATAGAGGTAATTGCAAAAGTCAATCAAAAAAAGATTGAAAAGAGACCGTTGAGAAGATGAAAGCCGGTAGTTTGATCCGCCGTCGCCCTTCGGGCTATGGCGGGACAAGGGGCGCTGCCCAAAGCGGTAACGCCCGGAAACGCCCCGGTTTCAGATCGCAACGGGAATTTTCAAGAGTTTTTGAGAAATTTTGAAATTGCCTCCATAAATAACAGGAGGGTAAATTATGGAACTCAAAGGAAGCAAAACTGAAGCAAATCTCTGGTACGCATTTGCCGGAGAATCCCAGGCACGCAACAAATACAGCTACTTCGCCTCGAAGGCGCGCAAAGAAGGTTACGAGCAGATCGCCGCGATCTTTGAAGCAACTGCCAACAACGAAAAAGAACATGCCAAACTCTGGTTCAAAGCGCTCGACGGCATCGGTGACACCCTTTCAAATCTGAAAGCTGCCGCCGCCGGAGAAAAAGAGGAGTGGACCCAGATGTACCGCGAATTTTCCGAAGTCGCCGCCGCTGAAGGTTTCGGTGAACTTTCCCGTCTCTTCGCCCGCGTTGCGGAAATCGAAAAGCGCCATGAGAACCGCTACAACAAACTCATCGAAAATATGGAAAAGGGTGAGGTTTTTGTGAAAACCGCTCCGACCCGCTGGGAGTGCCGCAACTGCGGTCATATCCATGTCGGTGACAAGGCGCCGGAAGTTTGTCCGACCTGCGCTCATCCCAAAGCATATTTTGAAGTTGAATCAGCCAACTACTGATAAGATTTCTGTTTCAATCAGGCTGTTGCGGAACCTGCGGGGTCCCGACAGCCTTTTTCGTTTGCCGATGGGCGCGCGCTCACCGGCAGTTTTCTATTGAGGTAATTGCAAAAGTCAATCAAAAACTTTTGAAATTGCCTCAAAAACAAAAAATTTTCTTTTCCGTAAAACAAGTGGACACAAACTGTCCACTCTCATGGAGTATATTATAGCCGTAAGAGGTAATTGCAAAGGTCAATCAAAAACTTTTGAAATTGCCTCAAAAAACAACGAAAGGAGTCGGCTATGTGGAAAAAACTCTGTGAATTGCTCGTTAAAGGCAACTGCCGCCGTGAAGCGCTTGTACTGGATATCTTCCCCGGTGATATCTCGTTCAACATTCCAAAAAAGCAGAAATCTTGAAATAAATACAGCTTTTATTTGAATTGTTTCCGTTTGCATGCTACATTGTGAGAACAACTCTTTATAAGGAAAATATACAATGCTTACGGAAATTATCCTGAGTGCCGCCGTTCCGGGGTACAAAAAAAATCTAACACCTGAAATGCGCATAAAGTGCGGCATTGCCGGGGGAATCACCGGAATCGTCTGCAACGTCTTTCTTGCCATCGTGAAATTCACTCTTGCCGTGATAAGCGGCAGTGTCGCCGCCGGAGCCGATGCGGTAAACAACCTTTCCGATGCCGGAACCGGGTTGATAACGGTTTCCGGATTCCGCCTTTCCAGCCGCGCTCCGGATGCGGAACACCCCTTCGGTCACGGCAGGACGGAATATGTTGCCGCACTCATCGTTGCGCTGCTTGTAATGGGTTTGGGTGTGACCTTTCTCAAAGACTCGATCGTTTCGCTTTTCCGCAGCAGTGATGCGGAGTTTTCCAAAGCGGCGATCATAATTTTTTCCAGTACCATTCTGGTGAAGTGCTGGCTTTTTTTCTTTTACCGCAAACTTGCCGGACTGATAAAATCCGACATGCTCAAAGCGGCATCTTACGACAGTCTGAGCGACTGTCTGGGAACTCTCATCGTCGTCGGCGCCATGATCGGGTCGAAATATACCGTCTTTCCGCTCGACGGCTGGGCGGGAATCGTCGTCGCCGGAATGATTTTCTGGGCAGGCGGCGGAGTATTGAAAGATACCATCAGCAAACTTCTCGGCGAACAGCCGGATAAGGAGCTTGTGGAAAAACTCAAAAGCGTCATCCTCAGCATCGACGGCATCGACGGTGTACATGATATCATCATCCACAATTACGGTGGAAACAGCTATTATGTAACTGCGCACGCGGAAATATCCAGCACCGGCAACCGGCTTTCGGCTCATGATATTCTGGAAAATGCCGAAGTCGAAGTCGCCAAACAGCTCCCGGTCCATCTGCTGCTGCACGGCGACCCGTACAACAAGAGCAATCCTGAAGTGATCTTCTGGCGCAGCCGTATGGAAAACTGTGCCGCTGAATTGGACAGCGAACTGAAAATCTACGATTTCCGTCTGATAAAAGATGATTCCGGAGCGGTTTGCGCCCTCTCTTTCCATCTGCTTGTTCCGCACCGCTATGCGCTTTCGGAAACAGAACTTCTGGAAAAACTTGAATCATGTATGCAGAATCATAAAGCCGGTCTGAAATTGATGATAACATTCCAGAAAAGTTTTATTTGATGTTATTGAGGCAATTTCAAAAGTTCTCAAAAACTCTTGAAAATTCCCGTTGCGATCTGAAACTGGGGCGTTTTCGGGCGTTACCGCTTTGGGTAGCGCCCTCAAACTACCAGCTTTCATCTCCTCAACGGTCTCTTTTCAATCTTTTTTTGATTGACTTTTGCAATTACCTCATTGAGGCAATTTCAAAACTGATTCAATAAGAGATTGAAAAATCTAACCTGCGGCGGCGCATTGCGGGCGTTTTCACAAAACTCCGCTGACATCCCACGGTATCAGGTCGCGCACGGTTTTGAATGATGAGATCAACGGCTGACGGTAAAGTGTTTCATCATAAGAGCTTACACCGAAGGTGACGGCGAGCCCCAGTTTTGTTCCCATAAAACGGTGGAGTCTGTTGAATTTTCCGTCGGAAAGGTGGATAAATGGCTTGTCAAATGTTTTTGCCAGAAGCAAATCGGTGCGTATCGCCTCAAGAAATGCCTCCTCAGTGTCGGCATTGGTGACGATTTTACAGATATCCGCTCCGCGTTCCGACTGGGTCGTAACATATTGCAGAACCTCCTCTGCGGATTTCGGCGGAAGTTTGTGCATGTGTGAAGAAATCAGCACTTTACTGCCGCGCTCATGGATTTTGGCAATCAGTTCTTTCTGTTTGGCAACAGTTGCGGCATCTACACTCAATTCGTCCTCAACTCTGCCGTAAAGGTCACCGATAACGTCGATAACTTCCGCCCCCGCCTCTGCGGCGCGGAGCAGGAACTCCTGCCGCGCGTCATCATCTTCACCGAAATATTTACAGTTGCGGTAGCAGATGAACATGAACGGCAGCGGAACCTCATTTATCAGCATCCGGAAATTTTCCACGGTACGCGATTCCGGCGGAATATTGTTTATTTCCACAGCGATACCGTCGGCACCCTTCGCGGCGGCATCGCGGACTTTGGTCAGAAGTTCAGGTATTGAATTGCCTGTAAACAATGCGGTGACGGCAGTTTCCTGACGGTTGAAAAAGGATTTTTTCATCATAATTCAGCGTTGCTCCACTTCAATCAAAATGTCAATATGACTTTTCCGGTATTTTCCGCACGGCGCAGGACGGCGTGCGCCGCTTCGACCTCCGCGATCGGGAAAACGGCATGGATATTGGTATGGAGTTTGCGTTCACTGAATTTCTGCCACAACTCCGTTTTCAACGCTTGCAGAACGGCGCTCTTTTCTTCCGGAGTACGGCTGCGCAGGGTACTGCCGATAAGTTTGATGCGTTTGCGCCAGATGTTTTCAAGGTCAAGTTCGGTCTTTCCGCCTGCCAGTGTGGCGATCATTATCCATCTGCCGCCGAATGCCATAAGTTTGAGGTGTCCGCCCATTTTTGCGCCGCCGACACAATCCAGTGCCACTGACGGAGGATTTGCCGCCAGCACCGGAGTGATATCCTCTTTATGATAATTCACCACGATATCAGCGCCGGATTTCTTTACAAATTCCGCTTTTTCATCGGAACCGACACTTGCGATGACCTTTGCTCCTTTCATTTTGGCAAACTGCACTGCCGCCAGACCGACACCGCTTGCCGCCGCCTGAACGTAAAAGATATCCCCGGCTTTCAAGCCGCCGGCTTCAAGCTGCAAATTGAGGTAGACGGTTGCCCACACTTCCGGAATGGCAGCGGCTTCTTCCATCGTCAATCCTTCGGGAACCGGCAGAACCATTCCCGCAGGAACGGCAACGATTTCCGAATATCCGCCGCCGCCGAGCAAGGCACACACTTTGTCACCGGCTTTGACGTGACAATTTTCCGGAGCTTCAAGAACCACACCTGCCGCCTCAAGTCCGCACCACTGCGGCCACTCCGGCGGAGAAGCATAACAGCCGTCTTTCTGCATCAAATCAGCACGGTTGACTGCCGCCGCATGGACCTTTATCAAAACTTCTCCGGCTTTGCATACCGGGTCGGGGAGTTCCTTCCATTCAAAATCAAGATTCCTGTCAAGTGTCATTGCATACATAATTGTTTTCCCTTTATGTAAAAGTCAAATTTCATTGTGTCGGGTACAGTCGTACACTCATGTCCGGCAATCACCTTCACACCCGCATCAATATATTTTTTGAAAACCGCCTCTGCTGCCGCCTGTGTATAAGCAGCATCAGCGGCAAGCAGGATTTTTTCCCCGTCATCCATCGTCACTATCAGCGATTGATGTCCGGCGGTATGCCCCGGTGTCGGCAGTAATATTATTCTGCCGTCACCGGGCAGATCGTACTCACCTTCCGGACAGACCCAGTTGGCGGTATCACAATTTGCAAACCACTGCTTTACTTCCATTTCCTCCCGGCGTACAAAACAGGGAACTCCCGGAAAATCCGGAACCCCTCCGGAGTGGTCGCGGTGCCAATGCGAGAGGATTATCCCGGAAATATCCGCCGGAGTTATCCCGGTTTTCTTCAACTGATTTACCGCCAGCTCTTCACTGCTGACCGACAATATAAAGTCTGCATTCTCATCCGGTTCATAATCAGGCAGATACGCTCCGGTATCAAAAAGATACCGTTTTTCTCCGGCTTCTATCAGATAAAACCAAACCGGAACAGTTATCCGTTCTTCAGCACTTGCTTCGGGAATGATAAGATTTTTCCACGCAGTGACTGTTCCGCTTTTGAAAATGTGCAGTTTCATTTTGCAAGATAATTATCCATCCTGATATTTATGGGATAACCGGCAACGGATTCGCCGAAATCCGCCGGACAGCGGGATATTTCATACTTCAAACCGTCGTAAAGCGGCATCAGATCTTCCTGCTTCATTCCGGTAACGGCAAGGATTTTGGAGTTATCCATCACCCGGTGAAAGAGGCGGTCATAAATCAGCTGCCAGCGGCCGACCATCGGGAAATTTTCGTAATTATTGGCGCCGCAGGCAAGATAATCTTCCTGATCGACCCAGAGCGCCTTCAAATTGCATATATCCCTGTAATACTCCGCGATCTCGCCCCAGGTGTGATGTTCGGCAGTTGCGACGGTGAAACACTCCCCCAATGCTTTATCGTTGAGGATCACTCCGGCAATCATCTGTGCCGCGTCTCCCGCCCAGCTCATCGTTGCCTGAATATCCTTTGCATTTTCGGGCAGAACCACCGTTTTGCCCAGCTGCGCCCTGCCGACGGTGTACGGCGCTTCAAGCGTCACCAGCTGATAACGCAAGTGGGAGTAGGTCACTGCCGGACGGATGACCGACCAGTTTTTCCTTCCGAGAGATGCAAGAATATTTTCTCCGCGCGCCTTCTGGATGGAGTAGTCATCGGAGTTCCGCAGCAATTCATCTTTGGTACTGTCGATGAGTCTGGGGGAAGTTTCCTTTGTCGGCACTTCAAGCCCATCGTAAATGCGGTAGCTTGAAAGGTAGATATAGTGCCCGGTGGATTGCGCCATCGGCAGCATCAGCGGAATCAGATCGGCAGTGCGGTAGACCACAAAATCGACGATCGCATCGTAATTTTTCTGCATCAGCTCCCGGCGGAACGCCATATCTCTGGCATCCCCTTTGATGTGACAGACATTGGGAAAATCAAAAATCGACTCATCCAGTGCCACTGAATCAATGATGTATCCTTTTTCCGCCAGAACCGGAACAAGGTATCTGCCCATTGCTCCGGTCGAACCGAGAACGAGTATCTTCTGCATTTTGTAAAATCTCCTTCAAAGAGTTTCGGTGTTTTCAGAAAATATACCCGAAAACACCCTTGAATACCTTAACTGAAATGCAAAAAATAAGCACAATGTTGCAAAAAGCCGGAATATTTACTTGATAGAGAACTCTCTGATAATTTTTTCCGCAATATCCATTTTGGCTTTGGCGGCTTTTTTCACATCTTCAGCAGCCGGTTTTTTGAAGTTGCGTTCAACCCCGACCGCACGGATACAGATATAGAGATCCTCTTTGGAATTGGAACTCTTTATCACTCCCAGAGCATTCACCACGATACCGTCGGCAGGACGGTAAAAGGATATCCATTTGATATCGCTTTTGGGAACGATAAGAGAGTTGACTTTGTCCGTATAGACTGAAAGCTGAGGGATCTCTTTCTTTTCCGCGACCCCGATATAAGCGCAAATATAGTTGAGCATCGTCGCGGTCTGACCGGAAACCTGATTTGGGTCACTGTTGCCCTTCATTCTGTTCAATCCCAGCACGACTCCCTGAGCCTCACCCTGAAAAACTCCCTGTTTGATATGGAGTTTGAGCTTCTCTTTGCTCAGCGGGGCAGCGTAAGATGAGGAGTTAAGCAGTTTCATCCACTGGTCGGCAACAGGGAAAACATATCCGGAAGGCATAAAGTTGAAGTTCCACTCATCAATGTTGCGGAAATCGCGTTTTTCCAGATCAAACACGATATTCTGTGCAGCGGCGATAAGTTCGCCTTTGGAAGAAACGATCACACCGTAAGCGTACATCGGAGTGCTTTTTGCATCGATGTCGGTGATAAGTTTTTCCAGACGGCTCTGCAAAGTTGCATCAATGGTCAGATATACCGGATGACAGATATTTTTTTTGATGATCATATATTCCACGCCGTCACGCTCACAGAAAATCTCTCTGCCCGCAGGCTGGGGACCGTTGAAGTTATATTCCCACGTTGAAACATGCCCGATAAGTGAAGCGGCGAATTTTCCGCCTCTGGTGTAAACTCTGCCGGGGTTGTGGCGTTTGCGGTAAAAGCTGTTTTTCACCAGCAGTTCGCCGTTGCGGTCGAAAATTTCCGGCAGATGAACCGAGTAGGATATGACACTTTTGCCGGCGAGTTTTTCCGCCTTTTCAAAATATTTGCGGGCGTTGGCTTCATCGTTGCGGTTCTGATAGAAGACTCCGAGGTTGTAGGTGCCGATGAGGTGATCTTTGTCAGCGAGGATGGTAAGGATCTCCTCAGCTTCATCATCCCGGCGGCAGACCTGATCCATTTCGCCGTCGGCATATTTCACCGCAAGATTGTTGATGCAGTTCTGATCCAGCTGCATCACACCGGCGGCAAGCGCCGCGTCAGCATCCGACGGAGGCGAAGGATAGTTCACAACTTCAATGCTTTCACCGTTGCGGACACAGAAGAACTGGTAGTCGCGCAATCTCCATGCGCCTTCAGATTCGTGGATACGGAAATAGAGACCGTTTCCCAGATCCCAGACCCGGTCCTCTTTGAAGTATTCGTCAGGCGCACCTTCGTAACGGAAAGGCTGGATAAGTTTCCATGTTTCGTCGGCATTGCAGAGGCGGTAGGGGGATTTTTTGAGGAAATTTTCCAGTTCCATGTCGTAAGTGTAATTTATCGCCCGTATCGTGGGATTGGGGAAGAGCAGATTATCCCAGATCGGCTGGGTGAAAAATTCTTCAGTCATCCACCGGGTGTCGCCTCTGCGGTCAGCCATCAGCATAGAGCTGACATACTCCTCAACAGCATCGGGATCAAAGGTCCAGTCTTTCAGGGTGAACTTTTCCGGAATGGTAACGCTGATCATTTTGCTGACTCTTGAAACGGCAGTTCTTCCGGCGAGCATATCCATCACCTCAACTCCGCTGGTTCCGGTGAATTGGCGCATCTTATCCATGTGGGAATTGACTGCCTGCTTGAGTGCGCTCTTTGCCTTCTTCTTTTTTTTCTGTTCGGCAATACCGGCAATATATTTTTTGACCTCCTCATCCTTGAGTATATTCACTGCCTCATCGTAACCTTTTTTGGCGGCAAGTTCCATCCATTTGCGGAACTCATCCATATTCCCCCGGAGTCCTTCCAAGGCGCCGATATTGAATTCGGTTCGGGCATCGGCTTTGAGCCGTTCCGCCGCCTTGCAGCAGAGTATTGCCCAGAGAAGGTAAGACTCATCTTCATCTCTGCGTTTCAAATATGCGTCACTCAGAACGATCCACGCATCACGGTAATTCTGTTTGGCGGCAAGTTCAAGAAATTTGTAACCTTCTTCGATACGATTCAAATTCGGGTGTTCCAGACAGTAAACACCGTAATAAAACTGAGCCGGAGCATTGGCGGGAGACTCCTCGTCTGACGGCGGAACAATACGTTTGCCTGAATGCGGTTTGATATTTTCTTCCGGCGGAGCAATACCGGGGACCGGCACAGCTGCATTCAGCAGACCGCAGCAGGTGATTCCTGATACAAGCAGGATGTTGAAAAATTTGCCGAATCTGATTTTTTCCATTTTCTTTTCTCCTCTCTGTTTAATTACCGGAATTATTTACCGAGCATATAAAAAACACGCACATTATCCGGAACCTTTTTCAACGGCATGAACCAGTTATTTTCCGTAAGTTCAGGAGCAACTTTATAAAGTTTTTTGAAGTAGACATCAGCCGCTTCGGGGTCGCGGTTTTTGATGATCGTGCCTGCCGTCCACAAAATAGTACCTTTAAGGTTGCGGTCATCGGTCAATTCTGCCGCTTTTGCATAGATTTCCGCCGCGCGGTAACGGTAACTGAAACGGGGCAGATCGGGCTTGTTGAGCTTGACATAATTCTGCTTTGTTCCCCAGGTGCAGGGGTAGTTGTTTCTGCAGATAAGATTGTCAGGCTCAAGGAAAGTTCCGAAAAGTCTGTTTCCGTCACAACGCACCAGAAGAGCCATATTCAACATAGCTTCAAGTTTTTCCGCCCGCGAACTTCCGATCTCTTCTGCTTTTTCCCTGAAAGTGAAAAATTTATTTGCCAGACGTCTGGTATTTCCGCCGGTAAAATACTCCTGCGCCTCATCAAAACGCCCCGCACGCATCAATCTGCGGGCAAGGATATTGCGGAGCATGAAACTTATCTGGTCCTGATTAAGCACTTCAAGACGGCTGAAAAAATCTTTACGGTCGCAGTTGAGCGAAAAAATTTCCTGTTCTTCCCCGACATAAAAGAGATTTTTATCACAGAATCTTTTAAGCTCATCAATGGACATCACCTGTTCCGCCACCATTGCCATATCTTCGGCGGTACAGCCTTTAAGCCAGCGTGCTGCCGCCTCATAAGGCTTGCCGAGTTTGAAAAGCTCCGCACCTGCAAGAGCATGAAGTTCGGCGTGGGTATTGAGTATGATATCCGGATTTTTATCACGTTGCTTTGCAAAATCGGGATATTTGGCAATGTATTCATCAATGGCGTTGATTTTTTCAACACCTTCAAGTTTTTTGATGATAAACTGATCGCGCATGGCACTGTATTCCGGATGGTTTTCCAGAAGTTTGATCGCATCATCAAGAGGCATTTTCGTTGCGGCGGCAGGGTAACAGATGACACTTTCTTTATAAAACTCCTTTGCGACCTTGCGTGCATCTTCCATCCGGCGGTTGGTCATACCGTAACAAACGATGATATCGCGCAGAAACGGGTCACTTTTGCACATTTTGCGGAAAGTATCCTCTCCGGTAAGATAAATTACCCAATTTATATCCCACTCGTCAATATCTCTGTCGGTAAATTCAAGTTTTGCGGTCAAATGGTTGTTGGCACCGGGATTGAGTTTCATAATTTCCGGATCATTGAAAAAATATTTTTTGAACATGAATCTCAAAGCAACGTCGCGTTCAAACGGGTCATAATCATCGGGACTTCTGGAAACATTTTTCAAAAGATCAACAATACAACCCTGAGTATCGTAACAGCCGGCGGCTTTGGCAGAAATCATTTTTTTCAAAGCATTCTCAGCTTCGATGAGTTTGCCGCCGCGATTCATGCGGTATGAGCAAAAGGCACGGATAACGGGTATGGTGGTGTAACGGCGCCGTTCAAGGGGCAAATCCATAAGAGTTTTCCACGCCGGGGGCAGCTCAGTATAATTGCGGAAAAAGAGTTCGCGTTTGCCGCGGGCGTAGAGTTCAAACTCAAGCAGCCTGCCGTGAGGAGCTTCCGCCACCGGGGAAGTGACCGGATCAAGAACAAATTTTATCAGCTTATCCAGTTTATCCTTGTCGATATCCTGATCATCATCATAAGTGTTACGGATAATCTCCGCCGCCTTTTTAATGTCGGAAACCCACGCATCATGACGGGACAAACCTTCGGGCAGGTAAACGGTAAATTCCGGATAATATTTTGCAACGATCTTACGCACAGTAGAGTAAGAATTAACATCCGGCAGAAACGAGGTATCCCCATGGTCGATGATACCTGCGGAACAGAGAGCAGATGCGGCGGAAAAGAGCAGTGCGGCAGAGAACTTTTTGAACATTTTTTTCTTCCTTTAATATATAATTTTCCATCTGAAACGCGAAGACATTTCACCCATAGTAAGTTCTTTACGGGGAAGGGGTGATAATATAATATGGCAAAGTTGCAAATGCAACATCTTTTTTGAAAAAATCCATAAAATTTTCACCGTATTTTTCCCCGCCGCGTTTCTTTGTTGTAAAAGGGACATTTTTCTTTGGAATATGACAAATGTTCAGAAATATTTTTCAACTTGAAAAAATCTGTGCCGCAGGCTATATTATTTATAAGGTATATTTTATGAGGCAATTTCAAAACTGATTCAAAAAGAGGAGGTAATTTCAAAACTGATTCAAAAAGAGATTGAAAAATCAGCGTTGATGAGATCAAAGCGGTAGTTTGAGCGTGGCTATTGAATAAATAACCACCGAAAACGCTCCGCTTTAAGATCGCAGCGATGATTT
>SUWE01000047.1 GCA_015061615.1 Lentisphaerota bacterium
GTACGGATATGTACGGATGGGTACGGATATGTACAGAGCCGATAAACGGCAGAATTTGCTTTGAACTATCCCTTTTGTGATTGTTACAAACGGATTGGTTCGGAGCCAATAAACGGCAGGATTTGCTCCGTAATTATCCGTATTTATCCGTACTTATCCGTATTAACGCCCTTTCTGTTCAGGAGATAAGAGCAAATGAGGTATCCCACTCTTTGCCGACACTCTGGAAATACTGCCAGGTGGTATCATCTTCACCATTGACGTAAAGCACACCGATATCGCCTTTTTCAGTACGGATACGCAGATCGTCGATACCGTCACCGTTGAAGTCGGCTATCTGTTCAATGGTATTTTTGTTCTTTCCGATACCCATGAAGCTGTCGACTCTGCCGTCTTCAACGAGCCATGCACCGATCCAGCCGTCTTCTTTCTGAAGCAGGATATCTTCCACACCGTCGCCGTTGAAGTCACCGGTGCCGACAATGGTCATATCATCGGAAAGGTTGTCAAGGCTTGCCCATTTGACTTTGCCGTTTTCCTGAGCAAGATAGGTTCCGGTATATCCGTCGTCGTGGCGGACAACGATATCATCCATACGGTCGCCGTTGAGATCACCGATCGCAACAATGCTCCACTCTTTGCCCAGACTCTTGATATAGTTCCATGAGTTATCGGCTCCGGAAACATAACCGTAATCACGTTTTTCAGATGCAAGCAGATAATCGGTAACACCGTCGCCGTCAAAATCACCGAGTCCGATGACACTCATTCCGGATTTGAGGGTGTACAGCTCTTTATAAGTTGCGACCTTGCCGTTTTCGACGATCCATGCACCGATCGTGGAGCCATTTTCAAGGAAGATATCCTGACCGGCATCAGAACCGGCAGATACGTTACCGGTACCGAGAAGTTCAACACCTTCGCCGACATTGGAAAGATTTCCCCATTTGATGATATCTTCGCCGCCGGTGCTGAGCCATGCTCCGGAATATCCCTGTTTGGTGTGGACAAGGATAACATCCGCCAGACAGTTGCCGTCGAGGTCGCCGCCGATTTCAAGGAAATCTCCTTCGATCTCAAGCACAAGGTCTTTGTTCTGCATATCAAGTGTGTAAGATACGCCGCGGTAGTTGACACTTTTGCCGAGTTCAAGAGTTCCGAACTCAAAGACGATTCCGATGGCAGCAGTGCCGTTGAATCCATCCGCATTTCCGGCAAGTTTGTAAACTCCGTTTGCCTGATTTGCCGTAACCGTGACAGTATACTCCGGAGCGCCTTTGACCAGCGACAGATCATTGATGATATAACTTTCTGCAGCATCGCGTCCGGCAACGGTAAAGTCGATCACCGAACCGGCAAAAGCGGAAACGACCGCTCCTTCACCGATATACATTGTTCCGTAATGCTCCGCATCGCGGTCAAGAGAAACCTTTCCCCCGGAACCGACACTGGTGAATGCGGCACTGCCGCCGCTCAGAATATTCATACTGCCGCCGGCAAGAATATTGTTATCAACAGCCAAACCGCTGTTCCTGACTTCAAGGTAACCGCCGGAAGCGACAGTGTTCTGCACCGCTCCGGTATCTTTTCCGGCGAGATACATTTCACCGTTGACAACAGTTGCAAGCGCATAACCTCTGAATACTTCAAAGAATCCGCCGGAACTGACAACCGTATTTGAGGCGACACCGCCTTTGTCAACGCGGAGCGTTCCGTCGGAACGGACTTCTGTGTTGAAAACTGCTCCGCCGTCATTGAATACCCAGCCGCGGCTGACAACCGTTCCAGCTGCAACACCGCCGGAACTGATACGGAGTTCGCCGTAATTGTTGACCTTCGTATCATTGGCAACGCCGCCTGCGTAAACGTAAAGGTATCCTTCTGAATTGACAATGGTGCTTGCCGCCAAACCGGCAGAGCTGACAAAAACCGTTCCGCCGGAACTTACATTCGTCTTACCGGCAACTCCGCCGGCAAGAATGACCATGGAGGTATTTTTGCCGCCCTTAATGACTTCTCCGGTAAAGCTGTCACCCTGTTTGGCGATGATTCCTTTGGAGTAGATCTGAACCTTTCCGGTCGGCAGAGGTGCAGCGTTGCGGAGAGTGAATGTAAGGTCGCCATCCTGCAATTTCAGGGTGTAGCCGACTCCGTCAAGGATAAGTTCAGAACCGTTGACAGTAACTTCACCGTAATCTACACTGCCGTTGCCGACTGAGATCGTTCCGGTAAAGTTGTCGGCTCCCTGAGCAAGTTTGTACGTTCCGAAAGCCTGTTCATCAGCAACGGTAATGGTAAAGGAAGGCGCTCCGGTGATAAGAGAAAGATCAGTGATAAGATAATCATCAGTGGATTTCATACCGGAAACGGTAAAATCAATGATTCCGCCGGAAGTGACATTGACACTGCCGCCGTCAAGTTGGAGCGAACCGCGATGGATACCGCCGGAAAGAACGTGCATAACTCCGCCGTCTCTGACAGTGGTCGCTTCAGCAGAACCTCCGGCAGAAATGAACATGGAGTTGTTCCCTCCGGCACCGAGGGTCTCTCCGGCAAAGGAATCGCCGTTTTTGACCAGAGTTCCGCTGGAAAATATCTGAACTTTGCCTTCGGGCAGAGGCTTATCAGCGTTGCTGACCGTCAGTGTGAGATTGCCGTCGTTGAGGTCAACGGAGTAAATAACGCCCTTGCTCTCAAAATCGTCACCGTTGACAGTGACAGTGCCAAACGCACCACCGGAGCTGTCTTTAATGGTGAGTGTTCCGGTAAACTCCGCCGCACCTTTGGCAAGTTTGTATGTTCCTTCCGCCTGATCGCCGGAAACAGTGATCGAAAATGCAGGAGTTCCGGAAATCAGCGCCAGATTGCTGACAAGATAATCGTCAGATCCGCTCCGTCCGGCAACGGTGAAATCTATTGTACCGCCATCGGCAACCTCTACGACACCTGTGTCTTCAATGGTCAGTGTTCCGCTGTGGATACCGCCTTCAGCAATATACATGCTGCCGGCACTCTTTACGACAGTATTGACCGCCGTACCGCTGCTGTTGACAAACATTGCTCCGGTACTGTTCACGGTGGTACTGTTGACAACACCGCCGTTCATAACATACATGATGCCGCTGCCGCTTTCGGAACTGTCAAGCGAAACTCCGCTCATCGTCATTGCGGAAGATATGAGTTTGTTTCCGGAACCGTAGTAAACTCCTAAATAATTGCTGGCATAAGTGACCGTCGCACCGTAGGCGGAAAAGATGGTGCCTTCACACGGAGTCCAGGCGACATTGGTTGCTGTTCCGCCGGAAGAAACGGTGAGTGAACCGTTTTTCACGTTGACACCGTCGGCGATACCGCCGGAATAAACATAGACATTACCCAGAGAGTTGACCGTGGTATTACTCGCCGTACCGCTGAGATAAAGAGTTCCGAGGGTATCAACGGTATTGTTCCCGGCAACAGCACCGCTGAAAACATACATGACTCCGGCAATGGTGTTGTCATTGGCGATACCGCCGTAGGAAACATGAGCGTTGCCCATGAAATTGACAGTGGTGCTGTTGGCAATACCGCCGGAAGAAATATGGATATAAGCACTGGAGTTGACGACCGTCTTATTGGCGATACCGCCGGAAAGGACAGTCATGCTGTCATTGCCGTTCTGAGTAAGTTCGACCCCGGTCATGGCTGCCGCAGCGGAGGTCATCACGCCGCCGCTGAAAACCTGAACATTCTGAGCAGGCGCGGGAGGTGCGGCATTTTCAAGGATGATATTTGCTCCATCATACACCAGAGTGAAATCACCGGCTTTGTTATTCTTGCTGGTCAGAGTGTATTTCATACTGCCGGCAGTGAGTTTGATGGTGAATTTCTTGGCAGTTTCCGCATCAACTCCGGTATAAAGGATATACTTGCTTGCAGTAGCACCACTGCCGAGAGTGACGTTGAAGGTTCCGCCGCAAAGCGAATAGAGAGCATCCTCAAGTTCTTTTCCGGCGGAGACGATCAACGCTCCGTTATCGGCGGTGTCAAGTTCCATATTAACTGTAACAGTTCCGGCGGATCCTTCAATACCGCCGCAGAGAAGTGAACCGCTTTCGATCGTGATGACATTGGCTCCGTCACCGAGGGCGACCTTGCCGAAAATGGCGGAAGAAGCGGTGAGAGTCACGGTATCGGCGGCACTGCCGGACATAATGGCATATCCGGTTGCTCCGGCAAGCAGAGCGGTATCAAGTTTTGTGCTGTAATATGCTTCGTCATTTTCAAGAGCGGCAATGATCGCTTCGGCACTTGAACCGGTGTAACCTGCATAGATCCAGCTGCCGGAAAGTTCAAGAGAAAGTTTTTCAGTCCCGCGTTCATGAATGGCTGTAACTGTCTGACCGGAGTTGTTCACGATGATCGAACCGTCAGCCATTTCAAAGCTCATCGCATCGTCAGAGGTAAATCCTGAACTGCTGCTGAAAATCATATCAACATTGAAGTTGAGAAAATCCACATCGACCTTTGAGGTCAGAGCCGCCGCCGCACTCTGGGTGATGGTCTTTCCGGCAACGGCTTTGTCGAAGGTAAAGGTGGTAGACTTTTCATTCTGAATATGATTGATACGCTCAAGTCCGCGGAGGAATGAACCGCCGTAGTAATCACTGCGATCATTAGTGACATTGACATAAATATCAGGAGAAATGTCAACCGTAACATAAGTCAGCGATAACTCTTCCAGCTGTGAAACAGTGTACCATTTGGTAGAAGATGTATTGACACCCCAGCCGTAGTTGAGGTGGTACTCATACTCCCCGGAAGTTTCATTCAAACGGTAACCGTCAAGATAAATGGCATGACCGGGAATACCGACACGGATAACTTCGCCGTAATCAAGGTTTTCGCGGACGATGGAAAATCCGACATCTGTCAAGCCGGTTGAATCAAAAAAGATTTTTGATGTCGCATTGTTCGATGATGCACTGACGAAGAAATAGCTGTCAAATCCGGCAGCGACATAAGCCGCAGAATTCCGCCCGTTTGTGTAACTGCCGCGCCACCATGATGTACTGGTTGAAGAACCGAATGTGGAGTGATTTTTTACGGCGCAGAAATAGTTGAGTGCGGCAATAAAATCCGCATTATCCATATCCTTACCATCAAGAAGTTCGTTGATCTCACTCATCGCGCCTTCACCGAGTTTGGGTGAATCGCTCACATAATAGGTATTTTCATTGCTTGCTGAAATAAAATAGTCTGATGTGGTAACAGAAAGATCCAAATCATAACCGCGCTCAAGCCAGTAGTAAAGTATCTGGGAATCCGCCGTATTGGAACATCCCGTGACACTGCGGGTGTTCGAAGAAGAAGATACATACGGTGAAAACGCATTGTAACTGCCGCCGATACGGGTTTGTTTGCCGTCGATCTGAATATAGACCGCCCCTGACTGATTCCACAGTGTGGAAGTGAGAACAGTACCGGGAGTGTAGGTAAAACTGCCGGATTCGGGAATGATCTGATTCTGTTCGACGATCAGTGAAACGGCATCGGCATCACTGTTTACTGTAATAACGTCCATTTTTCTTCTCCTTGAATATAATATACTGCAAAAAATATACTTGATGCTAATATAGCATTATTGGAAATCATTGTCAAATAATCATACCGTAAAATGTTGTAAAAAAAAACAGCGTTCAATTCATCAGCCGTCCGGCGGCAGGGCAAAGGAACAAATTTTTCCTCAACAAAAACTTGCATTTTCATGAAATCGGTGTTATATTTCCTAAATGCAATAACATATTATATAGTGATACAAACAGAGATATGCCTGAGACAACAGAAATTTATTACGGTGAAGAGTCGATCAAAACCCTTGACCCATTGGAACACATCCGAGAGCGGCCTGGTATGTATATCGGCAGACTGGGTGACGGTTCGCACCCTGAAGACGGTATCTATATCATGCTGAAAGAGATCATAGACAACTCCATCGACGAATTTATCATGGGTGCCGGTAAAAAAATCGAGGTCAACATCGATCCCGAATCAGGCAAAACGACCATACGCGACTACGGCAGAGGTATCCCTCTGGAAAAGATGGTGGAGTGCGTTTCTCTTATGAACACCGGCGGAAAGTACGACACCAAAGCGTTCCAGTTTTCCATCGGTATGAACGGCGTGGGAACCAAAGCCGCCAACGCATTATCCAGCTACTTCAAAGTCCGTTCGATACGCGAAGGCAAATTCCGCGAAGCGGAGTTCGCCAAAGGAAAATTGACCGGCGATATTTCAGGCGAAACCCAGGAGCGCAACGGTACTTATGTGGAGTTCATCCCTGATGAAGAGATGTTCCCCAATTTCAAATTCAAGATGGATTATGTGGAAAAACGCATCTGGCGTTACGCTTATTTGAACAGCGGACTGTCTTTCCACTTCAACGGCGAGCGTTATTACTCTGCCAACGGTCTGCGTGATCTTCTGGAAACGGAAACGGTCAATGACCGCCTCTATGATGTGATATTCTTCCGCTCCAAACAGATCGAATTTTCACTGACCCACAGTGACAACCGTTACGGTGAAACCTGTTACTCCTTCGTCAACGGTCAGTACACCAGTGACGGCGGAACCCATTTGTCGGCATTCAAAGAGGGGGTCCTCAAAGGAATAAACGAATACTCCGGCAAAAGTTTCAAAGCCGATGCCATCCGCGACGGAATGATCGGTGCAGTTGCCGTAAAAGTCATCAATCCGGTCTTTGAATCCCAGACCAAAAACAAACTCGGCAACAGCGACGTGCGCGGTCCGATAGTGTCTGCGGTCAGCGCCGCAGTGGCGGATTATCTGCATAAACACAAGGATATTGCCGATATCGTTGTGGAAAAAGTCATCCACAATGAACAGATGCATAAACAGATTCAGGATGTAAAGAAAAAATCCCGTGAAACTTCACAGAAAACCCGTTTGCGCATCCCGAAGCTCAAAGATTGCAAATACCATGCCGGTGACCAGTGGCCGCGCAAAGTCGAACCGAAAGAGACGATGATCTTTCTTACCGAAGGTGACTCTGCCGCAGGTTCTCTGGAAAAGAAGCGCGATGTCGACTGCCAGGCGATCTTTGCCCTGCGCGGCAAACCGAAAAATGCTTTCGGTGAAACGATCGAAATGATCTACAAAAATGAGGAACTGACCTTTCTCATGCAGGCGCTCGGCGTGGAAGACTCCACCGATGATCTGCGTTATGAAAAAATAATCCTCGCAACCGATGCTGATGTCGACGGTCTGCATATCCGCAATCTGCTGTTGACATTCTTCCTGTCGTTTTTCAGCGAACTGGTGCTTTCCGGTCACCTCTATGTGCTTGAAACTCCTCTGTTCCGCATAAAAAAGGGTAAGGATATATACTACTGTTACACCGATGCGGAACGGGACAAGGTCGCCGCAAAGATCGGCAAATGTGAAATCACCCGGTTCAAAGGTCTCGGTGAGATATCTCCTGATGACTTCGGGGAATTTATCGGTGAAAACATGCGGCTTTCCCCGGTGACACTCGACAATATGCACGGAGTCAATGATGTGCTTAAATTTTACATGGGCGACAATACGCCTGAACGCAAAGAGTATATTATGAACAATCTGGAGGTCGTTGATTATGAGTGATGAGTTTGACGATCCCCAAATCGTGAATGCCGTTGAAGCCAATGAGGAAGAAAACGATTCTGCGGTTCTTGCCAAACAGAAACAGGGTACCAATGATTACTTCCGCAGAATGTTCGACCGCAACTTTCTCGATTACGCAAGTTATGTCATCGGTTCCCGCGCCATTCCCGATGTGGATGACGGTTTGAAACCGGTCCAGCGCCGTATTCTCTGGGCGCTCTATCAGGTATATGACGGCAGGACTCAGAAAGTTGCCAATATCGTCGGAAATACGATGCACTATCACCCGCATGGAGATGCTTCCATCGGTGATGCGCTTGTCGTGCTTGCCAACAAAGGCGGCATGATCGAAAATACGTTTACCGACCGCCGTACAAAGGTCGAAAAGAAAGAGTATATAAGTGTACCTTATTTCATTATGAAACAGGGTAACTTCGGTAATATCCTGACCGGAAGTCCGGCAGCGGCGGGCCGTTATACGGAGTGCGGTCTGACCAAACTTGCCTATGAAACGATGTTCAACAACGACATAACTCCCTTTGTTCCCAACTACGACGGACGCAAAGAGGAGCCGGTCGTGCTGCCTGCCAAAGTTCCCAGTCTGCTGATGCTCGGCAGTGACGGTATCGCCGTGGGTATGTCCACCTGCGTTCTGCCGCACAACTTCAACGAACTTATAGATGCGGAAATCGCAGTTCTTCAGGGACGCAGTTTCCAGCTTTATCCCGACTTTCAGCAGGGAGCTTTGATGGATGTCCGGGAATATGACGACGGCAACGGCAGAGTCATACTCCGGGCAAAAATAGATATTGACGGCAGAGACCTTGTCATCCGGGAAATTCCGGCGAACTGCACCTCGGAATCTCTGGTGAACTCCATCGAAAAAGCCGCAGAAAAAAATAAAATAAGAATTTCCAGCGTCAGCGACTTCACCACCGATCATGTGGAAATAAGAGTCACCCCGACAAGAGGTTACACCCCTGAACAGACTCTGCAGGGATTGTATATGTATACGGATTGTTCCATATCCATATCCTCCCGCATCGTGGTCATCTGCGACCGCAAACCGGTGCAGATGAGTGTGAGCGAAGTCCTCAAGCGCAATGTGGAAAAACTTGTCGGCTATCTCAAGCAGGAACTTGAAATCGACCTTGAACGGCAGAATGAACTGCGCCACGCAAAAACTCTGGCACAGCTCTTCTTTGAAAACCGTATCTACAAAAAAATCGAAGAGTGCCGCAGTCAGGAGGAGGAATATCAGGAAGTCCACGCCGGATTGAAGCCTTTTTGCAATCAGCTTATGCGCGATGTCACCGACGAAGATATCGACAAACTGCTCGCCCTGCCCGTGCGGAGAATTGCCAGATTTGATATTGAGAAAAACGAACAGGAACTCCGTGAAATCGACGAAAAGATCAAAAAGATCCGTCACAAACTTTCACACCTGATCGACTATACGATCGAAGTTCTCAGCGATATAAAGAAAAAGTACGGTGCAAACTTCCCCCGCCGCACCGAAATCGAAAATATCGAACAGATCGACCGGAAAGCCGCTGCATTGAACAATATCAAAGTCGGCTGGGACCGGAAAGCCGGTTACGTCGGAACTGCTGTAAAAAGCGATGACGTCATCGTCTGCAACGAGTATGACCGTCTGCTTTGTGTGGAAAAGAGCGGCAAATACAAGGTTATTCCGATGGTTGTCGGCAAACTTTTCCTCGGCAAACTGTACGATTTCCGCAAATACGATTCTGAAACACAGTTCGGAATCATTTACAAAGAGACAAAAAGCGGCAAATATTACGGCAAACGCACCACTATCGGCGGTTTTATTCTGGAAAAAGAGTACAATCTCTGTCCGGAAGGATGCAAACTGGAACTCTTCACTCCGCGTGCCGATGCCATTTATATTTGGAGCGAAGAAGATGCCAGAGGCAAAGTCACCACCCGTGAAATAAATCTGATGGAGTTCCCCGTCCGCGCTCCCAAAGCCAGAGGATTCCTCATCAGCAGCAAGAATATGACCAAAGTGACCCACTCCCGTTATCTGACGGAAGAGGAGATCGCGGCGCTGGTCATTCCCGATGATCCGGAAGCGGATATAACTGCGGAGGATGCAGTTGAAGATACCGCAGTCGTCGAGGAGCAGGAAATTCAGACGGAAGAAAAGAAAATCCCCATTCCCAAAGGAATCATGCAGATCGTTGCCGCCGCAAAAGAATCGGCAAAAAATGCGGTCACCGTTCCGGTAAAAGCGGAGGAAACTGCGACGGAGGAAATAACTGCCGTTCCGGAAAAAGAGCCGGTTGCAGAAGAAGTTGTCACGGCGGCAGAAAATACTCCGGTTGAAGAAGCTCCGGCAGAAGATGCATCTGTTGCAGATACTCCGGTCGAAGAAGCTCCGAAAGAAGAAGTTCAGGTAGAAGATACTCCGTGCGAAGATACTCCGGCAGAAGAAGTTCAGGTGGAAGATGCACCTGTTGCAGATACTCCGGTCGAAGAAGAAACGAAAGAAGAAGTTCGGGGCGAAGATACTCCGGTTGAAGATACTCCGGCAGCTGAGAATAGTGCGGTCGAAGAAGAAACGTGGGCGCTTTCAGCTGAGCCTGAAGATCAGCCGCGCAAACGGAAACCGCGGACACAATCAGCCCCCGCCAAACCGGTGACGCCGCCTGACGATGACGATCTGGGTATAATCCAGCCGGAATTCGGTTTCTGACAGAGTTCACAGAGGGAACGACATGGCTTTTTCCAAAAAAAAGATCTCATGGCTGGCTTATGACCCTGCGGCGTCTGCTTACGCATTGATCGTGCGGACTGTGTTTGCACCGGTTTTTCTGGCGCATTTTTCTCAGGGTATCCTCACCGGCTCCCAGATAACTTCCCGCTGGAGCCTCGTTGCCAGCGCCGCCGGTATCGCCGCAGGAATAATCACCGTTTTCAGCGGTCCGGCTGTCGATGCCCGCAGAAAAAAAGTCCCGATGGTGGCGCTTTTTACCGCAACCGGAGTCTTTTCCTGTCTGGCATATCTGCTCCCCGCATTGCAGACACCCGGAGCAATTCTTGCAATAAGTTTTTGCGGCATATTGAGTTTTATGGCATCCAACAGCTTTTACGACTCATTGCTGATAAATATCACCACTCCGGCGGAACGGGACAAAGTATCGTCGTTCGGATACGCACTCGGGTATGCCGGCGGTTTGTGTTCCTTTCTGCTCTGCATGGCAACAGGATTTATTTTCAAGACAGCAGAATTTTATATTGCACCGTTCATTATCGCCGCATTATGGTGGAGTTGCGGTTCGATTCCGCTTTTGCGGAATGTAAAAGAAGTTCCGGCGGGGATGAGCGCAGAAAAAATCCGTATTCAGGATACTTTGAAATTTATCTTTTCGCAAAAAAATATTCTGCTTTTTCTCACAGCGTATTTCCTTTATATCGACGGCGTCGGAACGATACTGCTTGCCGCAACACCGCTTGCCGCCGGATTGGATATATCCACAAATCTCATTATCATAACGATTCTGCTCCTTCAGCTCATCGGTCTGCCCGCAACCTTGCTTTACGGAAAACTGGCAGAAAAATTTTCCGCAAAAACGATGATAAAAATCGCAATAGCAATATATGTCACTATCGCAGTGATCGTTACAATAATGTCGTTCAGCAGTAATATCACTGTCAAACAGACTCTTTTTTACATAACAGCATTTCTGGTAGGAACTTCCCAGGGTGGAATACAATCGCTGAGCCGTTCCGTTTTCAGCAAAATCATTCCTCAGGCGCGGGCGGCAGAACTCTTTGCGGTGTATAATATTTTCGGCAAATTCACCACTATCGTCGGTCCGGTATTGATCGCATGTTCCACATTTTTCTGGGATAAAGCGGAACTGGGTATAACCATGCTGACTGTGCCGTTCATCCTCGGATTCATACTTTTATCCAAAGTCAAGGTGCCGGAAAATTGATCGTTGCATACATAATAAAACGTCTGCTTCTTGCGTTGCTGACACTGCTTATCATTCTGCTGGTCAGTTACACACTGCTCCGTCTGGCGCCGGGTGATCCGGCAAAAAGCGACATGTTTGCAGGTGAATCCGGCACAATAAATCAGAATGACGGCGTCGCACGGGAAAATCTGGCACTGAAAAAAGAACTCAATCTCGATAAACCGGTCATCACCGGATTCATCCTCTGGCTGAAAAATGTCTGCAAAGGCGATTTCGGACACTCCGCCTGCGTGGAACCGGGCAGAAGTGTCACGGAAATGATCGCCGAAAGAGCCGGTCTGACCATAAAACTCAATATCTGGGCGCTTTTGATAACCTATTTGCTGGCAGTCCCGATCGGAGTATTTTCCGCTGCAAAAGCCGGTTCATTTTCCGACCGGGCAGGAGAAATAATATTGTTCATACTCTACTCCCTGCCGGTAATGTGGGTGGGACTGCTGCTGCAATCCCTGCTTTGTGAAGGGGGAAAACTCCCCCTGTTCCCGCTTTCCGGAGCCGAACCGGATAACGCACTTACCCTTTCGATAGGAGAGTATCTCATGTCGGAATTTCATCATCTGCTGCT
The DNA here is from genome assembly GCA_015061615.1 of Lentisphaerota bacterium. Classification (GTDB taxonomy): domain Bacteria; phylum Verrucomicrobiota; class Lentisphaeria; order Victivallales; family Victivallaceae; genus UBA1784. Next base: position 12,214 of record SUWE01000047.1, read on the forward strand.
GCCGGTATTGTGCATGGCTTACGGAGGACTTGCCGGATTGTCACGCTACACCAGAAACAGCGTGCTTCAGAATATAAACTCCGATTATATCCGCACCGCCAGAGCCAAGGGATTATCCGGCAGTGCCGTTCTCTGGAAACACGCTTTCAGAAATGCGCTTATAACGATGATAACTCTTATCAGCGGAATACTCCCGTCGCTTATTTCCGGCAGTATCATCGTGGAATATATCTTCAACCTTCCCGGTATGGGAACACTCTCACTTCTGGCACTGTCAAGCCGCGACTACCCTTTGCAGATGGCACTCTTTGCCATCGCCGGAATGTTGACTTTAACCGGAATTTTATGCAGTGATCTGCTCTATATGGCAGCTGATCCGCGAATCAAGGTTGACAAAATGACAAAATGATGATAATTTATAAAAAATGACAATAGAGGATATAAAATTATGAAATTCTTGAAATCTTTTACTGTATTGTGTACCGCTGTGCTTGCCGTGACCGCCGCTGCAAATGAATCTGCCCCGATGCAGATATTCAAAAAGTTCCGCGATGCGGCGATTCATAATGATTCTGCGGCGGCACTGCTCCTTACCGGCGGAGAAATGATGGAAAAGATCCGCACTGCCGGTACAGTTCCGGCTGATCTGCGCAAACAGCTGATCATGACCGATGCCGCTTATGAGGATGTTCATGTGCGTTTGAACAATCCGAAAAAAGCTGTCGTTTATGCCTTTGCCACGATTGAGGGAAAATTTCTCTGCGCACAAGTCATCTTCACAAGCAATGAAAATTCAGTTCTGAAAATAACTCAGCTCAACGTCGGTCCGCATATTGCCAAGCCGCATCTGGAAAATTTTCTTGCCGCCTGCCGCGCCAACGATATCGCCCGCTACCGCGATATGATAACTGCTGAAGTGACAGAAAAGCACCCGCGGATCCCCGCAAGTCTTAAAGCGGGAGCCGATGAAAAGATCTCCGCCGGACAGGCAACTGCCGATTCAGCTGATTTTACCGTGGAACGCAGCGGGATCAAAGGAAAAATACAGATGAAGAAAACGGATTATTTCTGGAAAGTTTCTTTCATTGATGATATCCTCCTTGCTCCGATGCCGTCGCAGACCGTCGAAGAGCTGTGCCGCGCCGCCGGAAGCGCCGCCGATGCAGAAGCGGTCAGAAAATATTTTTCAGAAAGCAGCTTTGAAGGGCTGAAGGAGAAACTCAGCGCTGAAAAACTTGCAGTTCTTGCCGGCATGAATGCGGTTCTCTCCCAGAGATCATCCGGAACAAGAAAGTTCTATGTGGAAGTGAAAGTATCCGGAACAGCCGATTCCGGAGTAGTCACCTTCAACCTTGACTTCACTGACAACGGTTGGAAAGTTGCAAACTTCGATGCCGATACTCTCGTTTACAAAAATGAGTTCGCCCCGGCGGCAACTGCTGAAAAAGTTGCCGCACTGCTGCTCAAAGAACGCAATACCGAAGCCCTTAAAGAGATGCTCCCCGAAGCAACGGTGACAAAATTGACTGAAAGCATCACCGATGCATCGCCGGAAATGTCATTCTCTCTTGAAGAAGAAAAGATAGAAGGAAAAAATGCCGCAGTCACCGCCGCGATAAGCAACTCCAATGCGGTCGGAAAGATGAGTTTTTCCATGAAACTTGAAGGCGGCAAATGGCTCGTCACCGATGTAAAAACAGAGGCTCCCCCCAAAGCAGAGGAAAATGCGGAAAGCAGTGCTGAGGGCGCTGCTGAATAAGGTTCAGCATTTGCCGGTTATCTGAAAAACATTGCCTTCCGGATCAACGGCGCACAAAATCTTTCTGCCGGAACGGTCAAAACCGTCACTCAAAACCACTCCTTCTGTTTCGAGGCGGGAAACAAATTTTTCCAGATCATCAGCGACAAGGGTGAAACGGCATGCCGAAGAAGCGTGTTCCATATATGCCAGCGGACACTTTTCCAATACCAGACGGGTGTGGGCATTGAGAGGAAAAATCACTTGAAAAGCGCTGTCCTGCACAGGCTCGCCCAAACCGAGAGTTTCGCGGTAAAAATAACGGCAGACATCAATATTTTCCGCCAGAATAACGATTTCACAATCCATAAAAATCCTCCGATGGTGAAAATATAAACCTTTTGAACAAAAAAGTCAAGCATTTTTGCGCTTTTTTGCGGCTTTTTGCTTGCGAAAAAGCATTTTACAGCTTAAATTATATGAGGTGCAAAATAACTTGCTTTTTAACACAGAGGTTTTTTTATGATCAATGATCCTGCAAACTGCGTCTACCGCAATCCGTTGACCGACCGTTACGCCGGTAAAGAGATGAGTTTTATCTGGTCACCCCAGCATAAGCATGCCACCTGGCGCAAACTCTGGCTGACTCTTGCCCGCTGTGAAAAAAATCTGGGACTGCCCATCACCGATGAACAGATCGCCGGACTTGCCGCCCATCAGGAAGATATCGACTTCGACCGGGTCGCGGAACTGGAAAAAGAACTGCGCCACGACGTGATGAGCCATATCCGCGCTCTTTCCGAACTCTGTCCGGAATCAGCCCCCATTATCCACCTCGGTGCGACCAGCTGTTTTGTCACCGACAACACCGAACTGCTCCAGACCAAAGAGGCTTTCGCCGTCATCCGCGGCAAAATGCTCAAACTTATCGAAAACCTTGCCAATTTCTGCGAAGAAAACCGGGCGCTCCCGATGCTCGGATTCACCCATTTCCAGCCCGCTCAGCTCACGACACTGGGCAAACGTTTTGCGCTTTACCTTCAGGATTTCGTCCTCGATTTTGAACGCCTTGACCGGGAAATGAACGATCTGCCCTTCCGCAGTGTCAAAGGCACCACCGGAACTCAGGCAAGTTTCCTTGAGCTTTTTGACGGCGATCATGCAAAATGCCGCCAGCTGGAAAAAGATGTTGCCGCCGCAATGGGTTTTGATAAAGTCATCGCCCTTTCCGGACAGACCTATACCCGTAAAGTCGATTACTTCGTGTTGTCCACCCTTTCCGGTATCGCTCAGAGCGCCGCAAAAATGGCAACCGATATCCGTCTGCTTGCCAGCATGAAAGAACTCGAAGAACCCTTCGGCAAAAAACAGGTCGGTTCCAGCGCAATGGCGTATAAACGCAACCCGATGCGCAGTGAACGCGTAACGTCACTTGCCCGTTATGTGATGAATCTCCCCGGAAACGCGGCGATGACCCATGCTACACAGTGGTTTGAACGCACCCTCGACGACTCAGCCAACCGCCGCGTTGTCCTGCCGGAAGCATTCCTTGCCACAGATGTTATCCTTTCCATTCTCATCAACGTCACCGACGGTTTGCAGGTTTGGAAAAAGGTCATCGAAAAACATATCAAAGCTGAACTGCCTTTCATGGCGACCGAAAACCTGCTTATGGAAGCGGTCAAACACGGCGGCGACCGTCAGGAACTGCACGAAGTTATCCGTGAACACTCCATGGCGGCATCCCGCAGAGTGAAGGAAGAAGGTCTGGATAACGACCTGATCGACCGTCTGCGCAACGATCCGGCTTTTGCCGCGATCAAGGATGATTTCGACTCGATCATCAATCCTTCGGCATTCATCGGCAGAGCGCCGCAGCAGGTCGAAGCATTCCTTGCAGAAGTCGTCCGTCCGCTGCTTGAAGCGAATAAAGATGCTGTCAAAAGCGGTGACAGCGTCAACGTCTGACAAAACAATCCGTATAAAAGAGGTACTTGATTATGGCTTTCATGGATAAAAATTATCTTATCGGCAACGAAACTGGATCACGGATATTCGATACCGTCAAATCTCTGCCGGTCGTCGATCCGCACAACCACGCCAATGTAAAAGAGATCGCGGACAACAACTGCTATTCCGATGCGTGGCAGCTCTTTGCCGCAACTGACCACTATGTGTGGGAAATGATGCGCAAACGCGGAGTTCCGGAAACTCTCATCACCGGCAAAGCGGCTTCCGGCGAAGAAAAATTCCTCGCCCTTGCCAAAGTCTTTCCGGAAATCGCCGGAAACCCCGTCTATGAATGGATCCACCTCGATCTGAAACGTTACTTCGGTATCGAAGAACTGCTTTCTGAAAAAACCGGCAAAAAAATCTACGATGCGGTCAACGCAAAACTTGCAACTGATGCTTACCGTCCGCAGGCATTGCTGACCGGTCCGCTCAATGTCGAAGTGATGAGTTCCACCGATGACCTTATCGACACGCTGGAAGATCACGCAAGAGCCAATGCCGCATTCGGCAGAACTCTGCTGCGCCCGACCTGGCGCCCGGATAAAGCGATGAAAATCTTCGCCGCCGATTGGCGTCAATATATGGCGAAGGTGGAAAAACGTTTCAATATCCGCCTTACAAGCATCAAAGACCTTGTCGACGCGTTCAAAATGAGTCATGATTATTTTGCCGAACGCGGCTGCCGCGCCAGTGACCATGGTCTTGAATATCCTGTGTGTGCCGATGTCGATGAGAAAGAAGCCGACCGCATTTTCCGTAAAGCGATGGCGGAAGAAAAGCTCTCTCTTGCCGAAGTTGACAGTTTCATGGGTTATATCCTTGCCGAAGCCGCTGAACTCAACAGTCAGACAGACTGGGTGACCCAGCTCCACCTCGGTGCGGTGCGCGACGTGAGAAAGACCCTGTTCGACGATCTCGGTCCGGATGTCGGCGGTGATATCAGCAATCATTATCTGGATTACGCTCCGGCATTGTGCAGTTTCCTCAACCGTTTTGACGACCGTCTCAAAGTCGTACTCTATTGTCTGGAAGCATCGCATCAGGGAACTCTGGCGACGATCTCACGCGCTTTCGGAGCAAAAGTCGCTCTCGGTTCAGCCTGGTGGCTGCTTGACACTCCGGTCGGCATGAAACGTCAGCTGGAATATATCGGTTCCGCCGATACACTGAGCAACTTTGCCGGAATGGTTTCCGACTCCCGCAAACTTCTCAGCTACGGCTCCCGTTTTGAAATGTTCCGCAGAGTCATGTCCGATGTGCTGGGCAATTTTGTCGAACGCGGTCAGATCCCCGGAGAAATCGCCTTCGGTCTGGCGGAAAGAATGGCGTACAGCGGTACAAAGAAATTCTGGAATTTATAATAACTTAAATGTATAAGGAAATTTGAAAAATGGCAAAAAGCGAACTTTACAAAGCCGCGGGTGTGGATATCGACCTTGCAACAACGCTCCTCGACCGTGTCAAAGCTGACCTCGGCAGCACCCGCCGTCCGGAAATGCTGACTCCGATCGGCGGATTCGGCGGACTCTTCCAGATCGACCTTTCCAAATACAAAGAGCCGGTCATGGTTTCCAGCATTGACGGTGTCGGCACCAAACTGATGGTCGCGGCGATGATGGAAAAATACGATACCGTCGGTATGGATATCGTAAATCACTGTATCAACGATATTTCCGTGCAGGGTGCGGAGCCGGTCTATTTCCTCGACTATATCGGTATCGGCAAATTGCGTTCACCGCTTTATGAAGAAGTCCTCAGCGGGATTGCCAAAGCGTGTAAAGCCGCCGGCTGTGCCGTTCTCGGCGGCGAAACTGCTGAAATGCCCGGAATGTACGGTAATGACTTTGACCTTGTCGGTGTCATCACCGGTATTGTGGAAAAGAGCAAGATCATCACCGGCGAAAAGATCCGTCCGGGTCATGTTGCCATCGGTATTGCCTCCAACGGACCGCACACCAACGGTTTCAGTCTTGCCCGCAAAATCCTTTTCGACAGCGGCAAATACACTGCGCAGAGTTATGTGGAGTCTCTCGGTGAAACCGTTGGTGAAGCGCTGCTTCATCCGCATATATGC
>SUWE01000048.1 GCA_015061615.1 Lentisphaerota bacterium
TCCTGATGCTGTACCCGCAACTGATAGAATTTTACCGGAGGCAACGATAAATGTTTTGTACGATCAAAACGCTTTAATTCGGTCAGTCGTGTCGATGAACCACGTTCAAATTCGGATATGGAAATGTGATGCTGCTGTTCCAACTGCTTATTCAAAGCTTCGGCGTTGCTGTCATTCAGGCAAATCAATGCGGTTTCAGCAGCATTTTTCTGCACTTGCCGCAAACAACGGCAGGAGGTCTGCAACACCATATTGGTCGGACAATCTCCCTCTTGAGAAAGAATAATCCCGGTCAAACTGCGGCAGTCCCATCCCTCTTTGCCGATCTGAGCAAGCAAAATGATCCTGATTTTGGAGAAAGGCTTATCCAAACTGGCAAACTCAAGATCGCCGTCTGCCGGTTTAGGATAAACTTTATTGCCGCCATGATAACGCAAGATAACTTCAGAAGCGTTTAATCCGTATTCTTCAGCAAGTTTTACTGCCAACGGATAAACTTCTGTTTCGAGGGTTTCAATAAGACCGCAGTAAATTCCAAGTTTGGCACACGTTCCGTCAGGATAAACGGTGTCTTTATAGTTGGCAAAGAAATCCCTTATACCCTGTTCAACGATTTGCAAACGCGGTAAATCTTTAACGATTTTCACAATCGGCTTTTTCAAAAAGTTGCCAATACCACTTACCAGTGGATAATAATAAACAATATTGGAGATTTCTATGGATGCAACCGATAAATTTTCTGCAACATAAGTTTTTTCTGCCTTCTCCAGATAGGGAGTCCCAGAAAAGCCGATCACGCTGTTAAGCGTATGATTTCCCATCCAATTGTTGACCACCGCACGAAGTTTTTTATCATCGGTTGCAGCATGGTGGACTTCATCAATAAAAACCGATAGATGCGGCAGTTTGCCAATGAGGTTACGCAGTTCATTTGCCTGTCGGTCTTTGTCATCATCAGTTTTTTCAATCAGCAGCAACTGTCCGGCTTTTTCATCAACATCAACCCGGTCAAGAATGACTTTTTCGGCGTTAGTAACTGCAACTAAACCAAAAAGATCCTGCAGTGGCTGATGTATGGCGATCTTCTGAACATTAGGATTCTTGGTCTTGTTGGACTTATTGGCACTCTTATTTTGATCAAGTACCTCAAAAATCAATTTGCGTTTCAAATTGCTTGCCGCAGGTTCTGGAATCACCCATGACGGATCAAAGTTTTGAATTGTCCGCAAACTCGGAATAACTGAAGATTTCAAACCAGAGGGAGCAAGAATGATAAAATTATGAGCAAATGCCAGATTATCCGGTTCATTCTCTGCAAAGTATAAGTCCAGATATATGAATGCTGCCATCAAATAAGTTTTCCCGGCTCCCATTGGCAAACTGAAGAGATAGTCCGAATATGAAACGTTGTAGAATACGTTTTTGAAAAATGACTTATAATCAATTTCGTTAGGAGCAGATTTGATTTTTGCAAGTACTTTCGGCGAAAACGGCTTGCCGTCATCATTTGGCATGGAAGCATATTCATACAGAGCTGCTGCAGCGGGATTATTCTGCAAACATTTACGCGCAGTTGCAGTAAGTTCAAGTTCATCCCAATTTATATTGGAATTGAATTCGCCATCTGTAAAAAGATCATAGAGAGAACGGCATTGACAGGCGATTTTCAGAAAGAGATATGTTTTAACAGCCTCAATCTGGGCATCCCGCAACTTTGCTTTGCTGATTATATACGACAACAGTTCCCGTATCGGGCAATTATCCGCTGTCAACCACAGATCGCGTTTCTTCTGAATGAGTTTATAAAACATTTTTATTCTTCCTCTTTACAACGAACTGAATTTTTTCGATAGCGAGGCGGGACGGTTTGGTTTTGCCGTTTTCCCAGCGGTTTACGGTGGCGAAACTTACTCCGAGATTGCGGGCAAGGTCTTCCTGTGACCACCCCTGCTGCTGGCGCAGCTTTTTCAATTCTTCAGCGATATTTTCAAACGTAGACATCTGCCATTCTCCATGATTGCATACCTTCACGGTAAATATAGCATCTGTTATATCTTTTGCAAGTTTATTTCTGAGAAAAAACAATATTTTCTGTTGAAAAATTTCCGGATAATGCTATATTAACCCCCTGTATATTATATTGGAGACAATTTCAAAAGTCCTCAAAAATTCTTAAAATTTATCGCTGCGATCTTAAAGCGGGGCGTTTTCGGTGGTTATTTATTCAATAGCCACGCTCAAACTACCGCTTTAATCTCATCAACGCTGATTTTTTAATCTCTTTTTGAATTACTTTTGAAATTGGCTCATTTGACTGAAATAAGGAACATTAAATGAAAAACAGACCAGTTATTCTGCTCAATATGGCAGTTTGCAGAGGTTTGTTTGCATCATCACCCAAGACCAGCATAGTATTCCCAGTTGCTCTCTCTACAGGAGACATAAACAAGGGGCTGCCGCAAAATATCAGTCTTGCAGCAGCCCCGATAGATTTGATATCAATCAAGATAAAATGTATTACTCCAGGCGAATCTGCCTTTGGTATCACGGATACGGCAGCGGAAATACTTTTTCCACGGAATGGATTTGCAATCAAACTTGAGCGATGTGATTGTTTCATCACCGTATATGTCCAACTCAGGAGCAATATTTTTTCCGAATCCGCGTTCACCGATGAGGATCGCTTCGGTACACGGGGAAAATTCGGCTTCAAAAACACCATCCTGATAGGAGATCTTATAAAATTCCGGTCCCTGTGACGCATAAGTCTGACCTGCTTTGAGAGCATCAAAAAGTTTTTCTTTTGAGTTATCCTCTGCGATGATCATGGTCCAGTTGCGGCAGTATTCGCGCGGAGTATGTCCGTCATCGACTGCAATGATATTCATCTTGAAGTCCAGATCCAGCAGCGCATCAATGATCGCACTGCTGTCATCTTTGCCGATTATATTGCATGATGTATTGCAGATCTCACAACCGACAATCCCTGGAAGGTCAGCAATGGGTTTGAGTTCTTTGACAGTCAGACCGCACCAGTAGGGGTGAGCGATATAGACAATGCCGCCGACGGCATGGACTGCTTTGATCGCATCCTCGGCAGTTTCATAAATTCCCGGGAAATCTTCAGGTACATTTACTGCCAGCAGATGCCAAAGTATGTTGCGCGGACCGTCAGGGTGTAATTCAATTCCTGAAATCAGCGTCATACCTTTGCCGTCATAGGTACTTACAGGGTTGACTTTGCGGTGATCGCTGAAGTTGATCACATCATATTTGCCTGCCGCGTAGCGGTCAATGACCTCCTGCGGGGTCTGCCAGCCGTCGGAAACGGTGGTGTGACCATGCAGACTGCTTTTCCATGCGGTCAATTTCTGACCGTTATATTCAATCGGATGACTCATTTTTTCTGCTGTTCAAAGAGCCAATTTCAAAACTCCTCAAAAATTCTTAAAATTCATCGCTGCGATCTCAAAGCGGAGCGTTTTCGGTGGTTATTTATTCAATAGCCACGCTCAAACTACCGCTTTGATCTCATCAACGCTGATTTTTTAATTTCTTTTTGAATTATTTTTGAAATTGGCTCCAAAGAAAAATTATTGGTGTTTGGGATCGTGATAGTTGATGATGATCGACTGTGCAGTGATGCTGGCCGCAGGTCTGACATTGGTAACATGACCGCCCAGTGCGAGGACATTGGCTGAATTCTGGTGGTTGGTGGGACCTGTAGAGCTGTCGGTCGTACCAGCGGCATCTACGAGAATACCGTTGGCTGAACTGTCGATCCCCAGTCTGTAACGGGCAATTTTACTGGTCGGACCCCATGAGTAATTGTGCGCAGCGGCAGCGGATTCTGAAAATGTGAATTGATAGTAACTCATGTAGAGGTTCTGGGCGTTGCCGTTATTGGCATCGCTCGGGCAGAGAAAATATGTTTTTACCACATTGCGCCCCTCGGTGGAAGTCGGCACTGAAGGTCCGCCGATATAACCGCTTAAAAGAGGAACAAGTTTACCTGTTCCCCATGAGTAAAGGCCCGTGTTCAAAGGTGCTTTGCAAGTTGTGCAATGGTGTGATCCAGGCAGCATACCGTTGTGATCATCGGCATACATGAATGCGGCAGTACCGATCTGTTTAAGGTTTGAAATGCAGTTCGCGATACGGCCTCTTTCACGGGCGGAATTGAGCGCGGGGAGCAGAATTGCCGCCAGAATAGCGATAATGGCGATCACAACGAGCAATTCGATCAATGTAAAAAACTCTGTTTTTTGTGACTTTTTCATAATAAAATCCTTTTTTATTTTTTATTGTTCCGAAAATCAATGCTTTTATAGAATATACTGCAAAAAGAACATACTACATATAATTTTTTTATTGAAAAATATTACAATACTCCAAAAGTGATTCATAATTGAAATTGTTTGCGGAAATTCCCGGGTGTGACTCCGTGCCGTTTGCGGAAGGTTTTAATAAAGTGATTGCTGTCGCAAAATCCGCATTGCAGAGCTATTTCGCCGATATTTGCGGAACTTTCCAGCAGTTTGCTGCACGCATTTGCCAGCCGCAGATTGATAAGATATTCATTCGGAGACATTCCTGTCATTTTCTGAAATCTGACATAAAAGAGCGAAAGACTCATGCTTGCTTCTCTGGCGAGTTCTTCGATCGGGTGTTCTTTTTCCGGACTTCTTTCCATGATGCCGATGCACCGTGCAACTCCAGAATAGTCAAATTCTCCATCAGAAGCCAGCGCATCGTGCCGCAGCAGTTTTATCAATGCCCCTGCAAGAGCTGATCTCACATATTGTACATAGCCGATTTTCCGCTCGGCAAGTTCAACGGTTATGTCGCGTAAGCGGCGCTCCAGAGCGATCCTCTCATGAAATGCCAAATGGATCTTGTTCCGTACGCAACCAGGAGTGAAAAGTGCCTTGTAAGCAGGGGTGTCGATAAACTGTTTCACCTCATCGGCGATCATATGGAAATCAAAAAGCACATTGTAGTAAAAGACATTATTCGATTCGCTGTAAGCGTGGGATTCCCCTGGTAATATGGTGAAAATATCACCTGCAACCAGTGAATAGGTCACACTTCTGCCGCCTGAAAACTGTACAGTGTGGATGGTGCTTCCTGAAGAAACAAAGACCAGTTCCAGAAAATCGTGTTTATGCAGCGGTACACTTTCACGGCGGCTGCCCCGCCCGAAAGTGACTGCCACCGGAATAGCGGCTTGAAAAAATTTATCCCTTTTATACTCGATCATTCAATTTTTTTCCGTTTGAAATTGTTTTTGGATATTGCCCGATATCTGACGGGAAAAGTGTATAATACTCCAAATTTTTCAACAAATGCCGAAAAAACTGTCGGAAACGGTTTTTCTTTCAGGCATCAATGCGTAAAAATCTCCACTTGCGCTTAACTGCTTAACTGTATAAAAATAGCATTACAGGAGCTTTATTACAAGAGAATTTACTGTTTTTTTGGATTTTTTTACTATTTTTTTGATAAATTATCCATACCATTGACGGACATGAGGTGTTATATTAAATTTTGGACATAAAGATCGTGCATTATATTTACAGGTCAATTCTATGCAGGAAAATCAGAAAATCGAATTCGTTCCTCCGCAGCGGATACTCTGGCAGCAGGGGGAAATAACAGGCAGTGAAGTTCTGTTCCGCAACAGCGGCAAATTTCAGACTCTCTGGAAAAAAGAGTTGTGCTGCATATCCGCAGGCGGCAGCATCCTGCTGGATTACGGCGAAGAATTACAGGGATCAGTGCGGCTGGTGCTTGGCAGATGCAGTCCGACAGGATATATCGGTGAGCGTCCGTACAAAGTGCGTATCCGTCTTGGAGAATCAGTTTCCGAGGCAATGGATGAACCGATCAACCACCACACCATGCACAACCTTGAACTGCTGCTCGCTCCGATGGGCGAGAACCGTTTCGGCCGCAGCGGATTCCGCTTTGTCAGGATCGATAACCTTGAAGATATCGCATTGAAATTTTATGAAATATCCGCTCTGAAAATGCTTCAGGAATCTCCGCGCCGAGGATCATTCCTCTCTTCCGATCCCCTGCTTAATGACATTTTTGAAGCCTCGGCCCGAACGGTCGACAACTGTATCTGCGGACTTATTATGGATGGTGCCAAACGCGACCGATTGGTATGGATGGGCGATCTTTACGCTGAATTGCGCGCTCTCCACGCCCTTTACGGCGATCATCCTGCGATCAGACCGACTATGGAATTCATGCTTGATGAGGCTAAAGAAAGCGGTATTTTCAACGGCATTTCTCCTTACAGTCCGTATTTTTTTACGGCACTGCGTGAATATCTTAAATATGTTCCCGCTGCCGACTGGGCGATATCACACAAAGTCAATATCTGCAATGTAGCAGATAAAATGCTCGCCCGCTGGGAAAATGAAAAAGAACTTCTGCTTACCCACGGCATCATCGACTGGTATGAAGAGTCAGGACTTGCGCAAAACGGTTATCCCGCATTGCTGGCATGGGGAGTTTTGGCGTGTCGGGATGTGGCAGAAATTTTCGGCGATCAGGATCTGAAACAGCGCTGTACAGATGTTTACAATGATATCAGAAACAGTTTTGTACTTGCCGATACCAACGGCAGCAAATCTGTTGCCGCCGCGGCGGTTGCAGGAGGTTTGGCTGATCCGCAGAAAGTCTGGCAGGAAATTCTTTCACAGCAGGCGGAAACAGGACTTTCCACTCTGCATATGGATAATATCCTGAAAGCCTGGAGCCGTGCCGGAAAAACTGCTCCTGCGATCGAACTGCTGAAAAAATATTACGGCGGTATGCTGTCGCTCGGTTCAACTACATTCTGGGAACACTTTGAACTGGAATATCTCGACAATGCCGCAAGGATAGATCAGCTGCCGCAGTCGGGGAAACGGGATGTTCACAAAGAGTGCGGCAGAGGCTGTTTTGCCGGATTGCGGCACAGTTTCTGTCACGGCTGGGGAGCCGCCGTCATCGGCTGGATGACAGAGGAACTTGCCGGTGTGCGGTCCGCGGCCGACGGATTTGCTGAAGCAGAGATCGTCGGGACGACTTCTTTTGACGGAACACTTGAATGCAGTGTGCCTGTTCCCTGCGGAACGATCCGCATCAGGCGCATCAATGGAAAAATTTCCGAGTTGAATGTACCCGAAGGATTGAAATATACACTTGTTTGAATTGTATTAAAATACTGTTTTTTTAGATTATATTACTATGCAACTGCAATAAAACTGTTATATATTTTATAAGATACCAAAATAAAAAATCAAGGATATGCAATAATGGCACAAATTCAGTATTCAGAATATCTCGACAAAGTACGCGGCTGCTGGGCAGGAAAAAATATCGGCGGTACGCTGGGCGCTCCGATGGAAGGAAATATGGCAATGAACGATGTTACCTTCTACACCCAGGAACTCAACGGTGTCCCCGCTCCCAACGATGACCTTGATCTGCAGCTGATCTGGCTTGCTGCAGTTGAGATCCACGGTCTTGATGCGATCACTCCGCGGCTGCTGGGAGAGTATTGGGATCACTCTGTGATCGCTCCGTGCAGTGAATATGCTGTCTGCAAAATGAATATCAACAACGGCGTGATGCCGCCTCTGTCAGGGGCGATCAATAATGAGCGTTACAAATACGGCAACGGGGCATGGATCCGCAGTGAGATATGGGCTTGTCTCTGTCCAGGTGCGCCCGATGAAGCGATCAAATACGCCTATATCGACAGTTGTGCCGACCATTGCGAAGAGGGCATCTGGGCGGAAATGTTCACCGCCGCTCTGCAGTCTGCGGCTTTTGTTGAAAACGACATCAGAAAACTTATTGAGATCGCTTTGAGCAAGATCCCTGCTGATTCCAAACTGGCTGCCGCAGTGAAACTGGTCATTGATTCTTACGACGGCGGCAAACCGTGGAACGAAACCCGTGAACTGCTTGTGCATGATTTTGAACCGATCTATCGGGCGGCGGTGAATATCGGATTTATGATCATCGGTCTGCTCTACGGAGAGGGTGATTTCGATAAATCGATCTGCCGTGCTGTCAATTGCGGAGATGATACCGACTGTACCGCCGCCACTGTGGGCGCACTTTTCGGCATCATCAAAGGCAGAAAAGGTATTCCGCAGCGCTGGCTCGATCCCATCGGCGAAACGATCAGCACGATTTGTATAAATCACTTCGGTTACGGCTTTTTGTACGGACTGCCCAAAACCCTTGAGGCTTTGAGTCAGCGGACGGCACGGGCGGCGATCGCTGCTGCCGCTGCCAATCCTTTCATCGTCAGGATAACTGATACTCCGACAAATATCCCGAATAACTTTTCTGATTCGCTCATCGGCACCGAGGTCGCGCAGCGTCTGCTCTCCCGTCCGCTTTACTACATGGACTACGCTTTGCCCTACGCCGCACTCCGTGTTGAATATGTCAACGGTCCAGAAGTGCTTCCGAATTCAGAACTTAAACTCAATATTCAGGTCGGTGACTGCGTGCATGTGAACACTATTGTCAGATTCAGGTGGCGCAATCTGCCGGAAACCTGGGGCGCAATGCCGATGGCGGCGGAATTCGCCGTGCGGGCGGATTGTTTCAACACAGTGCAGATGAGTATTAATGTCGGTGAATTTGATGATACGATGGCTTATTTGGAACTTGAAGTATCTCTTCCCACCCGCCGAGTACCTGAAGTTATTTTCATTCCGATACAGCACAAAGGGACGGTAAATCTCAACCGCGGGAGTGAGACTGAACGCTCCTACCGCTGCCGCACCCGCATCGTTGCCGGTCAGGTCAACGAAATCATAGAAAACGCCACTCCGCAATTGTAATCAACTGAAAAAAGGAATTTGATCATGAAATTGTTTGCTGCTTCTTTGACTCTGCTGCTTGGCGCAGCTCTTTACAGTGCTGAAAATCTTATCAAAACTGATCCAGGTCAGCTTCCTGTCACTGGTACGCTGAAGGTCATCGACGCCGAAAACGGTGTTTTCAAAGCTGGAAAGGGCCGTTTGAACGGCACTCAGCTCATCGCTGTCGATGCGTCAAAAAGTTATCGGTTGAGCGGATTTTTCCGTGGTGCCGCCGATTGCGGCAGAGTGTTGATGGGCGTGCAGTGTTTTGACGGCAATAAACGCTCTATCGGTATGCACAATATCTGTACGGTGGCAGGCACTGCCACGGTACTGACCTCTGCGGCAGAAAAAGGTTCAAATGAATTTTTTATCGCCGATGGCAGCAGCTGGGAAAAAATCCCCGGCAAAGTTGCCGTATTCAACTGCAAAGATGATTTCAGCGATCTGCCCAATCACAATACGATCTATTATGTGACCAAAGTGGAAAAATCAGGCGAAGTGTGGAAAGTTACCACTACCAAGGCTCTGCCCCGCACATATCCTGCCGGAACTGCGATGCGTCTGCATCGTGACGGCGGATTTATCAATGCCATTGCCTTTGTAAAACCCAATGCCCAATGGCAGGAATTCAGTGCCGTGCTGGGCAAGGCGCAGGTCAATGTCAATGTGCATAAAAATCTCTGGCCCGGAACTGCTTATGTAAAATTGTTCATCAATATCTATCCGGGATCGGAAGTGGAAATAAAAGATATAAAGCTGATCGAAGAACAGTAAATCTTTTTTGAGAGCAGATATATTTTTGACTCTGCCGCGAAAATCTGCTGAAATCACCGTAAAAGGAGTATTATGAAATCATTCTGTTCAACCTTGATTTGTCTGCTTCTTGCAGCGGTAACGCTCAATGGTGCAGAGAGGAATTTGATTGCCAACAGCAAAGCTGTCCCAGGTGGAGCTGTGCCGTTGCAAGGCGTTACTGTTGTGAAAGATCCGTTTGCCGAAGGGCAATATGCCTTTAAGGCGGCGGCAGGACGCTGCCTCGGAAGTGACTTCATTCCTATTGATCCGGGAAAACCATATCTTTTGAGCGGAGAATTTGCCGCGGTCGGCAAAACAGGGAGATTTGTTCTCGGTTTTGATTGCTATGATGCGGGGAAACGGAAGATCGGTGCGCATCATATCCAGTATGTCCCTGATACTTTCACCACCCTTGCTGCCACGGCTGAAAAAGGCGTTTCGGTGATAAAGATCGCTGATGGCACCAACTGGTCGCCCTCGGCAGGAAAAATAGTGATATTCAATGCAAAAGAAGATTTGAGCGATCTGCCGAACTTCAACAATCACTACTATGTTACCGATGTAAAAAAAGGTACAGACGGTACGCAGGTGTTCTTCAACCGTCCGCTGATGCGAAACTGGAAAGACGGCACAGCGGTACGGCTTCACAAAGAAGCCGGTATGCTCAATGCCATCGCATTTATCCAGCCTGTGAAAATCTGGGAGAAACACTCAACTCTGATCGAAAAAGTTTCCAGAGATCTTGCAATACATGAACACTTCTGGGCAGGTACACGCTTTGTCAAACTCAACTTTTATCTTTACCCAGGCGACCCGATCCTGATCAGAAATTTGAGTCTGATCGAAAGCCGCGAGGTTGAAGAACTCCCTACCGCCAAATATGAGTACAAAGGTGCCAAACTGATAAGGTCATTCAAACCGCAGCACGTAGTATCCTCGGATAAAACTGCAGGTACATGGGCGTGCAAAATCAAATCTTACGGTATGCTTTACGGTCAGTCTCTGAATTGGAACGCTGACGAAATCAAACAGCTGGAAGTTAAATTTGCCGCACAGGGTTCTCCCGGATACCTGATGATGATTTTTGATACCGTTATTGACGGTAAAAAACACTCCTCCGCTATGCGCCACAGCGTGCATCCTGACGGCAGAGAACACACCCTTTTATTCAAAACTGCCAGAGAAAATGCCTGGAAAGGCACGGTGGAAAATATCAAATTCATCTATTATGCCCTTGATCCGGCAGAGATATCTTTCAACAGTATCTACGGCAGAGATCATGAAAACCTGATCCCTGATGTGGAAAATATTCCGCTCGGACAGCCTTTTTCACCCGGAACATTGTGGCCGCGCGGTGAATACAAACTGATCTGGCAGGGAGAAGAAAATCCCGGTGTGAGCATCAATATTCTTGACCGCAATTACCGCTCCATCGAACGGGTCGAATTGTCCGGGGGCAGTAAAGAACTTTCTTTCACCATGCCGACGATGGCGGCAGATGCTGAAATAACGGTGAATAAATCCGGCAGAGGCATCCCCGTTATCACCTGCACCAAGTGGCTGGAGCGACATCAGATGCCGATCAGCTGGGATGCTCAATGGATCTGGTGCCGCCGCGGTCCCGGACCGGAAAACAGCAATGTCTGGTTCCGCAAAAAATTCACCCTTGATTCAGATGTCAGGGCGGCAGTGGTCGCAATGTCGGTGGATGACAGATTCAAACTCCATGTGAATGGTAAAGTTGTCGGCAGCGGCTGGCCGTATTTTGTGACATTCAAGTTTGATATTTCCAGATATCTGCGTAAAGGCGAAAACGAGATCATCATCGAAGCCTATAACGGTGACACCTGGGGCGGTGCGCTGCTCGAAGGCTACATCCGTACGGAAAAAGGAGAGATGCGTTTCTGCAGTGATGAGAGTTGGGATTATTTCATCGGCGGTCAGAGTGCACCGTCTGAATATATCGGCAAAGCAGTCTCTATGGGGCAATCGGTTTCGGCATTTCCCTGGGGCAATCGGATAACGCTGCGCTACATCGGAAAAGCCGCGGAATTCAAGATCATCGGACGCAAGGATAACACTTTCACCGCCGAAGTAAGTGCCGTTCCGCCGGTCAAGCGTGAGCGGATGCGGATGAAAGTCGTTACCAAATCAGGAAAAATCAGATACATCAATCCTGAAATCAAAGTCGTTTCCGGCAGTTTGCTGCCGGGATCAACGGTCACGATAAAATATGCTCCGCCATATCCGGAGACCGAGGAGCTGACGCTCTATTGTGATGATGACTTTTTCTACATAAAAGATAATGAATTTCTGGGTAAGATCGCGGCAGTTCCCGCTCCTGTCAAACCGTTGAGTACCGTAAAAATCAAAAATGCCGACAGCCGTCCGACACTGGATGTGGATGGTAAGGATCTTTATCCGCTCTTCTGGCAATTCCCGCAACGTTACAATGTGGAAAATTATCAGGCTACTCTGGCAGATTCCCGTTATGCGGCAAGCGGCATAAACGGCATACTGATCTATATGGAAGAAAGTATCCGACCTGATGGCAGTTACGATTTTGCCAAAGTTTCAGAACGTGTTGCCGTACTGCTGAATGAAAATCCCGATGCGCTGATCATGTACTGTGCGTATCTGTATATGCCTGAGTGGTGGCTGCAGAAATTTCCCGATAACCGCGGTCTCGATCGGCAGGGCAAAGCTCTCCGTCCTGGATACAACACCGCTCTGGCAAGTCTGAAATGGCGGGAATTTGTAGATGAATATCTGCGGGAACTGGTCAGATTCACGGCAAAGCAGAGCTGGGGACACAAGGTCATGGGAGTGTCGTTTTTTGAATCATCCAACTCGGAATGGTTCTGGGAACCAGGCGGTTACAGTGCCTCCGATCTGGAATCTTTCCGCAAACATATTCAGCGCAAATATCCGACGCTTTCTGAACTGCGAAAAGCATGGAACCGATCCGATGTCACATTTGAAAATATTCAGCAGCCTGATGTGGAACGTGTCAAATCCGGTACGGTCGGTTCACTGCTCGACCCGCTGAAAGATCAATATCTGATCGACTGGTTTGAGTTCCGTAATGCGATATTCGCCGAACAGATCATCGCATTCGGCAAATCACTCAAAGAAGCCGCAGGCGGCAAATGGCTTGCAGGGGCGTATTACGGATATTTCATGGAGTGTGCCGCAAGCAGCCGTTCACTGCAGGATCACGGACACAACGGATTTCTGGAAGTCGCCAGATCGCCGTATATAGATTTCGTCCGCGCTCCTTCACGCTATATCATGCGTAAACTCGGCATGGCTGACGGAATCATGCAGCTGCCTGATTCATTCAAACTTCGCGATAAGATCGTCTATATCGAGCAGGATTTCCGCAGTTTCACCGCCAATGAAAAAGAAGGTCATCACGGCAGACACAATATCCCGATAGATACTGTCGGTGCGTTGAACCGTGCTTTCGGCATGATGCTGGCATCCGGATGCAGTCAGTATATCCTTGACTTCGGCAGATGGCTCTATGAACCGATGCTGCTGGATATTCTGCGCGAGCAGGCAACTGCCTTTGCCGCTCTGCCGCCGGTGATCGGAACCACTCCTTATGAATTTGCCGTTGTCGGCGCACGCACCAGTGCATATTACGCTCGAAAGAATGGTACATTTACCATCGTTGACGGAGTGACTGCATCATTTATGCGTAAAATAAATCATCTGCCGATGCCTTTCCGTCAGGTCGCATTGGAGGATCTCGTCGAACCAGGCATTGTTCCGCCGATGAAATTTTATGTGATGCTCGCTCCGATAATGATCACTGCCGAACAGCGTAAAGAGCTGATGAAACGCTTTGACCGTGAACACGCCACTGTACTTTTCCTGCACAGTGCCGGTGAAACTTATCCCGATAAATCACCGTCAGCAGAAAATTGCGGCGACTTTTTCGGAATAAAAATGGCAATGGATATGAAAGTGGCGGCACCGCAGATGTTCTACGGTAAAGATAAGTCGTGGAACGATAACCCTGCCGCCAGCCCGAATTTCTATCCCGTATCGGGTTTTGATGAGGTACTGGGTACCGATGCCGCAGACCGTCCGATGCTGGTCAGAAAAAAGGTCGGCAATGCAACCATTTTCTTTGCGACCCAGCTTTCACTGCCGTTGGAACTGATTTCCGAACTGGCAAAGAAATCAGGAGTACACCATTACGCCGAATTGAGCAGCGATGTCTGGTGGATCGGTAACGATATTGCCATGATCTACGCCGCTGCCGATGGCGAAAAATCGGTCACTCTTCCTGCGGGTTGCGTTATGGAACAGATCGCAGGTCCGCAGCTGGCGAAAAAAGATTGGCAGAGCAATGAGAAATTTCCTGCCCGTGCAGGTCAGGCATATATTTTCGTTGTCAAGAAAAAATAAGTTTTGACCGAACGCAGGCAGTTGCTCTTGCAGGAAAAATCAAAGAACTTTTCAGCTGCGTGTTTCGCCGCTGGTGCGAGCGCGCAGTCCGCGCATTACTTAAATTCTAAAAATCAATCCGTTTCAACAAAACACTTTAACCGTACAGTATTTGCATATTTCTCACAATGTGCTGTATTATCTTGCGGATGAGTTGAAAACAGGATTGTTGAAATGGATATTTTCAGAGTTTTTAGTCAAATTCTGATAACGGCGGCGGTCATATCTGCCGCAGGAATGAACCAGTGATTCCTTTGCCGCATTCTTTTGCAAAATCCTGTGCGGGCGGTTGAAAAATTTCCGGATAATGGTATATTAACCCCTTGTATATTATATTTGACTGAAATAAGGAACATTAAATGAAAAATAGACCAGTTATTCTGCTCAATATGGCAGTTGATATCATCGACAATCGTGAGAATGATGTCATTATCTCTCAATATGTTCAGCGCGTCGCCGATTCCGGGGCTGTTCCCATGCTCATTCCGTCGATTGAAAATCCGGAAATCATTGATACTCTGCTCGATTTCGCTGACGGGGTCCTCCTTATCGGCGGCAGGGATTACGATCCGGCGGATTACGGTGAAACTCCGCACCCCGAAACCGTTATGAACCGGCTTCGTCCTCATTTTGATATCGCCTTCGGCAAAGCTGTACTCGCCCGGCAAATGCCTGTCCTCGGAATCTGCGGCGGTTGTCAGCTGCTCAGTATCGTCAGCGGCGGAAAACTCATCCAGCATCTTGACAATGCCTCTGAACACCGCAACGGCGTGACTCATCAGGCTCTTATCACCCGCAACGGCTTTTTCTCCAAAGCTCTCGGAAAATCTGCCGGATATAAGTTCACTGTCAACAGTTTTCATCACCAGGCCGTTTCCCCTGCCGCGCCCGGCAACGGATTCCATATCGCCGCCCGCGCTTTTGACGGAAGTGTGGAAGCTGTCGAATTTTCCGGCGACCGTATGGTTCTCGGTGTGCAGTTCCACCCCGAAAGAATGGATGATCTTGCTCCGCTTTTCTTCTCTCTTTTTTGTTCGGAAGCTGAAAAGTTCAAAGCACTCAAGTAATACAGTTCATTCTTCCTGTCTTTGGATAATTTATCAAATCAGAAACAGTTTTTTCCATATTTGCCGCATATTTTGTTGAAATACTTATCAATATGTGCTATTTTGTTCCATTGCAAAAATTCATATTTATCAACTCAACAGACTGATTCGGTTTGTTTGCAATCGGTGTGTGCAGCGTGCGACAAGGTCGTGTTTTGCGACGAGCATGGTGCAGGATCCGTCTTCGCCAAGGCTACGACGGGACAGGGTGTACTTAAAATTAATTAAAACTACCACACTCAAGGCATGAGCAAGGCGTAAGCCGACGGAATGCCGCAGAGCGAGGTCTCCGAAAAATCGACTGCAACCGCCGAGTGCGAAGCACGAGCGGCGAGGCGGCTCTCTCGCCGCCGCAGGGAGATTTTTTGGAGTATAAGCGAGATTGACCACGATGCGCCACCGCAGGTTTGATTTTTTACAAAATTTGAGATAGTTAATATTAAGGAAATGATAAAATGAATCCTCTTGACTGGAGTGTTCCCAACGATCTTCTGTCGCCCATGTTCAAACGCGGTTCCGATTTCCTCGGCACCCGTTACCCCATTATCTGCGGAGCTATGACCTGGGTTTCCGAACCCAAACTCGTTTCCGCTGTCTGTAACAACGGCTGTTTCGGCTGTATTGCCGGAGGCAACGCCCCCACCGATATTCTTGCAAAGCAGATCGAAGAAACCCGTTCTCTGACTCAGAATAACTTCGGTGTCAACCTCATCACCATTGCCCCCTCTTACAAACAGCATCTTGAAATGCTCAAAGATGCCCATGTTCCCTATATCATCTTTGCCGGCAGTTTCCCCAAAGAAAATGAGGTCGCCGCCGCCAAAGCCACCGGAGCCAAAGTCATGTGTTTTGCTTCGACCATCTCCATTGCCGACCGCATGATACGTTTCGGCGCCGATGCCATTATCCTTGAAGGCAGTGAAGCCGGCGGCCATATCGGACATGTTTCATCCATGATCCTCATCCAGCAGCTTCTTTTCAAATATGCCGATACAGTTCCCATCTTTGTCGCCGGCGGTGTCGCCACCGGAAAAATGATGGCGCATCTCATGCTTATGGGTGCCGCCGGAGTTCAGCTCGGAACCCGTTTCGTCATGACTGAGGAGTGTTCCGTTCATCCGAAATTCAAAGAGGTGTTCCTCAAAGCCAATGCCCGTGATGCGGTCGCCACTCCGCAATATGACTCCAAGCTCCCCGTTGTGGCGGTGCGCGCACTCAAAAACAAGGGAATGCAGAAGTTCGGTGCCCTTCAGCTCCGTCTGCTCCGCGAACTTGAAGCCGGAACCATCCACCGGCAGGAGGCTCAGGAGGAGGTCGAACGCTACTGGGTCGGCGCCCTGCGTAAAGCGGCTGTTGAGGGCGATATCGACGGCGGCTCACTGATGGCTGGTCAGGCAGTCGGTCTGATGGATAAGATCACTCCCATATCAGATATGATTTGTGAACTGCTCAACGATGCCAATAACGAGCTTATTGCAGTTAAAAACCGTCTCGCCTGAAAAAGATTCACTCCTCCGGACTTTTCCGGAAGGCGAAAACCGCCAGTGCCACTGCGTTGATACAGCAAATGGCGATTATGCCGATGCTCAAGGTGATCATCTGCTGTGATGCGCGGCTGTACGGCCGGTTTTCGCGGAGGGTTTTTCCGGTGAGTTCCACGCTGTCAGCGGTTGCGGAAAGCGACGTTCTGACTGACGGAGCCACTTCTTTGCGGTACCGGTGCAGAAGTACCGACGTATCGTAACAGCTTTTGCCAGCTTCGATGAGGGAATCGCCGTTTTTCGGGAATATCCGGTTTATCCGTTTCCCGGTCTTGTTGAGATCTTTGCCGATGCGGTAGAGCTGGGTGGAAAGATTCCCCACTACTGCATCGGATTGTGTATAGACCGTATCGATCTTTTGCAATGTATCGCATATCGTTGCGCAGTTTGCCGCAAGCTGTTCTTCCACCGTCGAAGAATTTGCAGTTGCTTTGTAAAACTGGAACGACACTGCCGCCAGCACCGCTGCCAGAGTAAACTGTCCGGCGGCAAAAATCAATATCAATTTTTTCATTCTGAATGATACTCCACGAAATTGCGGGGAAATCTCCCGGATTTTACTGTATGCCTTGCACTATGCCGCAGGTAATATATCACAGACATTTTGATTTGTCAAACCGGCAAACACGGTTTTGCCTGTCCCCGGCAGATGCAATGATGGATTTTTACCCTTTCAAGCTGAAAAAAAGGTTGAGCGCAAAACCTGTGTGTTTTTTGCAGGGGTGCTAACGCCGCCCCCTGCACCCCTGGCGCCCGCGCATGCGGGATTTTGTACTGGCAAGTGGTATGCGTGTGTTGTGGTGGTTCGACTCATGTGTCGCAAAGTTTCACCCTCTGC
>SUWE01000049.1 GCA_015061615.1 Lentisphaerota bacterium
GGTTCGACTCATGTGTCGCAAAGTTTCACCCTCTGCCGCCTTTTCTGGCGACAGGAGGGATGAAATTTGCTCCACGAGTGCCACTCTGGGGAAGAAATTCCCCAGACCCCCTTGTCCCGGCGAAGCCCTGTGCGAAGCCGGATCGCGGCGGCGTGCAACGCTCGCCGCAACTCTTACGGCGTTTAACTTGAAATCTCCCATTGCTCAAACATCAGTTTTGAGCAATGGGATTTTTGTTCTGCCCGACCTTGTATTTTATCGCAAAAACTTATTTGAATGTACTGCGGTAATTTTTGAGCTGCTGCTCATATTCATCGAGCAAAATGGTGTTGTTGTCGAATATCAGCAGGGTAAGCATACAGTATCCCCATTTTTTGAAATCGGTCATCGCGGAAACTCTGTCAAGCATAAAATATGCTGCCAAACAATCTTTAAGGACTTGTTGCACCTCTTTGATATTTGCCGGAGGAGTCCGGTCAGTGAGCATCACTGCATCCGGAAAAAGCGCCTTGTATTCAGCGATAAGGTTTTTCAATTTCGGATCCTCAAAACGTTTTTTTGTAATATCAATGAGTTTATCTTCGTAATCATCAAGGTTGCTCGAAGCACGTTTGCGGTATTTTCTGTCACTGATCATACCTTTATGTTTATCAAGAAAGTAATCCAGTGCGTTGTACGCTGTAACAGCATAAATGATATCGTCACTGTTTCTGAGTGCCATATCGGCAATGCTGTCAACGGTGCTGTCCAGATCCTCAAAACGTTTGCCTGCCTGTTCTTTGATCCGTGCGATAATGGAATTGATGATATCCAGACGGGCGGCATTCACCTTGCTTTTCTTTGCCGCTGCGACAAGCTCCTCGATATCCTTATCCCATTCCGGTCTGCCATTCTCGTAAACAATGCTGAATCCATCGATACGGAATACGCTTTGCCCTTCGCTGATGATTCTGGCTATCTGCATCATGTACTGATAGTGCTGCATACTTCTGCTGTATTCACTCTCTGCACCGTGTACGGTCAAAAGGAGTAAAAGTGCGGCTGTGACTGCGAAAATTTTTGAACTGATTTTCATTTTTTTGTTTTCCTTATGTTGACAGTTGAATTGTTACTGGTACTTATCATAGTTGCCATTGCCGGTTTTGGCGATCTGCTCAAGCAAAGCCGAGTGCATTCCGATGGCGATGGTATGAATCTTCACTTTGCGCGGCAATTCCTTCTTTATCAATTCGACATACCGCGTTATATCGGAAACGTCTGTCGGATCGCCGTCAGTAAGCAGATATATTGCATCAATACTCATGTTTTTGTTTTTCGCCATGGCAAGCGCCCTTTGCATCGCCTCATATATCGGAGTACCGCCGCGCGGCAGTTTATCCAGTTTATCGATCCACTTTTCCGCCGCTTCAAAATCGGTTCTTGAACCGAATCTCATCTGCTGACCGTTGACTGGAAAATAAGTCGTACCGTAACTGAATGCCAATATTCCGTATTTTCCGACGGAACCGTTGTGCCGCTGCTGACTCAAAATCGCTTTAAGCTGGATCTTCAGCACCTCGATACGGGGAAGTCTTTCACTGGTAAGCGAATTCATCGAACTTGACACATCGACTACAAAAAGGGCATTTTCATGCTTTCTGACCCGGAACACACTTCTGCCGCCGGACGAAAACGACGGCTTGCCGGAAGATGCTCCGCCATCATCATGAGTTTCACCGCCGGGGGTATCTCCGCCGACAAAAATCTGTTCTCCGGCAAATGTTCCACCGGACTGCGGTCTCTTTTCAGCCTTATCTTTTTTCGGTTCCGGCGCGGGGGATTCCGAAGTTTTGCCGCCGGTTTCAGCTTTCTTTTCCGGTTCTGTTCCGGGAGCTTTGCCGCTATCGTCGCCGCTTGTTCCTTCGCCGTCTTCCCTGCCGCCGGCGGAATCGCCTTTGCCTTTGCTGTCCCCATCCTGAGCGCCGCTGCCTTTACCTGCACCGATGCCGTCACCGACACCGGAACCGAAAACGCCGATACCGCTGCCGTCACCGAGTCCGGCAGGTGCATCTGCGAACTCCCGTGCCGCGGCAAAAAGCACTATTGCGGCGAAGATCATCAGCAGAAAGACGATCCCGCTTAAAAACGGATTGTTGTTCGGAGTTTCAATATTCTTCATAATCAACTTTCTTACTCGTATAACTGTAACGGAACATGCCGAAAAGTTCGATCTGGATATTTATTCCGTGAGGATGGTTTTTCTCTTTCATATTCTCGCGTAAAACAGAAAAATCACGCATGGAATTTGAGTGTATGCTGAAGTTCGGTGTCCGGTCTGGGGGAATGGAATCCAAAAGCGCCTGCGCTTCAGCAGAAACTTTGCCGTTTTCCAAAATCGGCACACCGGGAGCCGACGGAGCAGGACGGCAGGTGGTCGAACCGTTCTGTTCGTAATACTCCACATCGCTGTGCGGAGGTCCGGAAAGTTTTTCCGGTCCCACCCGCCAGATACGGTTGCCGGTAACAATCAGATAATACGGGGTTTTCTGACTGAAGGTGCGGGTCTTGAAGGATATATGGGAGGTTACCATTTTGCTGATATCCTCTTTCAAACGGGCAATATCCTCTTTGATTTTGGAGTTTTCCATCCGGAGTTTCTGAAGTTTCAGTTCATTTTCCAGAACTTCGGAATTTATCCGGTCATTATCCACGCTGATTTTTTTCTTATTCTCTCTGAGAATGACATTCTCAGCGGAAACGACCCGTATTTTCACTTCCGATTCACGGATGGATTTTTCCAGACGCAGGATATCGGCAAGCTGCTGACGCCGCGGATCGTTCTGAAGTATGCGGATATTTTCCTCTCTTATCTCATTCTGACTGCTGACAGCTTCAATTTCCTGCTTGAGTTTTTCAAGCTGTTTCTGCATGGCAGCATAGTCGCTTTTGAAGGGTTCCGCACTCTCAATATGCGACATCATCGACAGCACGACCACCAGCGCGATGGCGATGAACATCACGCCGCCGAAGGTGTTGCACATGGTGTCAAGAAGCAGTTCAAGACTTGATTCCGGTTCACGGCTTTTGCTCATATCCCGCCTCCCTGCTTTCCGGTGAATATCGTTGTATTGTCATCGGGATAAAACTCCACACCGTAACCGAAAGACAACTTTTTCAGCCGGTTTGCGATCTCGTTCCAGTGTTTCAAATTAGCCGGTCCGATGATTACAGACACCAATTCACTGTTTTTATCACGGGTGCTGACCCAGTCGATGAATTTGTCGATATGCTCATCGGCAGACGCCCCCGGAATACGCAGATCGTGATCGACCTGAGCGGAAAAATCTTTCACCATAAAGCCGTCTTTGCCGAACTCAGCAAGAATGAAGTTTTTATCCGAACTGTTTTCCACAGAAAATGTTGCCGCTTTTTTCACTTCTTCAAGCTGTTTTTTCAAATTTTCAAGATTCTTTTTATTTTCCGCGCTTTCCAGAGTCTCTTTTGCCAGCTGCTCTTTATCAACGGCAAGTTTTGCCTGCATCGTCCGGATATTTTCAGCGGCATTTTGAATAAAAAGGCGCATTTCATTCTGCTCCTGCTGCAATTTGAAAAGATTTTGAGCAGCCTGAGCGTATTTTTTTTCAAGTTCTCTTTTCCGGGCGGCGATCTTTTCCGGAGACATTTTCATAAGTTCTTCCAGAGCTTTTTTCTGCCGCTCCTCCTCTTTTTTCAGTTCATCAAGACTCTTTTGCAGTGCGGTTATCTCTGCGGCGACACTCTTTTTCATCTTCGCCGTTTCCGGATCATCGGAACTTTCCGGCTTGGATTCAAAAAGGAATATCATCAGCATGATGACCACCAGGAACATGATCCCGGTTATCGAGGTGATTATGTCCTGAAATGAAAAAAGTGAGATCGCAGGTGAATCGTCTTTACGGCTCATTCTTCACCCTGAAGGTTCATTGTCCGCATTTTGGAAATGATATTCCGGTGACAGTAATCGGCGCAATTATCGAGGAATATCTCCTCTTTATTCAGCGTGAATGTCATATAAAGCTGGATCACCAGTGCCAGCACCAGCGCAATGAGCGTGGTCTCAAAGGCAACGGCAAGACCGCCGGTCACACCGCCCAGAGATGTTTTGAGTTCTTCAATGCCCGCGCCCTGCGCAACAACTTTACCGAATCCGCCGACCGCATCGGCAAGTCCCAGCACAGTACCGATAAAGCCGAGAACCGGGATCGCCCAGATAAAGCCTTTAAGCACGGTATATGAGCTGGAAAGGCAGCTGTCATCGTTATCCGCCTGATTTTTCAGACACTCCGCAACGGCGGAAACACTGCCGAGGTTTTTCAGATTTGAAATCGCCCTCTCCACCCGGTCAAAAAGGATGAATTTTGCCGGGATATCCACTTTGAGATACATGTTGTTGAGGATCTCTTTCGCCGTCGCCGGAGTGAGGGAAAAGTTGCTGTCTTCCGGCAGGATATTCACTGAAAGCGCCTTCTGCTGAACCTTGAGTTTCTGATTTTTGATAAAGATTATGGCAATGGAAAAGCAGAAAAGAAAAACCGTGTAATAGGGTATAGCTGAACGTCTTTCCTCGCCGCCGTGGAAAAACATATCCACCATCTGGATACCTTTGCCCCGGAACAAATAGAGTATAAAGTAGACCGCCGCCGTCAGCAGCAGACCGAGAATAAAGGTGAATACGATATTCACCCGCGTGAATTTTTTGCTGTTGAAACCGCAGATATTTTCGATATCCGCCTTTGCCCATGACAATTTTTTTTCTGCCGCCATAGTAAAACTCCTATATAAATTTGAACAATTTCCAACTTATTATACCGATCACGATCAACTGGAACAACTGCATTACAGCAACAGATGCCAGAACTCCTGAACTCATTTTGAACACTCTGCGGTTGACTTCAACAAAGCCCCACACCATATTGACCATCTCCCCCAAGGCAAAAGCACAGGAGAAAAATATTATCAGCACTTTCAATGCCGCCGGAATATTTTCCACTCCGGCGGAAACCGCCCCGGCAAGCGGCAGGGCAAAACCGAATGCGGCAACGGAGGTCAGCAGTATCTGCATTATCAGCAAATCGCAGTCAAGCAGTTTTTTCACATTGCACACGGCGGACAGACAGAGATTTTCCAGCAGAAACACCATAAAAACCCCGGCGGCAAGCAGTGTTGCAAGCAGAACCGCATTCAATTTTGACGGCAGGTAAAGTACTGTTACCGCCAGCAGAAGCATAAGAAGCAGAAAAATCAGCAATCCGGCGCTGATACCGGCGTAAAGTGAAGTGTCATCCTCTTTGCCGTATTTGCTTTTATACTCCCGCACCAGCTGAAGATTTTTCAGTGCCGCAGGCGCATTCCAGACAAGGGAAATGACCGAACATACCGGTTCCGGCACGATCTTCTGCTTTTGGCTCTTTTCCGGCGGCGGACTCTTTGCCGTCTGCTTTTCTTCCGCCGGAACTTTGAACTCAGGGAAAAAAACTCTGGCAACATTCAAAGACAGCGTCTTGAAAGCAGAAGGCTTTTTTCCTTCACTCTCTGCCGCCTCAGGTTCGGCAAAAAACTTTTCCGCACTCTGCCACGAAATTTTATTTTCCGAAACCATATCCGCCGCTGAAATCAGACCGTTGCGGTACATTTTTTCCAGCTGTTTCAAAGGGAACGGTCCGGTCGTCCGGCGATTGCTCTTTATGTAATAGAATTTATCCGCCATAGTCACCGCCCCAGAAAATCATCAATATGCGTGAAATTTATTTTGTGACACGCCTCAAGACGGTCGATACGGATGGCGAAGTTGATCTGTGCCGCCGAAGGTTCCCTGCCCAGATATCTGCCGTTTTCATCGAACTTCAAATCCATATTCCCCCCTTTGACAATGGCGATGACCTTGCCTGAAACGGAAAATACCGGACTGCCGCTGGCGCCGCCGGCAGTCGGCAGATTGTGACGGATAAGGATATTATCTTCAACTCTGCCGTTGCCGAAAGTGGTGTCGGATATGGAAGATATCCTGCCATCCTGCATCGTTGCAGTCGGACTGTTCACGTTTATATTTCCGTTTTTCAACCCTTCCATCGGGAAACCGAGATAGAATATCTCGTCGCCCTGCTGCAAAGCGTAAAGCTCCTCTTTCCCCGCACAACTCAAAATATGTCTGACCGGGTCGCGGACAAAAAGCACGGCAAAATCATTACTTTCAGGACTTTGGGGGTATTCCGGATGGATCTTCACCCCTTCGACAATGCAGACCTCTCTTGATTCATTCAGTGCAATGGCAACAGTAAACTTTTTGACCCGCGGATCACCAAGAAGATTTTTACAATGTTTTTTCACACTTTCCATCACATGGGCATTGGTGACAAAACTCCGTTCATCACACGCCCACGCGGTACCGGCGGGAATCACAGAAATCCTGCCGCTGTTGTCAGCAGTTTGTATGATTATCACACCGACAGCATATTTGTTTTTGCGGATGATATCCTGCATTTTTCCGCTGTTTGCCGGTAGTTGAGGAGTTGCCGGAGCCGCCTCCTCTTCCGGCGGGGACGGCAGCTCGCCGGAAAACTCATCCGGTCCGTTGCCGGAGACATCGGGAACACCGGGGTCATACGGTTCACCGGAGTAATCTTCACTTTCAGCATATCCGCTTCGGGCAGTTCCGTTTGAGAGGTCTGTTTCATCTGCCGGAGCCGGTTCAAAACATAAGCAGAGCATCACTATGAAAAGTGCGGCAAGAGAAAAGATCATCGCGAAAACTCCGGCAGTTTTCCCCGGTGTCGAAAGACGGACGGAGCATTTCTGACCGTCGGAATCAACCGGGATCAACACCGGTTTATCCTCAGATTTTTTCTCAGCAGACGATGCAGACGCGGCTTTTACCGGAACGGAACGCTCCGGTTCAAAAAACTCCTGAGCCGACACCCAGCGGTTTTTATCCGTGGATATCATATCATCAGCTTTGAGTTTGCCGCTTTTGTACATAGCCAGTACCCGCGCGGCGGCAAACGGACCAAAGATCTGTCCGTTGGTTGCGAGGTACAGGAATCTGCTTTTGACCATTACTTATTTACCCTGTTTCAGCGTGCGTAAATTGAGCGGCCATGATTCGGGCCATACCACGCTATCCGCAGAATCCGGCAGCCGCAATTTTCCGGCAAGGATACCTGCGATGATGATATCCAGCTGTTTTGCAAAAGAGTTCTGACCGTAGACCGTGAAAACAAGCTGGCCGTCATAGAAATATCTGCTGATATTTTCACTGATTTTTTTGCCGCCGGTAAACCGGAATATTTCCGGACCGAATGCGGTGCAGAAAAGTTTTGTACTCTCTTTGCCGTACTGATGGTGGATAAACAGCTCACTCTGATCAAGCGCAGCACCGGGAAAGTTATGGAGTCTCCACGTTTTACCTTCCCCGAAGATCACACCGTAAATCTGCGGACGGTGCGCCGCTGCGAACTCGATAAGCGCTTCATTCAGACAGACCGTTCCGGCAGCCTTGCGGATATCAATGGCATCAAGTTCCTTCTGGAACGCTCCGGTATCCTGAGCATTGAAAGTCGCTGTCGGGTTGAACCAGCGCTCTTTGAGCGGAGTATCAAGACAGTTGTCGACCGCCTTTTGCAGAGCGGCAAGTTCTTTTCTGTAAAATGTGTCACCTTCAGGCAGAAGTTTGAGCAGTTCTCTGAGCATGTGCGCTTTGGCAAAACAGTTGGTAACGCTCTTATCTTCGACCGCAGTAACGATAAGTTCCACAACCTGACTGTATTTATTGCAGGCGGCAAGCCGGTCGGCAATGGATTTCATCAGCGTATAGTGTGCGGCGGTCTGCACCGCAGAACTGCCGGTAAGAGAATCTTTTCCGACCAGTTTGAACTTTGCCGGAAGTGCATTGAATTTCTGATTATCCGGACGGCTCAGGGTGATTTCAGGATCACCGCCTTTTTTGGACTTTTTGACGGAAACCCGGAATACGGCGCTGCCTCTGGCTCCGTTGTCATTGAGCATGAAACTGACATTCAATGCCTTCACCCGGTCCTTATCCCATGAAGTTTCCACTTGCAGATCAGACGCCGGATTTTCAAGATAGAAGTGATACATTCTGCCGTTTGCGGCATCGCGGAGTGCAAATTCATAAACCTTGTACGACTTTTCCAGAACCTTCTGTTTCAAATCCGCAACTTTGGTCTTGAAGCTGCTTTGCTGTGCGCACAAATAGAACGGGGGATTGCCGGCGGCTTTGATATCCCGCATGAAGGGATTGACGATATTCGTTTCCGTTGCGGCGGCAAAAAATCTGGCGTGATCGAAAGTCATGCTGCTGAGATCCTTTTCACGCCGGATATGTTTTGCCGCTTCGGCAAATTTTGCTGTAAGACGGCTTGAAACGGAACCGATATTACTCAGCGCATTGCTGTAAGAATCCAGTGATTCCGGAAAATACAGTCCCTTGGTGGCAGCTGAAAGTTTGCGGAGCTGGTCGATGCTGTCTTTTGCCTGTGTGCTGTAATCGGCAAAATTTTTCTTTTGCTCCTCGTAAACATCGTTCCTGATTTTTCCGTGGAACGCATTGAGGATATTGTCGCATTCAAGCTCCAATTCGCCGGAACGGTTGGCGGCATCACTTTCGGCAAAGGTTTCGATATCGTTGAAAAACTGTTTCCATTTATTGACAGCATCGCCGACTTTGGCAAGGAAGTCAAGTTCATTTTTCCGGAAAATTTTGTTTTTCTCCTCCTCATATCTGCGGCGCAGCTCCTCTCTGGCACCGATTTTTTCCTGAGGCAGAAATTTTGCCTTTTCATCAAGGGTGGCAAAAAGTTTGCCGATCACAGGATCAAGGATTTTTTCACCGGTGAAATAGGTCTCAAGCTCTTTGCAGGTACGATTGAATACCGCTTCCGCCGCAATGGCGCTTTTCAGCATCAGCTTTGCTTCCTGATGCAGTGAGGCAATGACTGTGCGTTTGGCGGCGGCGGGACGCTCTTTGGCGATTTTTTCGCAGTAATCCAGTGCCGCCTGAATGTGATTCTGATCGAGCATTTCGCGGATCTTCGCGGAGTCGCGGCGCATTTCCAGTTCCCGGTGCCCGAAGAAGATACCGGCAAATATCAGCGCGGTCACGGCGGCGGCACTGCATCCCCAGTAGAAACATTTGCGCACATGGTTGCGTTTGGCTTCAAGTTCGCGCCGTTCCAGATAACCGTTCATCCGCTCTTCAAGGACGCTTCTTATGGGGCGGTCGAACATCTGGAGCTGATGGAAAATGCGCTCGACCTCAACGGGGTCGGAGTGTTCCTGATCGTCAAGGAGCATTTCCAGCTGATTCTGAAGGGATTCAAAATTTTCCTCCTCATTGATCTTTGCCTGTTCAGTGAGGAAAAAGTTCCGGGCATCTCCGATTTGCAATGCTTCTTCCCGGGTGACGGTGAAGAAGGGATTTTTCTCCAGTTCCGCCCATGCGGCAAGCGATTGCTCCAGCTCCGGCAGAAGCATGGCGGAGTAGGCTGAAGCGATGAGTTCCAGTACGGATTTTTTCTCTTCCTCAAGTTTTTTCCGCTTGAACTCATTGAGCATCGGCTGATATTTTTTCAATTCTTCAGTAGATATCTTGGTCTGCCACTGATTGCCGGTAAGTTCATTGCAGATTTCCAGAAGATCTTCCGGCCGGTTCTCTTCCATAGCGCGATCGGCATCGTTTTTGAGCTTTTTTATCCACGGGCGCTCGACGTTGACCAGATTGGCATGCGCCGCCTTGTCAGGTGAAAGAGCGTAGATTTTGCGGGCAAGGACGATTTTTTCCAGCAGAGAACCGTCGCGGATCATTTTACGCCACTGATTCTGAAGGTCCTCAATGGTGAACTCAAGATCGGCGGCATCTTTATTGAGCAGTTTTTCGATGATTTCCTGATCGAACTCCGGCGGAGTCGTCCAGTTGTAGAGGCGGCAGAGGTCGATCCACTGCTGCCGTTTGGGAAAATTCAGGATCTTCCACCGCTCAGTAAGCGACGGATGATTGCGGGTGTTGATCTTCCGCGCCTCGGAATATGCCCCCATGCGGAACATGCTCCGGCACTCCTGCAAAGCGGTATTGAGTTCTTTGCAGATGGAGGCGTAGGATTCAGCGAGCTGCTTTCCGGCGGGCGTACTGCTCAAATCGCTTTGAGAAAGCATCGCTTCCATATCATGAATGATATCATTGATTTTTGCCATGTTTCACTTCACTTCTCTTTTTGCGTAATATTCTATATTTCCATTCAACAATTTTGCAAGCTCTCCGGCTTCCAGTTTTTCATCAACTTTGACCGACTTGAAATCTCCGGGCAGTATACCGAGAATAGCTGCCCCCTCTTTGGCAAGTTCATCTTTCAGCTCTTTCTGCTTTTTTTCGCCTTCGGCTACCGCTTCAGTGTTATCAACTCTCTTACCGCGTTTAACAATCACGTCCTGCACTCTTTTATAGGCAAGCCGTGTAAGATCTTTGGGACCGTTTGCAACGATCTCATCATCCAAATCCTGAAAAAGACGATGGATAAATTCATTGAAATTTTTTGCGCCTTTGTCATTTCGGGTGATAAATTTATCCATATCATCATCGCTGACTTTATCGCAGAGACTCAGAAAAGTTTCAAACGCTGTTTTCACTCCGCCCCAATCTCTTTTATTAAGTCTTGCAACAACGTCTTTATAACTCCGGGTAAAGGTTGCAAGATCAACAGTTGCTCCGTTTTTCTCTTTCAATGCGGCAACCTGCTCTTTCAGCTTGATAAGCTCCTCAACGCTCCTGTTCCATTTTTCAAGTTTGCCGGAGTAGTTTTCGCGGAGTTTTATCTCATTGAATTTATCTGCGAAAAATTTTTCTTCTTTGGACGGCTCATATACCAACTTTCCGTTGAATTGACCGCGCGGTACATATTTAACAAACCCTCTCCTGAACTCAATCGGCAAAGCGATTTTCTGACCGTCTTTAACGACAATAACAGATTCGAGGTTGAAACGGTCAGGATAATTGACACTGCTGAAATTCTTGCTGTCTGCAATGCTTAAAGTCTTCTGCTCAAGCGTGACGGTCATGGTGTTGGCATTACCGGTATCCGGTTTGGTATCGTAAGTTTCTTCATCCACCTTGACCGCAAAAACAGTGACCTGCCGGGAATTATCCTGTTTCATACACTTTGCCAGATCGGCATCGGCAATATCGCCGAGCGGCTTGCCCCAGTTTTTCTTCAATTTCACGATGATTTTACCCGCACCGCAAATTGATGCCGGAAGGCTGATGCGCCCTTTTCTGCCGATGAAATCACGGCAGAACTCATACTGTTCTTTTTCAGATAGTACTATCGTTTTCTTTACTTGGGTAGTTTTTTTCTGAATTTTCTTATCTTCGGGCTTTTTGACCGCAGGTTTCATTTCCGCTTTTTTCTCAGGTGCTTTTTTCTCAGGTGCTTCCACCTCCGGCTTCTTAACTTCGATGACCGGTTGCGGCTTTTTTTCCAGACTGAACACGCTGAACAATGCTGTAATAAACAATGCAGTAACGACTCCGAGGGCGAAAACAAAAAACATTTTTCCGCCGCCGGAAGGTTTCTTCGGCGGTTTCACATGCAAGTCGGCATTCAGCATCGACTCATCAAGATAGATCACATTGTCATCGTCATAACTTTTTTTACCATTGTCAGTCATTATTTCACTTCTCTTTTTGCGTAATATTCTATATTTCCATTCAACAATTTTGCAAGCTCTCCGGCTTCCAGTTTTTCACCAACTTTGACCGACTTGAAATCTCCGGGCAGTATACCGAGAATAGTTGCCCCATCTTTGGCAAGTTTATCTTTCAGCTCTTTCAGCTTTTTTTCGCCTTCAGCTATCGCTTCAGTGCAATCAACTCTGCCACCGCGTGCCGTAACCACCGACTTCACTTTTGAATAGGGAAACCGTGTAAGCTCCTGGGGACCGTTTGCAACGATCCCATCATCCAAATCCTGAAAAAGACGATGGATAAATTCACTGAAATTTTTTGCGCCTTTGCCATTTCGGGTGATAAATTTGTCCATATCATTATCACTGACTTTATCGCAGAGACTCAGAAAAGTTCCAAACGCTGCTTTCGCATCTTTATACTTCTTTTCATTAAGTCTTGCAACAACGTCTTTGTAATGCTGAGTAAATTCTGCAAGATCAACAGTTGCTCCGTTTTTCTCTTTCAATGCGGCAACCTGCTTTTTCAGATTGATAAGCTCCTCAACGCTCTTATTCCATTTGCCAAGTCTGGGAAAGTGGTCATTGAGTGTAATTGCAAACTGCTCTTTGAAAATATCTTCCTCCTTTGACGGCTCATATACCAACTTTTCGTTGAATTGACCGCGCGGTACATACTGAGCAAACCCTTTTCTGAACTCAATCGGCAAAGCGATTTTCTGACCGTCTTTGACGACAATAACAGATTCGAGGTTGAAACGGTCAGGATAATTGACACTGCTGAAATTCTTGCTGTCTGCAATGCTTAAAGTCTTCTGCTCAAGCGTGACAGTCATGGTGTTGGCATTACCGGTATCCGGTTTGGTATCGTAAATTTCTTCATCCTGCTTCACAGCAAAAACAGTGACCTGCCGGGAATTATCCTGTTTCATACACTTTGCCAGATCGGCATCGGCAATAGCTCCGAGCGGTTTGCCCCAGTTTTTCTTCAATTTCACGATGATTTTACCCGCACCGCAAATTGATGCCGGAAGGCTGATGCGCCCTTTTCTGCCGATGAAATCGCGGCAGAACTCATACTGCTCTTTTTCAGACAGTACTATCGTTTTCTTTACTTTGGCAGGTTTTTTCTGAGATTTCTTATCTTCGGGCTTTTTGACCGCAGGTTTCTTTTCCGCTTTTTTCTCAGGGATTTTCACATCTTTTACCGGCGGCGGTTCAACTTTTTCAACTTTTTCAACTTCCTTCACTTCAGAAGAAACTTCCGGCTCAACCGCGGCAACCTGAACCGGCGTGACCGGAACGGGTTCTTTTTTATCTCCGGAAATAACCAGCACCAGCACCAGCAGTGCGATCAATATGAATAATCCCCCTGCCGCAATGGAACATAT
This sequence comes from Lentisphaerota bacterium, assembly GCA_015061615.1. Taxonomy (GTDB): domain Bacteria; phylum Verrucomicrobiota; class Lentisphaeria; order Victivallales; family Victivallaceae; genus UBA1784. The sequence goes on from SUWE01000049.1 coordinate 13,101, forward strand.
CATCAAACGGCGGCCGGCAGTGTTGTCAACGGCGGGTTCTTTTGATATATCTTCACTCAAATCAATTACGGCACCGGGCGAAGGCGGAGGAGGAGTCCCCTTCTTTCCGGGAACTTTGATACTCGGCATCGTCAGCGTTACCGGATCGGGAGTATACTCCTGCCCGGTGGAGCGGATAATGTTTCTGCTGTCAGAGACTTCGGGGAATGCCGCCGGAGTTATAAGCGAAACAAGCTCATTACTGCGGAATTTTCTGATTGCCGGCAGTGCCGTACAAGTCGGCAGCGCCGCCCGCAGAAAACAGCTGCATCCGGTCTGCGCGGTGGAAAAACAGGTGTTGAAGGTAAACTCCTGCGCATCCGCCGGAGACATCAGACGGGTTATTTCATCAATCAGCAGCAGAATATTTTTACTGCCGTGCAGTTCGTTGTCATACTCCACATAAAAACAGCTGTTGTTATCTTTTTTATTGCTGAACGCATCGGCGATATACCCTGCCCAGCGTGGATCTTTGGCGAATTTTTCCCAATTATCCGCCTTGAGTCCGGTACTTTCGGCGATAGCCAGCGATCTTCTCTGTTCGAGCAGCCGCGGCGGTTCACTCCATGAGGTATAAAAATTTTTTTCGTTCAGAAAGACAGAAACCGGACCGTGTTTCATACGCATGATCTCGGTTTTATCATCTTTTTCATCCAGCACGATATGGTGGGCGATCTTGTTCGATCTGCCGGTGTGATCCAATCCGGCAAAAGCGATGCGGCTCAATATCCGCAGCTGGCTTCTGCCGATTTGCACCTTCTGGTAAGAGTAGCAGACCGGATTATCTTTCGCACGGGGATCATCCGGAGCATAAAGCGCATTGTATCCGCTCATATTCTCCAGCAATGCTATCAGATTCTGCGGCATTCCGTTGGTCCATGCAACAGAACAGAATCCTGAACGGCCGGGAATCAAACCGGCTTTGGCAGAAGTAAATACAAGCTCATACATAGAAAAATCAACTCCACACTGAACCGGTTGATGCTGAAGTATTTCCCGAAGCATTTACCCGGTTTGCATCGGGCAGACGGTAATATTTTCCGGCGATTTCAAGCACTGCTCCGGCATACATTCCCGGCAAAATCACCCGTTTCTTCGTTACCGGATGGTGGAAAAGTATTTTGCCATCCATCACCTTGCTGGAAAATCCCGCTTCGCAACTGTCGCTCCGGCTGAAGTAAAGCTGTTCAATAAAGCCGTTTTCCGACAGCAACAGAGTAAGAGGAACACTGACCCAGACCGGTTTGAGCTGGGCTGGAATGATTCCGATATTGCCCGATTCCGCCTGTGATGCCAGACAGCCGAAACTGCTCACCGGCACAAAATAAACCTTTTTGAAGAACGTTTCCGCCTGAGATACCAATCCCGGCGCCGCCTGCATCATCATTTCACGCAGGGCAAAGGAAACATCCAGAACCGTATTCATATCTATTGCCAGAGAGAAATCGTTTTCATTTTCACAGCAGACGGAAATATTTTCGATATCCTTGGGCAGAAGATTTTTCCACGCATCGTATTTGCCGATGGCAATGACCAGCGGAATATCGGAAGTTTCACCGGAACTCATGTTTCCGTGACGGCGGATGCGGTTGACCATTTCCGCAAAAAGCGTCGTCTGGTCGGTGATCTTGGTGTTGAGCATCGTCTGCGGATCATCGCGGTCGCAATCCTTTCTCATATTCGCATCGTTGAGCGGGTCGAAAAGGAAGATGATTCCGTTGGAGTGCGCAAGGTGGATCGTCGCCGGATTGGCAATGGAATCCGCACCCGGCTGAAAATGCTCACCGGCGTTGTCATAAAACACCAGATTCTGATCTATGCGTTTCTTTTTCGGCACGAAATTTGAGGATTGGAAACGGAAAATAAAGGGTTTGGGCAGCTCAAATGCCACACCGTTTTTGATGATCTGATTTGAAAAATCACTGCCGATCTGCTGAGTTTTGGGCAGAGAGACCACCTGACTGCTGTCCGCCGCCATGAAAATGGCATCCTCATAACCGTTGATGACGCGGTTTATCACCGGGTCGACATCGTAGAAGGAGTAACTGTGCAGAGGCAGTGTCTTGCGCAGGTCGTGAACCATTGAGGTAAGGAAGTAGGATTTTCCGGCACTCGGCGCTCCGGCAACGGAGTAGTAGCCCGAAGCAAGGTCGATTATCGAACCGGGAATACGCAAATGGCAGTGCGGACAAGCCATATCGGTACAGGGCATTCCCCGTTCATCCAGCGGCAGTCCGTTGGAGTGGTAGACCGTCGGCAGAAAACGTTTCTGCTCAAATTCACCGGCGATCTCGTCGCCGATAAGATCGGGGTGACAGGAAATGTAGCAGACATTTTCGGGTGAAAAAGTTTTCCAGCAATGCGGACAGGTGATATTTCCTTCGGGGATATCCTCGGAAAAATCCACACCTTCACTCATCGAGTATCCGCTGTAATCCGGCGACTGCTGAGGAATGTCGTTGTAAGAAAGCGAAACCGTCGGATTGCTCACATCAACAGCCGCCGGGTCAAGGGTGAGCGTGAAAAGCCGCTCGCAGTTGCGGCAGGTGATGATCTGATTGTTGAGCATGGAATACTTGACCGAATAGTGCTGGTCGCAATGGGGACAGTTCAAACGGACATCTTCGCCGTTGATCTGCTGATTGACCGCCGCCGGAGCATTGCCGGAGTTGTCATTGCCGCTGAAAATGCGGTTGAAAATACCTTTGCTCTCTTTGCGCAGCGAAGCAAATTCTGAAAATTCCGTCACAACGCGCCACTCCTGCTCATCGGCTTTACAGATTTTATCCTGCAAAGTCACCGAACCGTCGCTGATAAGTGACATGACCTGCTGCTGTGTGTAGGGACCAACAACAGTGTTGTTGGAAAAAACGAACCATTTATCCATTTTGCCAAACCTCTGAAATATGTGTAAATCACTTAATTATCGCATGAGTAATAACTGTATGAGGCAATTTCAAAAGTTTTTGATTGACTTTTGTAATTACCTTATGTATTTCAGATACAATACACTCACCCGCGCAAAAAATCAAGTGAAAAAAGAAAAAAATAAAATAACATATTTATTTGCATATAAGGCGGTTGAAGGATGTTTATGGACAAAACAACATATTTTGCCGGATTATCCACCAATATGCGGGATAATCCATTGAGAAAAACCGCGTTTTGCAGTATATTCTGTACTGTACAAAAAAAATGGAGGAAAACGGCTATGAAAATCTGTATGATGTCGCTGATGATGGATGACTCCCCGGTGGAAGATATCGTTTCCACTGCGGTCAAATGTGATATGCAGGGTATCGACTGGATAGGTTTGCACGGCAAAAAATCTGCCGAATTGAAAAAACTCTGCGACGATGCCGGTTTGCATATTGCCGCTCACACGATGCTGAAATGGGGTTTCATCAACGGGGACAAAAACTATTTCGATGAATTCAAATCTTCGGTGGATGATGCGTGTATCATGGGTGCAAAAGTCCTGATGCTCCCCCCCTTTGCCCGCAAGGAGCAGACCTCCTTTGCCGATGACCGCAAACGCTATGCCGAATACTTCGCCAAAGGGTGTGAACTGGCAAAATCCTGCGGAGTCCAGCTCACGCTGGAAAGCACCGGCTACAAAAACAGTCCCATCACCACAGCCGGGGAGTGTCTGGAAATTCTTGAACAGGTTCCCGATCTGCGGGTGACCTACGATCAGGGCAATGTTGCAACTGCCGACGACCCGTTGAAGGCGTTTGAACTTCTGCGCAAATATGTGGTACATTTTCATGTGAAAGACTGGTATGTTTCCGATGAAGAAAAGGCGGGATACGACCTCAAACGGTGCGGAAAATATTATGGTGACGCCACTATTGGTGAAGGTGATATGGATATCCGCTCCTTCTGGCAGATGACGACTGCTGCTGAGCGTGAACTTTTTGTCAATCCGGAAACCCGCGACTATACCGGCAAACGCGCGCCGCTGGATATTTTCCGTCAGGTGTGCGCTGAAATGCGCTCGTGGGAAGAATAAAAGCGCGCAAGCGCATGAGCCGTGCGCAGCACCAAACAGCGCGAAGCGCTCAAGAGCAGCTTGCGAAGCAAGCGTGAAAAGTTTTTGCCGGGGGTATGGGGGAGCTTTTTACAAAAAGCGCCCCCATAATAAAGCGCGAAGCGCAAAAAAACAACCCCAAGCGGCTTGCGGGCAGGCATGGGTTCGGTATACCGTCTGTGGCGCGCAGGCTTTAGGGTGCGCCGCTACTGAGAATACTAAGAATACTAAGAATACTGTTTTTTATTTGGTGCGGCGCAAAAAGCAGTCTGCGCGGGTTGTTTGCAGACACTCACAAGACCCACCCCCAGTATTCCCAGATATTATGAGAGACACAAGAGGTCTCTCATTTTTTTGCCAAAAAAAACAAAAGTGGTTTGC
>SUWE01000050.1 GCA_015061615.1 Lentisphaerota bacterium
TCTAATATAACACGTAATTTAAAATTTGCACTGTACTCTTGAGGTTTTGCTTTTTCTTTTTTCATAAAATATGCACTCCTTTAGTTGTGTCCAACTTTTGGGGTGCATATCAAAAAAGACAGTTTTTGCGCTCAGCCCCTTTCACGCCCTGTTTATTATCAGGGAATCAATCTCCATGAGTAGAAAGTGCAGCAATATTTCCCGTTGAAACGGATTTTTACATTCTGCACGCCGGTGATCTTTTTACGCAGATCAAAGACAACTGTTTTTACTTTTCCTCCGGTGGAGTTCAATTTGCCATCGGCGATCGTGGCGGCGGGATTTCCGCACATAACGAGGAAAGAGCCGCCGTTTTCGCGATCGCCGACACTGTAAGTCAGCTCAATTTTGCTGAAACTCTTATTCCCGAAGTCAATCGGTTTATAAGTGAGCATAGTGCGGTTATCCGCCATCCAGGAAACAAAAGCATCATCGGCACTGACCATACAGCCGCCGTTGTCTTTAAGCAGCTTGGCAGTAACTTTGCCATCCGATGGGAGTACCGCCGTGGCGGGAGTGTTCTTTGCGGCAGATGATTTCAATCTTACTTTCAGATTTTCAGGAACAACAGGAGCTTTGAATGATCCAACTTTCTCTATCAGAGCTGAAATGCGTTTGACTTCATTGCGGAAAAGTGCATTATCTTTTTCGCCGATGAGCATGAACTTCAATTCAAGAGGGTCAAACTCAAGATTCCGTGAAAATGAACCGTTATAGTTAATTATTCGGGGTGCATTTTTGCCTTTTTCCCAAATGGCGGCGACCTTGCCGGAATAATTTATCCGTGGAGTGCAGTTCTCTTTTTCTTTCGGCATCAAATTGGCAAAAATAACCAGTTTCAAACCGTCATTTCTTCCGTATGCACAAGCTGGGATACTGGAACATGGAACCTTTTTGCCCCCTTCGCCATCCCAGATATAAGAGGTCATTTTCGGGGCGGCAGAATAGGTTACAGGACGCAAGTTATCTGCTTCATTGAAGAAATTCAGCAATCCTGAACGCAGATGCATGAGCTTTTTGGTAAACAATATCATCTGCGGATAGTTGATCATTTCCCCAGGCTCGCACCAGCCCATCTGTTCTCCGCCGACAAACTGCTGCCCGATAATGAGGTAGAATCGTCTTTCTGTATGCTCATTGAATTGCCAGACATAGCTGAAATGTCTGCCGATAAAATCAAAACGCGGACCGAAAACCGTGCGGAAAAGCGGAACATCTTCGGGCGGTCCCCAGCAGAGAAATCCATCCTGCAAACCGATAAGCGGTTCTTCAAAACCTTCGGTATCGTGACCGATGTAATTCGGTACTGCTGCTTTCAAACGCTTCATTATCGGCAGATAACCGTCATGCAGCCACATGGCAGGGTCATTGAGCAGGTGTCCGTGGGATTCATCGTAACAGCCGAATGGACGTGCGGCGAGCATCTCATCGTGATAGATCGCCATACAGCCGAAATCGATCATCTCTTTCAAACGGCGTATCTGTTCATCCTGCCACGGCGGACAGGCAGGACACATCACCGCATAGGGAAGAGCACTGTAAGTTTCATAGTTCATTGAGCCATTGAAGTTTTTGATTGCATATTTTTTTCCGTGGCTGGAAAATTTCCAATCACTTTTCTTGAATGGACCATCCAGAGTTGCCCAAAGTTGAGAGTCGGTGTAAGGTTTGAAGTAAATTTCTTTTTCCCACAGCTTTTTGATCATGGGAATCAGGAAAGGAGCAGGGTGATAGTGGGTCATAGTGTCCCCGTAAGCAGGATCCCAAATGCCGTAACCGTGGACCCCGAAGGGCATATCGAAGTAATCCCGGTAAAACAGAAGACGTTTCAGATGATTTTCATACTTCTGGTTGCGGATTATCAAGCAGAACCACAATTGATTTTCCGAATACCATTTCGCCATGTTTTTCCGAGGCGTTTCCGGCCACCAGAAAACTTTTTCCCCAGAAAGAAATCTGCGGTAAATATGAGCGGCATCATACCAGTCGCCTTTGAAGGTTTCGATAACGCCTTTGCCGCTGAAAATGTAGCTGTTATGTGACTTCTGTCCCGCTTTATACGGAACCCAGGAAAGCCAGTTGAGTTCAATTCCGCGCTGCTGACCTTTGAGCATGAAGCGTTTGCTTACGGCTTTGGGGTCTTCCGCGGCAAAATAAACACCGCTGTCATCATCATAATAGGCGCAGAACTGCATCGGAACATGACCAGTCGGGTAATAGGCGGTTGTAGAAACGATTCTGGGACCGTTGACCGAAGGATTCTTTATCAATTCTCCGCTCATGTGGAGCAAAGTATCCTGCGGAGCTTTTTTCAGAGCGAAAATAACCCCCGGGTAAGTAACCTGTGAAAGCAGATGATTTGGTGCAGTTGCATCAGCGCGCAAAGAGGTTTCCAGACGTTTGCCTTTAAGTTCCAATGAAGCTTCGGCGGTAAAAACAGGATGCACCCATTTGACCTTTGCCAGATTTCCTTCAACTTTTGCCTGCCACGAAACATTGTCATCGTAGTTTTTGGCAGATTCCAGACGGTTGCGTCCCTTGCGGTATTCGATTTGCCAGTAGATACCGTATGAACTCAACAGCTCTTTGCGGGCGCGACGGTCAAAAAGTGAAGTCAAGGGAAAACAGCTGCCTTTGCCGTTGATCATCACCAAAGCGGCAAGATCATCGGTAAGCATGATGCGGCAAATTTGCTGATTTTCATTCCATTTCAACTGAACAGCTTCGGCGGACTCAAGTGTAAAAACATCTTTTTTAACCTGCACAAGTTTTTGCAGATCCTTTTGATCTGCTCCGATTGCCACACTCCGTTTCAATGCGGCGACAAGCCACTTTGCTTCGGTGGATTTTGCTTTTTTGCCCAGAGTTTTGAGCATGGTGGAAAAATCCCCATGAAGGGAGAAACGGTCTTTGCGCTTGAGCTTGACCAAAGAAGAAGCAAGAGCGAGGTCTTCCACTTCGCCGTCACGCATAAAGCGGTCATAAACCCGCACTTCGGCAATATCACCTTTCATCGCCCAGTGTTTGCCGCCCAAGCCGTAACCGAGCATGATCGGGGCATTATTATCATCAAAAGGCTTGACATGTGAAAAACTCCCCGAAGAAACTTTTTCACCGTTGATAAAATTATTCACCCGATAATAGTCCCAGCCGCGCCCCGCATCGTGGACATGCTCGACAGTCATTGTATAATGAGCCCAGATACCAGCTTCAACTTTGCTGCCGCCCTGAACAAGTTCCCACTTTTTTTCTGAACGCATACCGAAAAAGCCGATACCGTTATCGTTGCGCGACATCAGCCATGACTTACCCTTGCCGACCATATCCTGACCGAGGCGGGGGCGTTCAGCAAAACGGACGACACAAACGATGGTTATTCCTTTATCGGTGATTTTGAAATTTTCACTGTCAGGAATGACTGCCTTGCTCTTTATTCCGTCAAAGCTGATAAATCCATCTTTCTGCACCGCTCCGTCAGAGAGGATAATATTGCTTTTTCGGGAAAAATCATAATGATAAATCGGCTTTGCCGCCGCAGAAAAAGCGGCAAAAACAAGGCACAATCCTGTCAAAGATAAAAGAAATTTATTCATTTTGGTTATCCGTTTTTCAGAGTTTGGTATTTTCAATCAGGTCAGCTTCTGAAAGCGGTTCATCATAGAGACGCAGAGCGTAAAGATCGCCTTTCATACTCCATCCACCCCAGCCGTTGCCGACAGTGATCGGGTTATCAGTGTAGCAGGGAGCATCATTGATACTCAAAATACCCTTTTTCAGCACTTTGCCGTCGGCACAGATGATGTAGGTATCATCAGGAAAAACAGAAACACCGATGGTGATCTCTTTGCTAAAGTCGCAGGGTACATATACGCCGTAAGCCGCCTGTTTATTGCCCTGACAGAAGTTGAAATAGATTTTATTACCCTGACGAGCCAGCCACCATTCATAGGGTTTGACGACGATCATGTGAAGATTTTTATTTTTATCAGCCAATTTCACTCTGACAACAACAGAACCGCCTTTGAGAAGATGGAAATCTTTGGCGAACAGAGTTGCAGCGGCCTCTTTGCCGTCAAAAGCAAGAGAACGGCGGCTTGCATCACCTCCAATTTTTGTATTCTTGAAACGGGGCATACCGTATTTGCCTGAAATTTCAGGAGAAGCCCCTGTGAAGTCAAAGTTGGCAACTTCAGCAGCAGAGAGAGCAAAAACAGCAAAGATTGAAAGTACAATAAGTTTTTTCATGATAAAAGTTCCTTTACTTTATTGATTGTCAGTTGGTTTTGAATCCTGCAAAGAGGAAGTTGGCAGGAGCCCAATTTGTGCTGTTGTAAGTTTCCGCAGGAACAGTGTTCATTTCATCAAAAGTCATACTTTTAGCATGACCGTCAGCCATGACCATATTGGTCTTGTAATCCTGACCGTGGCGGGTGTTGAAAAAATCCTTCCAGATTTGAGTTATGTAATATTCGTGATAGTACTGGTCGAAAGACAAGGGGGTATTAGAGGCTGTTTTCACTACGCTCATTTTATGATAACCGCAATTGTTTTTGTAATAATCCAGACTTCTTGTTGATTCAGGGATTCCTCCGAGAACTGCATTCCAGGCATAATGACTGTAATTTCCCCAGCCGCTTTTACTGAAAGGTCCTTCAAATACCCCATCTTGGGAAGGACACACGAAAAATGAACCCTTGCCGCCTTTGTCGGCAACCCATTTCAAGCCGTAATTGGCATCCAGTACTCTTGTCCAAATAGAGTTGACATCATTTACATTTGTTCTTCCCGGCAACGCCCATGAGTCGAAATCATTGGTATACTGTTCATGAGTTACTCCAATCTGTTTGAGATTGTTGAGACAGCTTGCCTGTCTGCCGCGTTCACGGGCAGAGTTGAGTGCAGGCAGCAACATTGCCGCCAGAATGGCAATTATTGCGATTACCACAAGCAGTTCAATCAAGGTGAAATGTTGTTTTTTACGGTTGATTTTCATGATTTTTTCCTTTCTATTGGGGGTTGGTTGGATCACTTCAAATTATCATTGAACGCTGTTGAGCGTATCTTCAATGTTGCAGGAACACGGTAAATGGTCGTTCCGCTGGAAGGTTTTTCGATTTTTTCCAGAAGCAACTGCGCCGCTTTTTCTGAAATTTCAACTTTAGGGTAGTCTATGCTGGTAAGCACCGCATCTTCAAACGGACAGTAACCGTATTCTTCAAGATTGTCAAAACTCAGAAGGTCAAAATCTTTACCGGGTTTGCCCCCTGATTCGACAAACGCTTTCATCATATAAAAAGAGGCAACGTCTGATGTGGAAAAAAGCAGTTTTCCAGATAAATCGCTGCAAAGTTTCATTCCAAGTTCATAAAATGGTTGTTCGTTCATCAAAGCATAAGCCTTTATCGTACAGCAGCGAATCTTCTTTGCATTGAAACCGCATTTTATAAGTGCCTTTATAAAGTTGACACAGCGTATCATGCCATTGGGATGAGATTCACGCACAATAATCACTTCACGGTAGTTTTTTGCAACGACACGCGCCGCGGCATCCATCAATGCCGGACGCATATCCATTATCAGCTGATGAAAAGGCATATCCGCAAGACGTTCATGGTTGATAACAACAATAGGCACATCCAAACGGGAAAGATTGCTTTCGGTAATGCGGTCAAGAAATCCTGCAGAAATAACCAGTCCGTCAAGTTTTTTTGCCATCTGGCAGATTATTTCACTGTCACGCAGATCGTCATAGCTTATCATGCGGACGGTGCATCCGTAATCCTGAAGATAATGACTCACGGTTTTCGGGCGGATATCAAGTGCGGCATTCAGTACCGGAACGACAGGATAGGTCACAGAATCGGCTATACCGATATGATAAATTCTGCGGTCACTGCTCGGCAGCGAATCGCAGACAAAACTGCCCCTGCCCTGTTCACGGCGGATATAACCGGCTTCCGCCAGCTGCTTGAACGCCCTGTTGGCAGTCATGATGGAAACATTAAATTCACAAGCAGTTTCCTGATTTGAGGGCAGACAGCTGCCGGGTGAAAGCTCGCCCGACACGATGCGTTCCACAAAAAAATCATATAAATTTTTGCAGAGTAAGCGTTTTTTCACAATCTTTGCTCCTCAAACGATCTCTTCTTCTCAGTTCGTAAAATAGTATACATGCGGCCATAATATTTTGCAATAGAATTGAAAAGTTTTTGCCCGATATTACTGATAAGAGTTTGATAAGAGTTTGGCAAGAGTTTGTTTGCTGAAGGTAAAAAAAAGGCGTACTGTTGCAAAACCTGTGTTTTTTTTGCAGGGGCGGCGCAAAAAGCAGTCTGAGCGGGGTCGTTTGCAAACTGACCCCAACGGCTTGCGGGCAGCATGGGTTCGGTATATCGTCTGCGGCGCGCGGGCTTTATGGTGCGCCGCTACTGTGATTACTGAGAATACTAAGAATACTAAGAATACTGGTTTTTAAGGGGGCGGCGCAAAAAGCAGTCTGCGTGGTTTATTTGCAGACCCACACAAGACCCAACCCCAGTATTCCCAGTACTCCCAGTACTCATAGTTGGTCGCTCCTCCCCACTGCTTGCAGAAAGTGGCTTGTTTGCAATCCCCCCCCGCGTCCTGCGGGTCTGTCGCTTCAGGTCAGTTTTTCTGAATCCGCCATCTTTTTTTTATTGCGTGAACAGAGCCACAGGGGAATAAGTATGAACACCAGAGTTCCGATCAGCAGAAAAGCGATATACCCCAGAACATACATTGTCCCCTTCTCCCGGACGGCAGGAGTCGGGATGAATCCAGTGATTATGGCAAAGAGCGAGGTGAGAAATGCGATACCTGAGACTACCCACATTCCAAACTTGCCGCCGGGTACTTTGTACTCCCGCGGAACATCAGGTTTGCTGTAACGCAGTTTTATCGCCGCGGCAAACATCAGAAGATACATCACCATATAGAGCTGCGCCGTCAGTGCGGACATCAGCCAGAATGCCCCGCTGATGGTCGGCATGAAAAGTATCACCAGTGCCAGAAGCGAAGATATCACCGCCTGGATTATCAATATCACTGTCGGCATCCCCTCTTTGTTGCGGCGCTGCCACAATTCGGGCAGATATCCCTCTTTCGCCACTTCAAGCACTCCTTTAGATGGTCCCAGCACCCATGTGACCACCATCGTCAACGCTCCGTAGGAAAGCAGAAAACACATTACCGGAGTCATCCACGGAATACGGAATATCCTGAACATCGCCGCAAATGCCTGATCTGCTCCGGCGGCAAGGCTGATCTCGTTCGGAGGGATCACCAGCGCAATAGCCAAGGCGCCGAGAACACTCAGCAGAATAACCAGAAAACATGCCGTAAAAATGGCTTTCGGGAACTCCCTTGCCGGATTTTTCATCTCAGTAACGTGAATGGCGGACATTTCCATACCCGCAAGCGCCACCATCATCCCCGACAGCAGCATAAGCTGATTCCAGTTTCCCAGTTCGGGAATAAGCGCGTCGGCACTGAAGGTTATCTGAGGCGGTTTTCCGGCGATGATATACCCTGCCGCCATCAGGATTATCGCCGCTCCGGGAACAAGTGTTCCGGCAAGCGCTCCGGAACTGCTCAGCCACGCCGACAACCGCATTCCCCTGAAGTTGAGAAAAGTTGCCAGCCACAGCATCACCCATATCGTTATCAGCACAAACCAGCGGTTCTGCGCCCAATCGGGATTGAATACATAAGCGATGGATGAGGCGACAAAGGTCAGCACCGCCGGGAACCACGGCAGATTTTCCACCCACTGCATGAAAACTGCCACAAATCCCCATTTCGGACCGAATGCCTCTTTCACCCAGAGATAGACACCGCCCTCTTCGGGCCACGCGGAAGCAAGTTCCGCAGAGACCAGTGCGGAAGGAACAAAGAAGCATACCGATGCCATTACAAGATAGAATATCACACTGTAACCGTACTCCGCCTCCGACGGCAGATTCCGCAGAGACAGTACCGCCGCCACGGTCAGAAGCGACATGGTGGTAACACTCAAAAAACTCTTTTTCATACTTCACCAATTATTTTTTTATGCACAGGGTACGGAATACGGTACGCCCGTTGCGTTCTTCGCGGGTTATGCCGTGGATATCACCTTCATAACCGGGAAACATATTCTCAAACTCCTCTCTGGCAAGCAGATAATCCGCGATTGCTTGCGCATTGCCCGACACCGTTTCCCCGCCCATCATCACCGGAATACCCGGGGGATAAGGTACGAGCATCACAGCGGCAATACGGTTGCTGATTTCAGAAATATCCACCATTTCAACATCACCGCGCACCACATGCGCCGCCGCCTCGCAGGGGAGCATCGCCGGAACAGGAATGCTTTCAAATGCACGGTGCATAAGCTCCAATACTTTGTGTTCGCGCAGATAAGCGTGCATGGATTCACAATGTGTTTTCAACGTTTCGCCCTTGTAGCGTTCCGGAAAACGGCTCACCAGTCCGGGGAAGACCGCTTCAAGCGGAGCATCCGAATCATAAAGTTTTTTGAATGCAAAGAGCGCCGCCAGAAGTGACCCCTGCTTGGCACGGGTCGTTCCGAGGGAGTTCAACAGCAGAAATGAGTAGTAATCTGTTTTTTCACAGACGATATTGTGTTTTATAAGGTAATTACTGACGACCGCCGCCGGGATTCCGCCGTTTTCAAGCATTTGACCGTCATCACCGATTCCGGGAGTGAGGATGGTGAGTTTGATGGGGTCGAGCATCACATAATCATCTTCGATATCCTCAAAACCGTGCCAGTTGTTATGTTTGTCAAGCACCCACGGAGCCTGATTTTCAGCAAGATATTCAGCCGGACAGTCGGCAAAATCGACAACAGAATCCTCATACTTCACCTTGCGCGGCTGCCACATCGGGAAAAACCAATCCCCCTTCCGGCGCATCTGCCGTTCAAGATCAGCCATTTTGCGGCGCAGTTGAACCGCCTCAAGGATGATATCGCTGAAAATGGTGACTCCGCTGTCATCCATCATCTTCGTTGCCACATCAAGTGAAGCGATCATGCTGTATTGCGGCGAAGTCGAGCCGTGCATCATATATGACTCGTTGAACAACACCGGGTCAATGGAACGCTCCTGACCGTTGCGGATATGGAGCATCGATGCCTGCGAAAACGCAGTCAGAAGTTTGTGGGTCGACTGCGAACAGAATACCGGATGCGGGGGAGCATCTTCCGCCATGCCGTAGTGTCCTTTGTAAATCGGGTGAAAGCGGGCGTAGGCGTACCACGCTTCGTCAAAATGGAAGTTCCCGATCATGCCGCCGGCGGAACCTTCAGCGATAACCGCGCGGGCGTTGTAGCAGACACCGTCGTATGTGGAGTTGGTAAGCGCACTCATTTTGATGTGAAGTGCATCACCTTCGATCAGCGGGTGTGCGGCGATACGCTTTTTTACCGACTCCGCAGAAAACTCCGAAAGCCTGACCGGACCGATTATCCCCCGTGCGTTGCGCCGGGGTATCATATAGACCGGGACCGCTCCGGTTATGACCATTGCATAGTTGAGCGATTTGTGACAGTTGCGGTCAACAAGGGCGATATCTCCGGATAAAACCTGACTGCGCCAGATGATCTGATTGACCGTACTGGTGCCGTTCAGAACATAAAAGGTCAGATCGGCGCCGAATACACGCGCGGAGTTGCGTTCGGCGTCACCTGCGGCGCCCTCGTGGTCGAGCAGAGAACCGAGTTCCGGAACGGATATAGACAGGTCACTGCGGAAGGTATTCTCCCCGAAGAACTTAAACATTGCCACGCCCGCCGGGGCGCGGAGAAATCCCTGCCCGCCCAGATGTCCGGGGGTGTGCCACGCGTATTTGTAACGTTCAGAGTAATCGACAAGTTTAGCGAAAAACTCCGGCATGACATTTCCGGAGTAACTCTTTACCCAGTTGGCGACCCTGCCGGCGATAAATTCCACGGTATCGGCAGTTTTCCAGAGACAGTCGTTGATTTTGTTCAGGACATTTGCAGAAAGATTTTCCGTTTCAAGGTGATCGGTCAAAAGTATGACGGGAATTTTCAAATTGCGCATTCTGATACGGTCAAGCATCTTTTCCGGAGACATTTTTTCACTTTTCTTTTCAAACTCCAGATCCCAATCGGCGACAACGCAGCCGATATCGGCGCGGCTGGTAAAAATTTCCAGCGCATCTTCGTAGCTTGCGGAAGTTATCACGGTACAGCCGGAACTTTTCTTCAATTCCTCCAGCAGTTCCCGCAAGCGGTGTCCTTCGTTGTTTCCGGCAGTAAACTCTGCGGAAACGATCAGCACGGGCCAGTCGGCAAGTGTCATTTTCATAAACAGCTCCTCCTCTTACGCAACAGATTTCTCACACCGTTTTCTGCCTGAGCAAGCTCACCGGAAAGCAGAAAAACTCCGGCATGAACTCAAATCCGTGCATTCTCCTCTGTACTTCAATATAATTCAACGGGACAAAATTCCAAATATGAAAATCTCTGCAGCTGCCGGAAGTGCGGACAATTGCCGGTATTCTATATATTCTTATCTTTTTTCTCCGTATAAATCCGGTATAATAATTGCAATTTACTCTTTTTTGCTGTATCTTATGAAAATGCCAAAAATTATTCACATTATTGCCCAAAGGAGTCATTATGCAGGGTTACTGGATAGAACTTTTCACCCCGCGCGCCGCAAATGATGTAACGCGCTTTTTCTCTGACAAAATCACCTTTGTCAAAAATCCCGCCGCCGCAGAGCTGGAAGATATTCTGTCCGCCGCACGCCGCAGTGAAGCAAGAGTTTTGCTTGAGTGTCCTGCGGAATATCCCGGAATCAGCTTCGGCGACGAGATCTACGCTGACAGCTTCAAGGCACGCAGTGTGGTTGCCGGCAGCTGGTTCGGAGAAAAACTGCCCCTCTGCCGCATACTCACCCAGCACAACTTTGTTCTGCGCACGGTCAATACTCCGGTAAAAGCACACCTGACCGCCGCCAGAGTCGCCGGATACCGCGACGCCTGTTTCGGTCTTGAGGATGCGGAAAAGTATCCGCTTTTGTTTGAAGCTCCGGATTGCTGCAATATCCTGATCGCCGTCACCCCCTTTTCCAGCTTCATCCAAAGCCGTTTTGCTCCGGCGGCAGACTGGAAGACCGTTATCGGCAGACTCCTCGGATTTCTGGACGGCAGTGATTCCGTTGTCCCTGTCGATTATGAACTTTCAGTGCATCCGGCTTACAAAGCGGACGACCCGCTGCCGGAAAATTTTGAAACAGCAGCTTTCAAACGCAACGCCGAATGGTTGTACCGTGAAATGATCTACAATCATCACGGCGATATCGGAGTTTTTGAAGGTTACACCTCCGTCATCGACGTCACCGGACGCCAGTGGGTGATGCCCGCATTGCGCGGTGACTGTCTGGGTGAGTGTTCCGCAGTCGGGGCGCTCGACTACACCATCAGCGGTGAACGCATGGGGCGCGCCGTGGCAGAAGGTCTGGTAAAGACCATGCTCGACACTCCGAAAGTCCGCGACTGCTGTCAGGCAAGCCAGACTTTCGGTTCGCTCTTTTTCGATGACAGCAACCGCTCGGTCTACGGTGACGACAATGCGCGCGCGGCGATGGGGGCTATCCTCACCGAAGAATTGCTGGACGACCCGAAGCACGCCAAAAAACTGCTTCAGCTGGGTTACTCCCTGCTCCGCACCACCGGTCCCAACGGATTGCGGACTCCCAGTCTGGTGCATCCGCGCCATTTTGAAGGTCAGAAAACATGGGTATATTACCATGAGAACAATTACGGAAAGTGCCATCCGCACTATCAGGCGTTCCACTGGGCGCTGAACTGTCAGCTTTACGCGCTTTCCGGTGACAGACGTTTTCTCGACTCCGCGATCGCGGCGATGGAAGAAGCAAACAAGTGCTTCCCCGACTTTTACTGGCAGAACGGAGCCACCGGCGACTGGTGCCGCATCCTGCTGCCCTATGCGATGCTGGTGGAAGTTGACGATACTTCAGAACACCGTCAGTGGCTCGACAAAGTGGTGAAATTCTTCATCAGCAAACTCAACAAATACCACACCCTGCCGGAAGTGATGGGCAAAATCGAACTCGGACACTATCCCTCACCTTCGTGCAATGCCGACCACGGCAAAGGGGAGTCCGCACTGGTGCAGTTCAACGGCGACCCGGCATGCGATCTGCTTTACAGCGTAAACTACGGTTTCATCGGTCTGCATGAAGCGTACATGGCGACGGGGAATTTGGAGTACAAAGCGGCGCTGGACGGCATGGCGGAGTTCTTCTGCCGTATCCAGGCATCTTCAAAAGAGCAGAGCTACATCGACGGAGCGTGGCTGCGCGGATTCGACTACGATCTCTGGGAGTTCTTCGGCAGTGCATCGGATTCCGGCTGGGGTCCGTGGTGCGTTGAAACCGGCTGGACAAATGCGTGGATCGCCTCAACGCTCGCCCTGCGCAAACTCAACCGTCCGCTGCTGTGCAGAAAGCACGCTGAAACCTATCAGAAACTTGCCGCTGAAGTCGCACCGGTGATGTTCACTCCGACAATGCCGTCGATCACCAGCCGGGGAACGACCACCTTCATCAGCACGGCTCTTGCCGGGGGCTTTGCCGAAGGATAAGTGAACAGAACAATCATCCGGAATCAATACAGCTTGCGTTTCAGGAACATTCTGATACGCAAGTTTTTTATACCGCAATAGCTTGACAAAGCCACTCTTACGATATATATTATACAGGTGGTATAATATGTTATTGTGGTAAATAAACCAATCAAACAGAAAGAAAGAGACATAAAAATGAGAAAGTCACTTTTTGCCTCGCTGTTGATGCTTTTCACCTGCATTCTGTGCGGCGCTGAAAGCAAATTCAACTACGTCAAAGCCCATTTCAGGGCGTATCCGAAAGATCCTGCGATAACCATGCAGAGCAAGGTCAACGGCTCCGACCGTGTACTGACCTATACGGTTGCCGCGCCGAAAGTAATGAGTTCATTCTACACCTACTCCCCGGTGGAGGCAGGGAAAAAATACATGTTCAGCTATCTCTACAAACTTTCCGGCTTGAAGATGGCTGACGGCAAACGCGCCGCCGCGCACATCCGGATAAATTTCCTCGATGAAAAAGGTATTCAGGTCAAAGGAGCCAATGCGGTCAAGGTCGATCTGGATTTGAAAGAGAGCGCCGCCTACGTCAAAGCCGGAACCGTTTTCACCGTACCTGCCAACGTTTCCAGAATTCAGGCGGTGCTGTTCAATCTGAACCATATTGCCGGTAAATTTGAAATCACCAACGTCAATATCACTCCGGTATCCGACAATCTGCCGGTGGAACTCAAAAGCGCATACAAAACCAACGCCTACTGGAGCAACTGGCCGCGCAACAACGCCATCAAGCTGGAGCGTTCCGCCGACCGCCGCGGAGCGACATTCACCGCCACAACCCCCGGCGACAATGCGGGGTGCTACACCTATTTGAGTTTGCAAAAACATGTTACATACTCCATAAGTTTCAAATTGAGCTGTGAGGATATCATCCAGACTCCCGGCGGAAGTGCGACACTTTCACTGGATTTCCAGACCAAAGCCGGAAAACCCAGCGGCGATGCCGCAATGCAGTGGAAACTCGATCTGCCTGCCAAAGGTCAGAGCAAAGAGTACAATTTTGAGTTTACCGCGCCTGCCAACTCTGAAAGCGCCCGTATGCACATTCTGCGTTTCAAGGGAATGGGCGGCAAATTCATTATCAAAGATCTTCATGTCGAACCGGTTGCCGATGCGGTGGTGGTGGCAAAAAGTTCTTCACCCGTCACTCTCGACGGCAGACTGGATGAGCCGGTTTGGAGCGAATCCGGAAAAATCACCCGTTTCTACCGCTTCGGAACTGACAAAGTTCAGGAAGTTGAAACTGAAATGTACCTTGCCTACGATGAGCAGAATCTCTATCTGGGCGTGCGCTGTTTTGAACCGGATACAAGCAAAATCGTTGCCAAAGAGACCAAACATGACAGTCCGGTGTGGGTCGATGACTGCGTTGAATTTTTCATCGCCTCGCCCAACAATAACGCCATGCAGCTGATCTTCAATACCATCGGCGGACACTTTGACAGTGAGCTTTTCCAGAAAGTCCCCGGCGACCCGTGGCGCGGTGCCGGCGAACGCAACTACAACTGGCAGACCAAAGCCGTCGTGGAAAAAGACCGCTGGACCGCCGAACTGGTACTGCCTTTCAAGGAGTTCGGCATCACCCCGAAAGCCGGACAGAAGTGGCGCATCAACCTGGTGCGGACCCGCCGGATCCCGGGTACTACGACCGGCAGCGCCCAATGGAACATGCAATCCGGCGACCTCAAAAACGTGGATAAATTCGGCACACTTGAATTCAACAGCGAGTTCGGTGTGCTTAATCGTTACCGGGAACAGATGTCCGGAGATCCGTTGAAAGTCGAACGCAAAAATGAACTCTTTGCCGAACTGCCCCGCAAAGCTGACGGCAGATACAAAGTTTACGGTCTGGGAGCTTTTCTCATCAACAGTTACAGCGCCAAATTCAAGAAGGAAAACGGTCCGACATGGCACTTGCGCCAGAAGAAAATGCTTGAAGAAATGCGCGATGCCGCCGATGCCACTCCCATCGGTTATCCGTGGCTGAGCTATCTGGGAACCAAAGAGGAACTTCTGGAACTGCTCAAGAAAAATAACTGGAAATTTGCCTGCAATCTGCACAACAGCAGTCAGGACCGTCAGGCGATCAAAGAGGGTGCCGTCCTCAAAGTCCGCGCCAATCTGGTCAATGCCGCCGACCCGCTCCTGCACAAAATCACGATGCAGTGGGGACATGACCGCTTTACAAGAGATTCATGGATAATCCCGCATCTGGCATGGGTGGTCAGCACCGACGAACCGACCAACACCATTTATGAATCGCACAGTGTGACGAAAAACACGGAAAATGTTGCTGAACTCAACAAAATCAGCGAAGAGATCAAAAAGAGTCACGGCTTCGGCAAATACGGATTGTTTGACAATTTTGCTCCCAACGATGATGCCGATGCCCCCTTCCGCCGCATTGCATTCCTGAAATATTGGAACGATAAGGTGATCGGATTCAAAAGCAAAGAACGCGATCTGGTGAAACATTATGCTCCGGAAGTTCCCTTTATGGCGGTCAATGCCTTCAATACCGTATCGACTTTCCGCGGGATCGAAGTCTTCCCCGACTTTGCGGAAGTTTCCGATATCGGCTGTGTCGACCCCTATCCGACCAGTACTCTTGCCCAGTGCGGCAGAGAACGCGCCATTTACCACACCGGATTCAGTGCCAAGACCCTCAACGACATGAACCGGGACAAACTCACTGCCGTTTACGTTCAGGCATTCAACTACTGCGGCAGAGCGCCGGTTGCCGAAAACCTGCGTGAATGGGCAAGTCAGGCGTTGAAAAACGGCGCCGATATCCTGCGCTGGTACACCGATGCGAACCTTGAAACCGCTCCGGGATGCTATGAAGAAATGATCCGCATTTCACGCATCGTCCGCAAGATGAAACCGCTGGCACTGCCGGAAAAATCCCCGGTCGGAATCCTGTACAGTTACATTGCCCACTGGGGCAAATTCGATATCGAACAGAATGCGGAATACGCTCTTTTCGCCATCATGGGTGAAAAACTCAAAGGCAATTTCAAATTCATTTCCGACTATGAAGTCGCCGACGGAAGAACCAATGCGGCGGATTACAAACTCATCATCGCCCCCAATCTGAAATATCTCACCCGCAACGTTGCCGGTAAACTCGTGAAATTTGTGGAAAACGGCGGCAGACTGATTATATTTGATGCCGAAGCATTTGCCTTTGCCGATGACGGAACTGCCCTTACTGAACAGCGCAAAAAGCTCGTCGGTGCGGAAATCGGCAAGCGCCGCAGTGACAAATCCATCATCTTCAACGGTAAAGAGACCGTTACCGAAGCGGCGTACAGTGTCAAAGCTCCGGCGGATGCAAAAATCATTGCAACGTATGCAGACAATACCCCCGCGGCATTTGAGCGCAAAGTCGGCAAAGGCAGTGTGGTCTACTTTGCCGCTGAACCCTTCCGCAGCGCGCGTCAGATCAACACTCCCGGCGAATGGGGCAGATTCCTTGCCGGTGAAATGGTGGCGGCAGGGGAAAAAACCGGTCACAAGTTCTGGGACTTCATGATTCCCAAAGCTGAGAAATAAGATATCCGGATAATTCAACGTCACAAAACATACAATAAAAAAGTTTCAAAGGAGGAAAAAAATGAAAAAACGTTTTACTTTGATCGAACTTCTCGTGGTTATCGCCATCATCGCCATTCTGGCGGCGATACTGCTCCCTGCCCTCAACAGCGCCCGTGAGCGTGGCAGAAGCGCCTACTGCACCAGCAACCTCAAAACTCTGGGAACCGCCTTCTGGATGTATCATGACGACACCGATGCAATGGTGACTTTTGATATCGGTTTCCCCGCCGGTCATCCGACCGGAAACCACCGTTACTGGAGCGAAAGCATCGCGCACTATATCGCTCAGTTGAGTGAGAATGAAAATGAACTTTACGACACCATGATCAAAGGCGGCGGAACTCCGTTCACCTGTCCGACAGCCTACGGAATGGGCGGCACCGTCAACTTTGACAGATGGCCCACTTACAAATACCGCAACGGTGCTATTGACAAGAATCATCATTTCGATGCCGACCGCACCACTCCGATGAAGAACACCTCCAACACCCTGCTTTTCTGCGATGGTGATGATGATGCCGGCAAGGGAACTTCTGATGACTCACGCGGAACCCGCCATTACGGTGATAAGAATCTCGGTCAGGGAGCAGTCCATAACGGCAACGTGAATGTCACCTGTTACGATGGTCATGTGGAAAGTGCAAAAGCGGTAGAGTATTCCGCGAACTCTATCACCCGCCGCGGCATCCCCGGAAGCAAATCCAAAGATTTTGAAAAATACTGGTATTGAGAACTTTTGAAATTCCATCAATTCTTCCCCGTGCAACAGCCGGCTTGAATTGAAAAATCCCATTGCTCAAACTTACGTTTCGGGCAATGGATTTTTTTTACCTTGCCACGTTAAGTTGAAAAAAGAAAGGCTCTGTTCACGATATTGGTTGATGCCCTCCGTGGAACGTTCAACGCACGGGTGCGAGCACCGCGAGGGTGCGAGCGCGCAGTCCGCATGCGAATGAACTTTGCGAGCATTTACATGCGAGCAAAGCCGATGCAACA
>SUWE01000051.1 GCA_015061615.1 Lentisphaerota bacterium
TGTCGCCAGAAAAGGCGGCAGAGGGTGAAACTTTGCGACACATGAGTCGAACCACCACCACACACGCATACCACTTGCCAGTACAAAATCCCGCATGCGCGGGCGCCAGGGGTGCAGGGGGCGGCGTGAGCACCCCTGCAAAAAAACACAGGTTTTGCGCTCAGCACCATTTATAAACCGCTGCCGGAGCATCAGAGATACTTTTCGGGCAGCTGCTGTGTCAGATTCTTGACTTTCTGCTCATCTTTCAATGCGCAGACAAGGAATCCGTTGCCGGACTTGATAACTGCGATATTATCCAATCCGATAATTCCGATGGCACAATCTTTGTCGTCGGAAAGAACAAGGTTGTTCTTCGCCTCAATGGTGTACACGTTTTCATCAAGGACATTGCCGTTCTCATCGGCATTTTTGATCTCTTTGAGTGCATTCCACGAACCGATATCATTCCAGACAAAAGGTGCTTCACCGACAGCGGCTTTATCTGTATGCTCAAAAATCGCATAGTCGATGGAAATTTTGGGCATAGTGACAAAATTTGTCCGGTAATCCACACCGTCAAGCCATCCCTGAATAATGGAGTACATTTCCGGTTGATATCTGGCAAACTCACCGATGATCGCGGAAACCTGCCAGACAAACATTCCGCTGTTCCAGCGGAATTTGCCGCTTTTGAAGAACTCCTCAGCTGTGGCGGCATCAGGTTTCTCTTTGAACTCCGCCACATGGTAAAATCCGCCGTCGATCGTTTCACCGATACGGATATAACCGTAACCGGTTGCCGGATAACTTACCGGAATACCCAGCGTCAGCAAATATCCCTGTCCGGCAATTTTGGCGGATTTTCTCAGCGTATCCTGAAGCACTTCCACAGGAGTAATCACATGGTCGGCAGGCAGAACGAACATCACCGCTTCGGGGTCACGCTGATAAATCTTCGCCGCGGCAAGCGCGATACAGGGAGCAGTATCTCTGCCCTGAGGTTCAACAATGATATTTTCTTCAGGCAGCTGCGGCAGCTGTTTTATGACCTCACCGGCGATATCAGCATTGGTCATGATGATGATTTTGTCATTATCCACCAGACCTGAAAGACGTTTGACCGTCTCCTGAAGCATTGAGTCGGAACTCACCAGCGGCAGAAGCTGTTTGGGGTAATCTTTTCTTCCCAGCGGCCAGAAACGCACACCCTTGCCGCCTGCCATGATCACTGCATAAAAGTTATTTTCCATAACGGTTCCCCTGTAAAAATATCAACTCCATTCCCTGAATCGGGAATGGAGTTATTTTTGTTGTTTCAGTCAACTTTCGGCATAACGGGAGTTGCCGCCCAGTTGGATTTGCCTTCAGCTTTGTTCTTTAACACATCGGCAAAGAGATCATCCATCATCTTTTCCACCGCCTCAGGAGCATAGTTGTCACGGATGAATTTGATTCCGCCGTCGGAGATCTTCTTCCAGAGGTCGGCATCTTTTTCCAGTTCCATGATATACTTGGCAAACTCCTCAGGAGTGTGGGCGATCATAATGTTGCTGCCATGCTCCATACCGGTTCCCTCAGTACCGAATCCGCTGCTGACGCAGGGGACACCGTAGGACATGCTTGAAGCGACCTTGCCTTTGGTTCCGGCGCCGTAACGCAGCGGAGCAACAGTCATTTTGGCATTGTTCAGCACATCACCCAGATCAGCGACAAAACCGACAAACTTGAACTGCGGACACTTGAGCAGGTGTTTGTACTCGTCGCGTTTGCTCATCTCATTGCGCAATGCTTCACCGATGATCGTCAATTCAAACGATTTGGGCAGCAGGGGCAGTATTTCATCGTGGAAATACTTCAAACCATCCATATTCGGCGGATGCGCGCTGCCGATAAAGACTGAACCGCGGCGGTTCTGATTGGGCGCAAGACCGAAGAGCTGGCGCGCCTGCGGAATGTGATAAACATTCTTCAGATTGTAATCATTTTCCAGAAGTTTCTTCTCGTCACTGCTGATAACGATGGTGGCATCGGCGGCTCCGGCAGCAGCAAGCTCATACTTTTTGGTATCGGCGGCAAGTTTCTGCAATTCCGGATCGTTGCGCAGATCGGCTTCAAGTTTCTCGCGGACGAAGTGGACGTCGACCGTATCGAAAATGTAAGTTGCCTGCGGACAATACTTTTTCAGCAGATGGTCAAAACAGCGCGCCTGATAGATACGGCAGACGAAGATATGGCTGAAGGTCCAGCCGTTTTCCGGCAGATACTCCCAAATCTTGCGGTAGGGCAGATAGATGCACTCCACACCCATACGGCAGAGGATCGAGGTGTATTTCGGATCGTAACCCGGAGTATATTCACCGTGGAAACAGACATGATAACCGCGTTTGATCATGTATTCCATGAAGAAAATGGAATCCATACCGCCGGATCCGCGGTCAGCCATCGGAGTTTCAGCATCAATGTAAAGAATACGCTCTTTGTTCCACTTGAAGCTGCTGCTGCCTTCTTCGCGGCTTTCATACAGTGAGTGTTCCTGAAGGTATTCCGACCAGCGTTTGAGGAAGGTCTGACGGTTCTTTTCGCACTTGTCATTAAGGGTGTCGCCGTAAGACGCCATCTCTTTATGCAGTACCTTTGAAAGCGGGCAGACATAGTTTTTGTATCCGGCTTTCTGCATTCTCAGACCCAGGTCGGGGTCCTCAAAATATGCCGGAACATAAATCGTATCAAATCCCTTCATCTCATCGAAGACCTTCTTGCGCAGAATGATACTTGCCGCAGAACAGAAATCGACTTCGCGGAAATATGTGTAGTTGGGATGATTCGGCTCAACTCCTCTGCCCAGCGGCATCATATCGCCGTTTTTGCAGATGAGGTTTCCGCTTTCCTGAAGCAATCCGGTGCTGAGGTGGATAAGCTGGCTGCCGATCATACCTGCTTCCGGATGATGATAGAGCGCGGTGGTCAGTTCGTCCAGCCATCCCGGAGTGACTTCAGTATCGTTGTTGAGGAAGAGAACGTACTCACCTTTGGCATTCTCACCGCCTTTGTTCGCAGTAAGAAGGAATCCGGAGTTTTTCTCGTTGCGGATAAGTCTGACTTCGGGGAAGTCTTTAAGCAGTTCGGTGTAATCATCTTTGCTTGAGCAGTCATCGACCACGATGATTTCAAACGGAGAGACTCCTTTGTTTTTGTAAATTGAGTAAATACAGTGTCTTGTGTAGTCGATATTGTTGTACACCGGAATGACGATCGAGGTCATCGGCACATCTTTGGGTACCACCAGTCCGGTATCGCCCTGAAGTGTGACATGCTCACTGAGAGATTTGCGCGCCTGCCAGTCACGGTATCCCGGAGCGGTTCCGAGAATTTTACCGAAACTGCCGTAAATGCGGTCTTTCAGCGCCATTTTTTTGGAGTATTTCATCGGAGCAACAACTTTTTTACCGGCGGAGTAAAACGCTTTGCCCACATTCTGGGCAAGATTTCCGGCTTTGCGGCGCAGGCGGAAACGGCCGATCATCTTGTATGACCAGGAGTTTTTCATTTCGTTGTACTCACACCAGAGATACTCTGATTTGGCACACTCTTCACGGAATCTCCGTTCAAGATCTGCATATTTTTCTGCAAGCTCCTGATACCTCTGCTGTTCTTCTTTAAGTTTGTTTTCCAAAATAGCACACTCCTTTATAAAATTTTGAGTTTTATTCTGTTCTGTTTCAAATTTTCTGCAAATCTCATCATACTTTGCGGCAAGTTCCTGATTATTCTTCCGCCGTTCCTCAAGTTCAGCTTCAAGTCCGGCACATCTGGCGGAATACTCATCAGCGCGCGTTTGCTGATTCGATATCTCATCTTCCAAATCAAGACATTTGACAGAAAGCGCATTGTTCTTATCAAGTTCAGCAAGCAGTTTTTCATCAAGCTCATTGCATTTGCCGGAAAGATATTCACTCTTTTCACTTTCACCGGCAAGCAGTTTTTCAAGCTCACTGCATTTGCCGGAAAGTTCTTCGTTGACTGCGGCTTTACCGGCAACATCTTTTTCCAGCTCAAGCTGTTTTCCGTTGAGCGCCCTGTTCTGCTCCTCAAGTTCACTGCACATCTCAAAAAGCTGACTGTTATGAGCGACCTTGTCAGCGATATCTTTTTCCAGCTCAAGCTGTTTTTCGCTGAGCGCCCTGTTCTGCTCCTCAAGTTCACTGCACCGGGAGAAAATATATTCTGTTTTGGAAATTTTTTCCGCAATTATTCTTTCCAGCTCCGCCTTCTCTTTATCGAGATTTGCGTTTGCAGATTCCAGATCTCCGCACTTTTCCGTAAGATAACTGTTCCGGGCGGCGGCAGCGGAAATTTTTTCCTCAAGCTCAACGCGGACTCTGTCGAGCGCCTCATTGCGGGACTCAAGATCACCGCACTTTTCCGTAAGATAGCTGTTCCGGGATTCAAGGTCGTTGCATTTGCCGTAAAGGTAATCACTTTTGGCTCCGGCATCAGCAACGCTCTTTTCAAGTTCAGCTTTCTCTTTATCGAGCGCCTCATTGCGGACTTCAAGGGTATTGCATTTTTCGTAAAGGTAGCTGTTTTTGGCGCTTTCTTCGGCTATATTTCTGACCAGAGTTTCATTTCTGGATTCAAGGTCATTGCACTTTTCCGCAAGATAGCTGTTCCGGGATTCAAGGTCGTTGCATTTGCCGTAAAGGTAATCACTTTTGACTCCGGCATCGGCAACGCTCTTTTCAAGTTCAGCTTTCTCTTTATCGAGCGCCTCATTGCGGACTTCAAGGGTATTGCATTTTTCGTAAAGGTAGCTGTTTTTGGACTCTTTTTCTGCTATATTTCTGACCAGAGTTTCATTTCTGGATTCAAGGTCGTTGCACTTCTCAGAAAGATAACTGTTTTTCGCACTTTCTTCGGCAACACTTTTTTCCAGCTCAGCCCGTTTGTCATCAAGAGCAGTGCAACTGGATTCAAGGTCACCGCACTTTTCCGTAAGATAGCTGTTCCGGGATTCAAGGTCGTTGCATTTGCTGTAAAGGTAATCACTTTTAGCTCCGGCATCGGCAACGCTCTTTTCAAGTTCCGCCTTCTTTTTGTCAAGTTCTTCATTACGGAACTCAAGGGAGTTGCACTTTTCAAAAAGATAGCTGTTTTTGGACTCTTTTTCTGCTATATTTTCTTCAAGTTCCGCCTTTTCCCTGACCAGATTTTCGTTTTTGGATTCAAGGTCGTTGCACTTCTCAAAAAGGTATCCGTTTTTGGCATTTTCAGCAAGCAGTTTTTCGTCAAGTTCATTGCATCTGCTGTAAAGATAATCACTTTTGGCGCACTCTTTATTCAGTGCGGATTCCTTTTCGGCTGTCTCTGAACGCAGTGCCTCACATTCAGCATATTTTTTCTCAAACTCACCGCGCAGACCGAACTGATTTACCACGGCTTCGTCATCGACAGTGTAACCGGTGGTGCTGTTCCATGAAGCATCGAGATAACAGCTTGACTCAAGCTGCGGCAGTTCACCTGCCGATGCCAGAATGATCGAGTACTGCGCCAGTGACAATCCGGGATGGGAAACTATTTTTTTATCATTTCCCTGTACATAATAAGAAGGAGCCCCTTCAGCAGAGATGATGGAGTTGTAAAAAGCATCCTGACTGTAAATGCAAATATTCGGGAAAAATTCTTTGAAAAGTTCCGGCAGTTCCCCCGCTTCCAGCTCAGTGATGTGATACTCGTTTTCTCCGGGATTGCGCTTGCGGAACGGGGTTTTATTCGGCGATGAAAGAATGAGCAATCCGTCATCTTTCAAAACTCTGCGTATTTCGCTCAAAAATTTCCGGTGATCCGGAAGATGCTCAATAGTTTCAAAACTCACCACGCGGTCGAAACTTTTGTCGGCAAAAGGCATTTCCAGCGCACTGCCGTTGACGTAGGAAAGATTTTTTGAGCCGTATTTTTCATTGGCATTGTCGACCGCCTCTTTGCAAAGGTCGAGTCCGGTGACTTTTTTTGCCGCAGAAGAAATTATATTCGATCCGTAACCTTCACCGCTGGCGGCATCAAGCACAACACAATCTTTGCAGAGCGAAGCCGCCATATAGTAGCGGTGGAAACTCTCTATTTCCGTGATCCGGCTTGTACCGGGATAAAAACGTTCATCTGCTCCCATGATATTCCCTCAATTCAGTCAATGCTGAAATCAACTCTGTCATAAAATGTTATGCCGGATTTTCCGGTTCAGTATTCTCAGCAGTTGTTGATTTATCCATTCTTTTCAGTGATATCTCATGCATCGGTATTCCCACGAGGACACCGGTTTTACCGTGATACAAACTTGTCATTGTCAAACAGTTGTGGAACCACTGATGCTGGACGTGTTCATCCTGTGTACCGTCGGCTATCGCCGCGTGCATGGCGTATTCACCGGAAGGCAGTCTGGGCATTTCAAACTCAAACACCGCTTCAAGCACCTCACCGGCTTTCAGCGGGACAGGGTTGTTCTGATAACACTCAAAAGTATTGTCTCCGAAAAGGTTTTCACCGCGCTGATTGCGGAAAGCGAATCCGACGATCGGTGAAACCATATCTTCAAGTATATCTATTTCAAATACCAGACGCACTCTTTCACCGCCGGCAACAGCGTGAAGCTGATTGCCTTCTTCATCACAGAATGTCACCCGGCGCATTTTTGCACCGCCTTTGCCGAATGACGGAGCATTTTCATCAAATTCAAAAAATCTGTACTGCGGAACCGATTCCCAGCGTTCCTGCCAGAGTTCAGCACGCGGATCGACGGATTTGGTCACAGTTTTTTCTTCAGCGGATTTTTCAACAGCTGTCTCTGCCGGAGTTTCCTCAGCTTCAACTTCACTTTGAGCTTCAGCTTTTGAAGTATCTTCATAACAATAAGCAAGATAATCGTCAGTAACGATACGGGGGTCGCCATCGGCTTCTATTCTGCCGTCTTTGAGCCAGATCACCCGGTCGCAGAGGTCGCGTACTGAAGCTATATCATGAGTCACCAGAATAACGGTGTGATCTTTTATGAAGTTGCGCAAAAATGCAAAACACTTCTGCACAAACACCACGTCACCGACAGCAAGTGCTTCGTCAACGATAAGGATATCAGCGTCGATATGCGCTGCCACAGCGAATGCCAGACGCATTGCCATACCGGATGAATAAGTTTTCACCGGCTGATTGATGGCATCACCGATATCGGCAAAATCGACGATTTTCTGATAACGCTCATTGATCTGCTGATTGTTCAAACCGAGAATGGCGCCGTACATATAAATGTTTTCAACACCGGTGAACTCCGGATTGAATCCGCTGCCAAGTTCGAGCAGAGCGGCTATTCTGCCGTTGATATTGACTTCACCTGAGGTGGGATAAAGCGTTTCGGCAAGCACCTGTAAAAGCGTACTTTTTCCGGCACCGTTTCTGCCGATGATACCGATACACTCACCTTTTCTGACGGTGAAAGTTATATCTTTGAGGGCGTAAAACTCCTTGTAGAACTGACGGTGCCCCATAAAAAGCGTTTGCAGCAGCCGGTGATATGGCTGACTGTATATTTCGTACTTTTTGGAAAGATTTTTTACATCTACAATGACTTCAGAGGACATCGCTGAACCCCCGTTTTGTTTTGTTGAACCAGATAAAACCGAGAATAAAAGCCGCTGTTCCCAAAGCGTATGAGATCGCCCACTGACTGAAAGAGGGCAAACTGTAATCCACCTTGTCACATCCGGAAAAAACCACACCGCGGTTGAGTTCAATAAACCACACCATCGGATTGTAATTCAGAAGTTTCTGGAACTTTTCCGGAAGGTTCTGCAAACGGTAAAAAACCGGAGAAAGGAAAAAGAGCATTTGCAGAATTATTGTTATAAGGTACTGGATATCACGGAAATATACCCCAAGCGAAGCTACAAAGCAGGAAACTCCGGCGGAAAAAAGTATCAGCGGAAAAAGCGTTAACGGCAGCAGCAGCCAGTTGAATGAAACGTGGTGAAGAAAAATTATCACACAGCCGAAAAGCAGTATCACACTCGGCAGAGCCAGCAAAGAGGTGCTTATCACCTGGGATACCGGAAGAAATATCAGCGGAAAACGCACCTTTTTCACATAGTTCACATTGCCGATGACCGATGAAGTGGCAATGGATACGCTTTCACCGAAAATATTGTAAAAGGTCATACCGGAAAAGAGTGCCAGAGCAAAAATCATCTTGTTTTCGCCCATATCCACACCCCAGCGGGATTTGAAAAAGTTACCGAAAACTATCGTGTAAACTGTCAGCATCAGAAGCGGTATGAGAAAACTCCATATCCATCCGAGAAAACTTCCTTTGAAACGCAGCTGGATATTCCGTAAAATCATCTGTTTCAAAAGAAACCAGTCATTGCCGTTCATCAAAAAACCTCCGGAGTATTTTATGTATGCAACAACACACTGTTCATAAAGCAATAAAATATTTGTATACTAAGACACACCTATAATATAACACGTTATAAAACAAATTGCAATAAATTATCGCTTTTTTTGCGGATATTTACATTTTTGAGGGAGTTTTTCTGAAAGAGGCAATTTCAAAACTGATTCAAAAAGAGATTGAAAAATCAGCGTTGATGAGATCAAAGCTGGTAGTTTGATCCGCCGTCGCCCTTCGGGCTATGGCGGGACAAGGGGCGCTACCCAAAGCGGTAACGCCCGAAAACGCCCCGCTTTAAGATCGCAACGGGAATTTTCAAGAGTTTTTGAGGAGTTTTGAAATTGCCTCTCAAGTATTGCAGTTACGCCGTAAGAGTTGCGGCGAGCGTTGCACGCCGCCGCGATCCGTCTTCGCACAAGGCTTCGCCGGGACAGGGGGGTCTGGGGAATTTCTTCCCCAGAGTGGCACTCGTGGAGCAAATTTCATCCCTCCTGTCGCCAGAAAAGGCGGCAGAGGGTGAAACTTTGCGACACATGAGTCGAACCACCACCACACACGCATACCACTTGCCAGTACAAAATCCCGCATGCGCGGGCGCCTGGGGTGCAGGGGGCGGCGTGAGCACCCCTGCAAAAAAACACAAGTTTTGCGCTCAGCCCCGAAAACGCCCCAGTTTCAGATCGCAACGGGAATTTTCAAGAGTTTTTGAGAACTTTTGAAATTGCCTCTAAAAATTAAAGTAAATAAACGGTGAAACTTTGACAAAACAGAACATCGAAGTTATCAGAAAAATAACCGTCAACAGGGCATTGCGCCACGAAGGACGGAATTTTTCACCGAGCTGCGCCGCTGACGGAAAAAGAAAAGTTATTATCAATCCCGCCGCAAGAAATTGAAGGTTAAAAATCGTGTCGCCGCCGGAAAAAATAAATTTCCACGATTCAGGCATAAACATTCCGCGGTAAAGTTTTACCATGTCGCTCCACGATGCCGCACGGAACGGAACCCACACGGTCAATACAAAGAAAAATGTCAACACTTTTGCCAAAAATGACGGCATGGAAAAACCGCAGAATTTACTCCATATCCGGTGGATGATCAGCGCCGCACCGTGAAGCATTCCCCACAGGACAAACAACCAGCTTGCTCCGTGCCACAAGCCGCTGATGAAAAATGTGACAAGCAGATTTATACAGGTACGGAACTTACCGCAGCGGTTGCCGCCCATCGGAATATATATCGTGGACATGAGAAATCTTCCCAGTGTAATGTGCCACCTTCTCCAGAACTCAGTGATATTTGCCGACTTATACGGTGAATCAAAGTTTTTCGGCAGTAATATATTGAACAACAGTCCGACACCTACAGCCATATCACAGTAGCCGCTGAAGTCAAAATATATCTGGAATGTATACGCCAGCGCAGTTTGCCATGAGTTGAAAAAATTCCCGTCGATCATACCGAATCCGGAATCGGCAATTTCAGCAAAAAAGTCGGCAAGCAATATTTTCTTTGCCAATCCGAGAGAAAATATATACAGTCCGCGGGCAATATTTTCAGCTTTGGGGAAAGCTGTATCCGGACGGTCAAACTGACTCATCATCTCATCCGGCAGAACTATGGGACCGGCTATAAGCTGAGGGAAGAAACAGACAAAAAGTGTGTAACTTATGAAATTATAACGTCTTGCCAGTGCCTGCTGATAAACAAGCAGCAGAAATGATATCTGCTGGAAGGTGAAAAAACTTATTCCCAGCGGCAGCAGAATATTTTTCAGTGTCCACGAAGTTCCGAAAAATAAATTTACATTTTCCACAAAAAAATCGTAGTATTTGAAATACCCCAGAAGCAGTACATTGCCGGTAATTCCGAGAGCAAGAACAACTTTTGAGCGGTTTTTTATCAGCCATTGTGCAAAAAACCAGTTGAAAAGCACCGAACCGGCAAGGATAAATCCGTAACTCCAGTTGAACCATGAATAAAAAACAAATGATGCAATAATGAGCCAGATATGGGCAAATTTAATATTTCTCTTTGCCAGAAAAAAGTAAAAAAGAACCGTCACCGGCAGAAAACCGAGCATGAAAGTAAAAGTCGGGAACAGCATTTTTTTTATCTCCTGCTCTTTAATTCATCGATCTGACGGATATACTGCGGCATATACTCTTTTATCAGTTTCCGCATAGAGTCTTCATTTTTTTCAGCATCCGCAGCAGCGGCAACGATATATTTGCCGGATTTTATCTTTTCAAGCACCGCACTGCCGGCGGCAAAACTGAAGTGCTGGGTATCGTTGAAATATTCATCATTGCAGACTATATCCCGCGCACTTTGCAGATCGTGAAGAACGACATTTTTGCGTTTCAGCAGCTCTTTTGCAACCATCGTCCGCTGTTTGAGCAATCCGTCCGCCTGCTCAAAGCGCTCACTCAGGCACCAGCAGTAAATATGGTAAGGGGGGAAATATACCGTGAATTTTATCTGCGGATTATTATCTATCACCGGCAGAATATTTTCCTTCATATTCAAATTGTAAAGTTTTTCATCATACGGAGTCGGAGTGTGTCCGTAAAACTCATTTGCCGCCGCCTCAAGCAGAACTTCGGTCAATCCGTATTTTTTGCCTTCGTAATCGTTGGAAAACATCCGGTTGCGGTCAGTCTGATATTTGCGGTGACGTTTGGGACTCATCTTTCTTTTGAGAAGATAAATCATATTGCTGAAGGTCTGACGGGAAAAAAAGTAACGGTACTCCTCACTCAGTGAAGGCAGATACATATATTCAAACTCTTTGTAATGCGCTTCGTCAGAAGATTTGTTGAGAGAATAGACGTCAAGGGAAAGTACGACCTGTTTGAGTTTATCTTTTCTGGATTCCAGAGCTATATCAAAAAACTTTTTCAAATCTGCCGGAGTTCCTCCGGCGGCGGCAAGTTTTATTGCATTGCCGGAAAATGTATCATTTATCTCATTGATAAAAAAGTTCCTCACCATCGACGTACCGAGCATCAATGTATCATAATCCTCATTTTTGAGAAAATGCGGAGCCGTGGCGTAAACTTCATAATAAACCGTATCGTAGAAAAACGGTTTCCGGTAACGGTAGTGCGGATCGACAATAAATGCCAGAAGTGCGGCAGAAAACATAATACCGAGCGAAACAGATATCACAAATATTGACCATTTACGGCAATCAGTTGTGCTGTTCCATATTCTGACGCAGATATTTTGAATTTTTTTCAGCAGCGCTTTCATTAAAGATATATTCCAAACCGCCACTGCCTGAAAGACAGACAGCGGCGGAAAGTTTTGCTAAAAATTTTATTATTCGGGGTAATTGCAAAATTCAGAGGTAATTGCCCCGTCAATCAAAAAACTTTTGAAATTACCTCATTCCCATTCGATGGTGCCGGGCGGTTTCTGAGTAATATCATAAACCACGCGGTTCACACCGTCAACTTCAGCAATGATTCTTTCAGACATCTTGAAGAGCAGCTCCCAGGGCAGCTGGACAACTTCAGCCGTTACCGCATCCACCGTATTGATGGAACGGATGGCGATAACATAGTCATAGGTGCGTTTGTGATTTTTCATACCAACACTGCGCACCGGAACAAAGACGGCAAAAGTCTGCCATGTCTTGTGATACCAGCCGGATTTGAGCAGCTCGTCAGTGACAATAGCATCAGCTTCACGCAAAATCTTCAGAGTCTCACGGGAAATCGGACCGACATTGCGGACACCCAGAGAGGGACCGGGGAAAGGATGACGGTCAAGCAGTTCAGAGGGCAGACCGAGAAGTTTACCGACTTTACGGACCTCATCCTTGAAAAGTCTTTCCAGAGGTTCGACCAGCTGGAACTTGAGATTTTCCGGCAGACCGCCGACATTGTGATGACTTTTTATGACACCCTTGGGGTCGCCGTCAAAAGGAATACTTTCAATGATATCCGGATAGATAGTTCCCTGACCGAGGAAAGGAGCCTTGGTCTTTTCCGCAGCTTCAGCAAAAACTTCGATGAACTCCTTGCCGATGATCTTGCGTTTGGTCTCAGGATCGGTGACTCCGGCAAGTTTGTCAAGGAAACGGTCGGAAGCATCGACATACACCAAATTCATGTTGAAGTTTCTGGCGAAGACCCTCTGAACCATCTCCGCTTCATTTTTGCGGAGCAGACCGTGATTGACGAAGACACAGCTCAGACGGTCACCGATGGCACGGTGGATAAGAGCCGCAGCAACACTGGAGTCAACACCGCCGGAAAGTCCGAGAACAACACTCTTGTCACCGACCTGTTTGCGGATATCCTCGACCGCTTCGTCGATGAACGATTCCATGCTCCAGTTTCCGCTGCATTTGCATTCGTTGAAACAGAAATCGGTGACTTTTTCTGCATCAGCAAGATCGGCAACAGCAAGTTTGGGCAGAGCAGTTGCGCTGAATTTGGCTTCAGCATCGGCAAGACGGGCATTGTTCCCGCCTGAAACGAAGACCAGACCGACCGGATTTTCAGCCAGAACTCTATCCGCAGGAGCGGTACAGGGTATGACCATGGTGTAGATCTGTTTATCCCGGACGGCGCGGGCAAGTTTCTGGATGCCGTCGTACCCGCAGTCGATGAGGACCACGGTTTCTGGGGTTTGTTTCATAACACTTTCATCCCATATAAAAGGTTAATTTTGTCTGATAGATAAAATACCATATAAAAGGCAAATTTTCAAGTTGAAACCGAAAAAAATCTGTTATGAACAAAGCCATTTTAAAGTGACAGGTTGAATTTTATTCCCTTTATGATATATTATGAAAGAAGATCGCGGTGTTTCAAACTTTTTCCGGGCAGAGCCAATTTCAAAACTGATTCAAAAAGAGATTGAAAAATCAGCGTTGGTGAGATTAAAGCGGTAGTTTGAGCGTGGCTATTGAATAAATAACCACCGAAAACGCCCCGCTTTAAGATCGCAGCGATGATTTTCAAGAATTTTTGAGGAGTTTTGAAATTGGCTCATACTGAAAATATTAATCTTTATGTTAATGAAATAATATTATCAGAGAAGGGAACTTCTGTTAATAATTTTTATAAAACTATGACCATTAAATATGAAGCAACTTAACAAAGTCGTTAATAACCCTGATAATTGAAAGTAAAATAAAAGTAAACAAAAATTTGTCTGCAATTTTTTAACCGCTGTTTTACAACTTATTAACAGGGTTATTTTCAAGAGGACGATGCACAGGCACAAGGCGGTCACTGTGCAGAGCTTAAACAGAAAGAGGCAATTTCAAAACTCCTCAGAAAGAGATTAAAATGATCGACCCGTTAAAGATAATAGACATATTCTATAAAGAAAATGATCCGGCGCGTGAGATACTGCTGCTGCACAGCACGCAGGTGCGCAACAAGGCGCTTTCCATAGCCAAAAGAGTGAAGACAGCGGATTTGGAAATAATTTCCGCCGGAGCAATGATGCATGATATAGGTATCCGCTTCTGCAATGCTCCGGGTCTGGGCTGTTTCGGTGATGATGATTATCTGCTCCACGGTATCCTCGGTGCGGAACATATCCGTTTTCTCGGTTTTGAAGGTTGTGAAACTTTTGCCCGTATCTGTGAAAGACACACCGGCAGCGGGATCAGTGCCGATGAGATTTTTGAAAGAAAAATGGCACTGCCGGAAAAGGATTACCTGCCGGAGACGACCGAAGAAAAAATAATCTGCCTTGCAGACAAGTTTTTTTCAAAATCCGGCGATATGCAGGAAAAAACAGTGGAAAAGATACGGAAAGAACTGGAAAAATTCGGAAAGGCTCCGCTTGATAGATTTGATGCCCTTTGCAGGGAATTTCTCTGAGTTTGCACAATCTATAAATAATAGAGGCAATTTCAAAAGTTCTCAAAAATTCTTGAAAATCATCGCTGCGATCTCAAAGCGGAGCGTTTTCGGTGGTTATTTATTCAATAGCCCCTTAAACTACCGCTTTCATCTCATTAACGCTGATTTTTTAATCTCTTTTTGAATTACTTTTGAAATTAGCTCAATATATCGTATTTCAAAGCTCTTTTTTTCTTATACAGTCTTGACTTTTCAACTGTTTGGATGTATATTTTGAAATTGTAGAAGCAAAGGTGCCGGAGGCATGGCACCGAACTGAAATATATAAAAAACAAATCAAAAGGAGTTGGTGCAAATGATTAAGGTTGGCATCAATGGTTTCGGAAGAATCGGTCGTATGGTCTTCCGCGCAGCAATCGAGAACTTCAGCAATGACATCGAGATCGTCGGTATCAACGACTTGCTCGAACCCGATTATCTTGCCTATATGCTGAAATATGACTCAGTCCACGGCATTTTCAATCACGACATCAAAGTTGACGGCAGCAACCTGATCGTCGACGGCAAAGTCATCCGTCTGACCGCTGAAATGGATCCTGCAAACCTGAAATGGAACGAAGTCGGTGCTGAGATCGTTGTCGAATCCACCGGTCTGTTCCTCGAAGATGCCAAAGCCCGCAAACACATCGAAGCCGGCGCCAAGAAAGTCATCATGTCTGCTCCTTCCAAAGACAGCACCCCGATGTTCGTCTACGGTGTCAACGACAAGACCTATGCCGGTCAGGATATCATCTCCAACGCCAGCTGCACCACCAACTGCCTGGCCCCGATCAGCAAAGTTCTGAATGACAAATTCGGTATCAAACGCGGTCTGATGACCACCATCCACGCTGCTACCGCCACTCAGAAAACCGTTGACGGTCCCTCCAAGAAAGATTGGCGCGGCGGCCGCGGTATCCTTGAGAACATGATCCCCTCCAGCACCGGCGCTGCCAAAGCTGTCGGTAAAGTTCTCCCCGAACTGAACGGCAAACTTACCGGTATGTCTGTCCGCGTTCCCACCAGCGACGTTTCCTTCGTCGACCTGACCTGCGAACTGAACACCGAATGCACCTATGATGAAATCTGCGCTGCGATGAAAGAAGCCAGCGAAGGCGAACTCAAAGGCATTCTCGGTTACACCGACGAAGCGGTCGTTTCCACCGACTTCCGTGATGATGCCCGTACCTCCATCTTCGATGCCAAAGCCGGTATCCAGCTTGACAAAACCTTTGTCAAAGTCTGCTCCTGGTATGACAACGAATGGGGTTACAGCAACAAAGTTCTGGAAATGGCTCGCGTCATCGCCAAGTAATTTGATTGTCTGTTAAGACTATCCCGAAAGGGCGGGCAGAAACGCCCGCCCTTTTTTGTTGAGCAATCCACTTTCAAGGAGAAAACCAAAATGGATAAGAAAACTCTCAAGGACATTGACCTTAAAGGTAAGAAAGTAGTTATGCGCGTTGACTTCAACGTGCCGGTCAAAGAGGGAGTCATCAAAGACGATACCCGTATCAAAGGTGCGCTTGCATCTATCAACTATGTTCTGGATAACGGCGGCAGTCTGATCCTGATGAGCCACATGGGCCGTCCGGATGAAAAAGGCATCACCGGTGATACCACAATGAAGATCGTTGCGGATTACCTGAGCAAGATGATCGGCAAAGAGGTCAAATTTGCTGAAGATTGCGGAGCGGCTGACGAAGCTGCCGCAGCTCTGAAACCGGGCGAGATTTTGATGCTGGAAAACACCCGTTATCACAAAGAAGAGCAGGCTAAACTGAAACAGAAAGAGGGTCAGAGCGACGAAGAATTCAAAGCTGCCAAAGCGGCGTTGAAAGAACAGCAGAAAGAGCTGGCGAAGAAACTGGCTTCCTACGGCGATGTTTACTGCAACGATGCGTTCGGTACTGCCCACCGTGCCCATGCGTCCACTGCGGTCATCACCAAATACATGAATGGTCCCTGTGTTGCCGGATTCCTGATGGAAAAAGAGATCGCGTATCTGGGCAGTGCGGTTGAAAATCCGGTGCGTCCGTTTGTTGCGATCCTCGGCGGAGCGAAAGTTTCCGACAAGCTGGCGGTCGTGCGCAATCTGCTGAGCAAAGTCGATACTCTGATCATCGGCGGCGGAATGGCGTACACCTTCCTGGCGGCGCAGGGTCACAAAATCGGTAACTCACTGTGCGAAGCCGACCAGATGGATTATGCGCGTGAGATGATCGCTGAGGCGGAAAAACGCGGTGTCAAACTGCTGCTGCCGATCGACAGCATCGAAGCGGACAAATTTGATCCGGAAGCCAATACCAAAGTTGTCGGTC
This sequence comes from Lentisphaerota bacterium, assembly GCA_015061615.1. Taxonomy (GTDB): domain Bacteria; phylum Verrucomicrobiota; class Lentisphaeria; order Victivallales; family Victivallaceae; genus UBA1784. The sequence goes on from SUWE01000051.1 coordinate 16,608, forward strand.
TGGATATTGATGACAACTGGATGGGTCTGGATATCGGTCCTGAAACTGTCAAACTGTATGCTGATGCGATCAAGAGTGCAAAAACTGTCGTCTGGAACGGTCCGATGGGCTGTTTTGAGATGGAAAAGTTCAACAAAGGAACTTTCGGTGTTTGCGATGCAGTTGCTGAGGTCAAAGCCAATGGCGGAGTTTCCATTATCGGCGGCGGCGACAGTGTTTCAGCGGTCAAAAAGTCCGGTTTGGCGGACAAGATGAGTCACATTTCCACCGGCGGCGGTGCTTCTCTGGAATTTCTGGAAGGCAAAGAACTGCCGGGTGTGGCTGCACTGAACTGATAAGTACCAAGCACCAAATCCTTTGCAAAGCAATCAAATTGCAAGGGAAACTTGAGGGGGCTGTTGCAAAACCTGATGTTTTGCAGCAGCCTCTTTTCAGCGTAAAATAAATTCACTTGGAAGGATTGGCAGGCAAAAAAATCCATTGCTCAAAACTGATGTTTGAGCAATGGCAGATTTCAAGTAAAAAGTACAGCAGTCCTCAGTAAGAGTTGCGGCGAGCGTTGCACGCCGCCGCGATCCGTCTTCGCACAAGGCTTCGCCGGGACAAGGGGGTCTGGGGAATTTCTTCCCCAGAGTGGCACTCGTGGAGCAAATTTC
>SUWE01000052.1 GCA_015061615.1 Lentisphaerota bacterium
TTTCTGCGGTTGTTCCGGCGGGATGATGGTGGGGCCGTTTTTGACCTGCCAGATATTGAGCGTACCTTTTTCCGGGTCAAAAGCAAGGATCTGGTCATCATTTTCCATAAAGATCCGTTTGGCAGGGGTAATTACGGCTTTGACATCTGGAATACCGGCTTTGGCGGCATTTTTATCCATCCGGAGCCGCAGTCTGACCTGACCGCTGCCGAAAATACGTTTTGACATGGCAGGGTAGAAAGGCGAATCATCCACGGAGATGAAAAGTTTTGCACCGGGGACATCTTCTGTAAGCATGGCACTGTGGATCTGTCCGGTAAAAGGAGCGTAATCGATCTGGGCCTTTTCAGCTTCCTTGCGTTTGGAATATTCCGGGGTAAGCGAGGGAGCTTTGGCATTTTCCGGCACGAGAGCGATGGCGGCAAGGTTGCAGTAATAGAATCCTCCGCGATAACGGAAGGTGTGGATACCTTTTTCCAGAGTGATTTTGTTTCCGGGCATCCAGAAATACTCCATATTGCGGTAGGCTTTCTCATCGAATTTTATATTTTCGCCGATGATCGCACCGCGGGTGGCACGGATATGCAGATGTTTATCATCAACGGAGTACCAGAACGCCTCTTTGCGTCCTTCGACACGGTTGAACTCCAACGTAAAATTCAGCGCATTGGGGTTGGTCGCACGCACGAGGAACCACGGGCGCAGAGTGCTGTTTTCCGGCAGTTCAAAGTCAAAAGAGAGCAGATTGCGGTTGTAACTGCCGTTGTAAATGACCTTTTTGACCGGGGATTTTTCATCGGTTGCGAACCATGAATTTTCCTCCGGAGCAAAAATCACCCGGTCAGCATCCGCCATCGGAACGACGATCTCTTTCCTGCTGTTGAATTGATACGGGGCGGTCAGGTGCCATTTGCCGTCGGCTTTCTGACGCAGATTCTGAACCTTGTCAGGAACAGGAGTTATTTCCATCGTGCCTGAAGCATAAAGTGCCGCAGAGAGGAAAAGTGCGGAAATTATTGCAATTCTCATTACTTTTACCCTTCAATCATTTCCACGCAAAACTGCGGGGCATGTGTTCCCATGAGGGTGCCGCGCCCATTGTCGGATAGTAGTAGTTGAGATTGGCGGCATTGTTCCAGAACGCCTCACCGATACCGGTATCCACATGACCGTCAGCAAAAACCATATTGACATATTTGTTATGGCGGACTCTGGGAACATTGGTCTTGTTTTCCCCGGTATAGGTATCAAACTTGAGCAGAGCCTCAGTCAACCAGACATCACCGTTGACTTTGTAGTGATTGGCTTCAATAACGATCAGGTGTTCCGAGGGGCGCTTGACCGCTTTTCTGCCGCAGAAGGCATCCTTGCCGCAGCTTGTACCGATTTTGGCGTTGTAGACATAACCGATATAGTAGCTGTTGTGATGCTGGGGATATGAAGTGAAAAATTCATCTGAAGGACACTCCGCCCAATCAGGAATGACATTTCCGCCAGTCATGCTGGCGGCGTTGCCGTCACCGTCTGCCCAGTTGGGAGTCACTCCCGCAGTCGGCATAAGCAAATCGAACCAGTTGCCGACATTGCTGCCGCTGTCGCGGCGGGCGTGACGCATATAAAATCCGCCGTTATCTTCCTGATAAAGTCCGATATAGTTGCCGAACTGTTTGAGGTTATTGATGCAGCTGGCACTGCGCCCGCGTTCACGGGCAGAATTGAGTGCAGGCAGAAGTATCGCCGCCAGAATGGCTATGATGGCAATTACAACCAGAAGTTCGATCAGTGTAAAGTGCTTTTTCATAGATCGCTGCTCCATTTTTGATTATTCCGCGGTAACGGTCACATTGCGCAACTCGATCTGCGCTTTGGATGCCATTACAGAAAAACAGACTTTGATCTGCGCTGTTCCGATGTAGAAAGAAGTGAAAGTTTTGGAAAATTTCACCCATTCACCGCTCTTGCTGCTGTTTCCGGCGTAAATATAGCTGTTGCCCGCAAAGTGCTGACGGACAGGAGTTCCGGCGGCATAGTTCCGGGTAAAGGGCTTTTTGAAGGGAATTTCCACACTTCCGTCTTCATTGACGGTGATCTCGTTGACGATCGGCGCCGGGGAAAGGTCGAGATTGGGCAGGTCACTGCGGTCAGCTTTGGCATTGAAGGCGAAAAATCCATGTTTGTGAAACTTCCAGCTGTCGGCTCCTTTGAGTATCATCGACTTGTCACCGGCTTTGACCTCTTTTGCCAGAGTGGCGATCGCACGGGAAGCTGTGTATACTGAAGTGAAGGTGATAACTTTGCCGTCGGCAGTAAAAGGAGTGACTCCGAAGTAAAGCGGAACTTTTTTGTCGCTGACAACTTTAAATTCGCCGCTGACAGTGTAGCTTTTGCCTCTGGGAACCTGAATAAATTCTTTGGACATGACCGGAACATATCCTGCGGTACCGGAAACGACCCCCTCTTTATCGGCAAATTTTTTGCTTTCCCATGCGGCGGCTTTTCCGCCGTCAAAAAGGGTTTCTGCCAAGAGAGTGACAGAGGCGAGGGAAACGAAGAAGGCAGTGATGATTTTTTTCATGATGATATCTCCTGTTATTTGGTGGTGAATTTTATCGGCATACCGAGTTTTTTGGATTCCAGCAGGGCAAAGCCCAGATCACTGGCGATTTTTCCATCCGTTCCGTTGGCAGTACGGGGAACGGTATTTTCCATACAAGCTTTTGCGAAGTGGCAGAAAGCATCTTTCCACCCTTTGTCACAGAAGATGTTGCGCTCCTGCCACGGAGCATCTTTTTCAGCTTCGGCAATGCGGGCAAGCTCTGAAGCAAAAGGCATATCCTCCATTGCAGGCATGACAGGGACAAGACCGCGCGAACGCTTGGCATCAGGTTCGACCAGACGGCTGCGCAGAACTTCCCAGAAAGGATATCCCCAGCGTAGTATCTGTTCATTGAATTTGCATCTTTCGGCAGGGAAGATATAATCTTTTTCACCTGCCACACTCCGCACGCGCAATTCGACAAATTCACGCATGGATAAGGCTCCGTCACGGGTGAAAATTTCCATCATCTCTTTTTCCAGCAGCGGAGCGCCCGCCTGACTGGTGATGGTGAGAACAAAACGGGAACCGTCAGCATACTCAAGAATGACGATGTCGTTTTCATCTTCAGTTCCACTCATAAAGAGCCGTTGGGGAACCGTTCCGAAGATGAAACAGGCAAGGTCGAGCATGTGACACCCTTCATAAATTATGTGGGCGCGGTGGTGATAGAAGGTGTCATGCTTCATGTTTTTGTAGTAATCATTGGTTTGCAGACGGTAATTGATTATCCACGGACGGGGGAGTTTCTGCAATATTTCCAGCGATTTGGTGACCGCAGGGGCAAAACGGCGGTTGAAACCGATGGCAAGTTTTCCTTTGGAGCGTTTTTCAGCGGCGATGACCGCCGCTTCTTCTTCCGGAGTGTCGCACATGGGTTTTTCACACCAGACCCATTTGCCGGCATCAAGAGCCTCAACGATGAGCTGCGCGTGGGTATCCTGACGGGTGCCGATGACCACAAGATCTATTTCCGGATCATCGAGCAGCTGGCGGTAATCGCTTGCGGTGTAGTCGGGCGAATACTTTTCCGCATGAGCATCAAGAAGTTCTTTGTTCAAGTCGGAGATCGCCCGGATATGGATAAACTCCGCCTCATGCGACGTCGGCAGGTGGTGTGCAGAAATAAAACTGCCCGCACCGATAAAACCGGCATTCACAAATTTTTTTTTCATAAGACAAAATCCCCCGTTTTGATGGTTTGAGAATAATATATCGTAATTTTCACGATATTACAATGGCTTTTCAACTTGAAAATGGGGTGGAAAACGCATATATTATATATCAAAATCGTATATTGCCTTTACTGTTGGCATAACGCAAGGTTTATCATTATGGCAAAAAATGAAATCAAACTGCTGCTGGCGGGCTGGTGCCGCAAACTGCCTTTGCATCAACCGTTTTCCGATGTTGAACACTCGCATGAGTTCTGGCAGATCGACCTGTGTGAAAAGGGTGATGCCCAGTTGAAAGTCGGTGACAGCCGCTTTCAGATATCTGCGGGCGATATCGTCATTATTTCTCCCGGATTATCCCACCGGTTCCAGTATCCGCAAGGCAGGGAATTTACCTGCTGGAGCTTCAAATTCGATACCGCAGAAAGCGCCGCGCCCCAGATCGTTCCGGTCTGCGATGATGAGAGCCGGAAAGAGCGCAAAGCGATAATTGAATCGGTTGCGCTGATGTGCCGGGCATTTTTTCCGGAAAAACTTCTCAATTCCCACATGAATTTTGCCGTTTCAGGAACGATTCCTTCGGTAAGTATCCTTGAATCATTCATTTCAGGGATTGTCCGCAGATGGTTCTTTGAAAGGGACGATAAAAGCGATACACTTGCCGATGAGATAACCCAGTATGTCTATCGCAAAGGCGGAGCGGCGGTCACGGTGGAAGAAATTGCGGAGTATCTCGGATATTCTGCCGGATATCTGCGTATCCTTGCCCGGCAAAAGTGCGGTGAAGCGACCAAGACCCTGATCGACCGCGCCCGCATAAGAGTGGCAAAAAAACTGCTGCTGTATTCGGATATGCGTATCAATGAACTGTCCGATACGATGGGGTTTGCCGACTGGAAATATTTTTCCAGATTCTTCCGCAAATACACTGGAATGTCGCCGCGGGAATATATCAGAAGCAAAAGTTAGATTTTTTACTTCTTTTCACTTGCAATTTCAACTTGAATGAATTATCTTACGTTTGAATATCAACGAAAGGAGATGAAAGTATGTATTTTTGTCCTCATTGTGGAAACAAAGTCGCCATCCGTCCGGAGTGGATGGGTAAAACATTGCAGTGCCCGACATGCCGCAACAACTTTATCTGGGATGGGAATATCCTTTCCAAAGCAGGGTATACAAGTTCTCAGGGGAGCTTTTCCGATGTCAAACCGGCAGGATTTTTCACGGCATTGAGCAAATATGCGGTATTTTCCGGCAGAGCTTCGCGCAGAGAGTACTGGCTCTATATAATAATGCAGAGCTGTGTGATGCTGGCGGCGATCATGGTCGGAGTGGCGGGCGCTATCGCCGGCAATGATTCTTTGAAAATGGCAGGCAGTGCAATATATTTTCTGCTGATGTTTTTCTTCCTGATTCCGGGAATGGCGGTCGCGGTAAGACGCTGTCATGATACGGGACACTCCGGCTGGTGGTTTCTGATAAATCTGGTTCCCTGCGTCGGCTGCTTCATCTTTCTGTTCACGGTGTGCCGCGAATCGGAACCGGATAATCAGTACGGTCCCAACCCGAATGGAAACAATCCTGAGGAAATATGGCCCGTGGTGGTCGGATTGATACTGCCGTTTGTGCTGTACTTTGCGCCGGTTCTGCTTTCACTGGCAGCATGTATTTGACCGGACAGGTCAGACAGGTCGGACAGGTCGGACAGGTCAGACAGGTCGGACAGGTCGGACAGGTCGGACAGGTCGGAATCGTACTCGACCGCAATGGCATCCGGTGTATTTGCCGGGAGATTTTCCACGAGACACCAACGCAGGTTATCGGGTTGCGATTCTATCGGCGGGAATATCGCGGAGCAAGGTCGCAGGCAAATCAAGGCAGCGGAGCAGGAGTGTACGAATCGTACTCGACTGCGACGGTGTCCGCTGATTTGACAAGAGATTGCCCGCGAGAATCCGCCGCAGGTTATATTGGAAAACTAAACTAATGTAAAGGAAAAAATAAAAAAAAATGTTTGAAATCACTTATCCGAGACACGGAGCCGTTCTCAATCACCATAACGGCGCAGAAACCGCAAATTCCCTCACCGTCAAAGTCACCGGTGTCTGCGACGCCCCCGGCACGATTCTGGTAAACAATTTGCCCGTTGTCCGCAAAGGCAAAGAATTTTCCATTGATTTGCCGCTGACAGCGCCGTTCAACACCATTGCCGCCGAATTGACCGATGATTTCGGAACATTGACCAGAAAGATAACTGTTTTGTGGGATAAGGCATCATTTCTGCGGTATGACTTTTTTATTGATGATAATATATTCTTTCTAACCGATATCGCCAAAGAGCGGCCGAAATCACTGTTTGACAACTTTTATCTGAAGTTCCTCAAGCGGATGAATGATGAGTACGGAACATGTTTCACACTCAATTTGTTTTTCAACAACAGCCATGAACCGTTCGATCTGACGATGGTTCCGGAGTGTTACAAAGGTGAGTTTGCGGATAATGCAAACTGGCTGAAGATGTCATTCCATGCCCAGAGCGAGTTCCCCGACCGTCCCTATCAGAATACGCCGCCGGAAAAAATCGCTGCCGATTACGATCAGGTGCTGGAACAGATTTACCGCTTTGCCGGTGAAGCGAGTTATATTCCGATGGAAGCGCTCCACTGGGCAATGGCGCGTCCGTCTGCATTCGGTGAACTTTACAAACGCGGCGTGCGTCTGCTTGAAGGTCAGTTCGTTTCCCCGCGTACCGGTATCACCGATGACGGAGAGAGTGAACGCATCACCGATGTCGGTTACTTCCGCAACCTCAACGATGCACTTTATATTGAGGAAAACAAATATCTTTACGATACGCGGTACAATATCCTTTTCTGGCGCAACGACTGCACCGCAAATTTGTGGACAGTCGAACAGATAAAGGAAATGGTCTCATCCGTTCAGCGTGACACCATCGGACTTGCCACGCACGAACAGTACAGTTTCCCCCGCTACTTCAACTATCTGCCCGACCACTTTGAGCGGATGGAAACCGCTATCCGCACGGCAACAGAACGGGGTTACAAGCCGGTATTTTTCCACTATGGTATTCTCGGCAATGAATCATGGGGCAAGGAGGTGCTTTGAAAATGGCTGAAGAAACAAAATATCCTTTTGAAATCTCTGTTGACAAATGGATGGGCGGGACCCGTCACAAAATAAGCATCGCAAACAGCACGGCATGGATCGTCGAACCGCCGTGTTATGCGGAAAATAAACAGTGGTTCTGGCTGCCGGAGTGGCCGACAGCATTTCCCAACCGCAACGGAGTCAAAGAGCTTATCCAAATGGGTTTTTACATGCTTCATATCGACGTTTACGGCAAGTTTGCCAATCCTGAAGCGGTAAAGATCATGTACACATTCTACGAGTATCTGCAGGAGCAGGGCTTTGCGGAAAAAGGTGCATTCATCGGCATGAGCATGGGCGGATTGTATACATTCCGTTTTCTGGAAGAGTATCCGCATATCGGCAACTGCATTTACGCCGATGCTCCCGTCTGCCGTCTGGATTGGCGGCATGAACGCCGCTCCGAACTTGCTCCTGAAGTCAGCCGTGCCTACGGTCACGGCGATGATATAAATGCCCTCTATGATCACCCGCTTTCACCTGTGAACAACTGCAAAAAAATGCTGGAACACAAAATCCCGCTGCTGATGATCGTCGGCTTGGACGACCTTGTGGTCGATGCCGACATCAACGGTCTGCTCATGGCAGATCTGTGGAAGAAAGCAGGCTGTAAAGTAGAAGTTATTTCCCGCCTGTCATGGGGACACCATCCGCATGGATTGGATGATCCGGCAAGAATCATCCGTTTTATTCTGGAAAATACTTTCAAATAAGTATATTTTTATAACGGATTTTTCATTCATACCCCCGATATCGGACAATAGATGTCGGGGGTAATATTGTATATTGAGCTTGCAAGGAGACAATATATGACCGGAACTGAAAAAATTGCCGCATTGAAACAAATATGCCAAAAGGCGGAAAAAATCAGCTTCAGCAAAGTTGATACTCTTATTACCGCGGATGTGATAAAGGAGATATTCCGTCTGAAAACGCCGAAACTCTCGCTGAGAAAATTGTCATCGTTTCTTCAGCAGAAAGATAAATTTGCCTTTTTTCTGAGGATATTTCAACTGCGCAGCACGCTTCCGGAAACGGAACTTCTGAAATTGTGGTGTCTGTTCCAGACGGAAAGAGTGCCGGAATATTCCGCAGAAACGGTGGAAACAGATGAACTTCTGCTCGATAACCGGGATATCTGCAAAATCTACTGTCAGCAGGAAAAACCGGGCTGGCAGCTGCTCCGCTACACTGTCGGCAGAAAACGGATAAAAGCGCAGATACCCGATAAAATGCGGGAAGCCCTTGCCGCTGATGATGCCGGATATTTCAATATTTTCCGTGAAATGACCGGTAAACGGCTTTCGTACTCACTGCTTTATGAAATTATCGTCAATAAAGCGGTAAAAATTTTCCGCTGGCTGCTGCAAAACGGCGTTATCGACAGGGAACTGATGGGTTTTGACGAACTTGCCGTCTGCTTTGCCGCCGGATTTGAAGACAGTATAAGTGTAATGTTTCTGCAAATCATGGAAGAATCGTTCCCGCAGAGAGTGCAAAGTATCCGCGACCATTGGGGAAGAAATCTTTTATGGTACGCGTCGGCAAACCGCAACACAGCATTTTTCCATCCGTTCTGCAAGCTCACACCATTTCTGCTTGAGTGCGGATGCTCAACGGAAAACCGCAATCAGCTTGATATAAGCTGGGGAAATATGCTCAGAAATCTGAAATATAAGCAAAAAGAACAGATGCTCAAAGCGCGTTACAGCAGTTATACGCTTTGGAAACGCTTTCACCTTGTCAGGGAACAGCCGATCTATGCGCTGGCGGATAAAAATTTCACTCCGGAATGGTTGAAAAATCTGCTGTAAAAATCATTCTGTCAACTTGTAATTTGCAATAATTGAACTACATTACCTTTTGATACCGATCAAAGGTATACAGCGGCAAATAAACCGGGATCGACCGGAGCAGGCAAATCGTTTTCTGAATCTGCCGTTGCTCTGTTGAGCCACAGTGCCATGTAACGCAAATCCGGAGAAATGCAATGACTAAAAAAATGCAAATCCGCAACAGTACTGCGGACTTCCTCGTTTTCGCCAAAGAAAACAACTCATCCGACACCATTGAAGTCCGGGTGCAGGATGGTAATGTGTGGCTGACTCAAAAGGCAATCGGACAGTTGTTTGACATTGATCGCTCGGTAGTTACCAAACATTTACAGAATGTTTTTGCCGACGGGGAGCTGGTCGAAAGTTCAACTTGTGCAAATTTTGCACAAGTTGCTGATAACGGCAAGACCTATCAATATAAATTCTACAATTTACCGGCAATTATCGCAGTCGGTTATCGGGCTAAATCACCCCGCGCAACCGAGTTCCGGCAATGGGCGACCCGGGTTTTGGAAACCTTTACCAAACAGGGATATGTACTTGACAAAGAACGGCTGATAAACGGTAAGATTTTTGACGATGATTACTTTGAACACCTGATCAGTGAAATTCAGGAGATCCGGGCAAGTGAACGCCGCTTCTACCAGAAGATCACCGATCTTTACGCTACTGCTGCCGATTATGACCGCAACAGTGAAATTACCAAAACATTTTTTGCCACCGTTCAAAATAAAATGCACTTTGCCGTTCACCACAGCACCGCTGCGGAACTGATTGTAGAACGCGCCAATCACAAAAGTTTGAATATGGGATTGACCACCTGGAAAAACGCTCCGGACGGCAAAATCGTCAAAGCGGATGTTTCCGTCGCCAAAAATTATCTCAAAGATCAGGAGCTTGCTGAACTCAATGAAATCGTAACCATGTATCTGGATTATGCGATTCGTCAGGCACGGCGGCATATCCCGATGATGATGGCAGAGTGGGCAGGCAAACTGGATGCTTTTCTGCAATTCAACGAAGCTGACCTTTTGACCGATGCCGGTAAGGTAAGTGCCGAAGTTGCCAGACAATTTGCCGAAAGTGAGTTTGAAAAATACCGGGTGATTCAGGATTATATGTATAAAAGCGATTTTGACCGTCTGCTGGAAGAAAGTCAGAATTTACCGGAAAAACAGGATGATGACAAGAGGTAATTGCAAGTTATTGCCTCTATACCTTACAGAACAGCCGATCTATGCGACGGCGGATAAAGGTTTCACTCCGGAATGGTTGAAAAATCCGGAGTGAAACCCGTTTTACAGTACCGTTTGCGGCACTTGTCACGCCTGCTGATTATTGGCAAAATATTCCAGAAGATCAGACTCCAGCGGCGGAATATCCTGCGGCATGTTGCCGCTGCGCATGGAAAGGTGTCCAAGAACACCGACAGCCACACTGTTGCGTGCCGCCACCGGGTTGACGTTGGTTTTTGCCCCGTTGCTGACAAAGTCGAGGAAATTATCGATTATCGGCTTATCCGCACCGCTGTGAGAACCGCTTGAACGTTTCAGATTGTAAACGATATCCGGATTTTTCCGTGAACCGCGTGACGTCCACACATGTATTTCACAATCGCCGGAGTCCCCGATATTTTCCACTCTGCCCTCTGTTCCGATAAAGGTGTAGTTGCGCTCGGCATCCGGAGTGTAATGGCACTGCATGTAAACTGCCTGAGAGCCGTTTTCAAGCTGCATCATCACCATATTGTGATCTTCCACATCAATTACCGGAGAAAATCCCTTCTGCTCCAGCGGCGGATAAGCATTGGGATCCCAGTACGCACAGCCGGGAGTATCTTCACTGCGCCGTTCACACTTGTCATAGACGCTGAGCATCCCCATACCGACCACACGTTTTGTGTATGACCCCATCAGCCAGTGCATGACGTCGATATCGTGAGCGCCTTTTTGCAGCAGCAGTCCGCAGGTGTTTTTCTGTTCGGAGTGCCAGTCTTTGAAATATGCGTCCCCGCCGTAGTTGATGAAGTGGCGGCACCAGCCGCACTGGACTTTGCCGATCATGCCGGAATCAATGATCTCTTTCATCTTGAGTATGGAAGGGAAGTGGCGCATGTTGTGACCGATGAAAAGTTTGCTTTTCGTGCGGTACGCGGTACGCAGGATACGGTCACACCCTTCAAGGGAGATCGCCATGGGTTTTTCCAGATAGACCGCTTTGCCGGCTTCAAGGGCGGCAACGGTCTGCTCCTCGTGACAGTGATCCGGACTCATCACAAAGATAATGTCGATATCTTTATTGCTGACGATTTCGCGGTAATCTTTCACCAGCGATGCGTCCGGGAAATACTCATCAAAACTTTTCAGTTCCGGACACATCAGGTCTTTCTGCGGAATGGGATTGGGTTCCGCCCCCATTACCACTTCAAAACCCGATTCGGGACGGTGTGCCATCCATGCGTGTCTGCCCCTGCCGTGAGCGCCGATAACGCCGATTTTATATGTTTTTTTCATTTACAGATCCTTAACAGTAATATCTTTTGCGAAGTTGCCGCAGTAAATATGCAGCATGGATTTTTATTTTTATAACTTTGCCACATCCACGATCAAGCCGTCATACCCCGGAGTCAATCCGAGTTCCGGAAGAAGCCGCTCAAGTTCACTGTGCATTTTTGCACCTTTGCAATGCGCCATGTGGACAGTGTAAACTTTTGTTTTATCATGAGCGATACCCATTGACCGCATCTTTTTCAGATATTCGGCTGTCTCGTAAAATCCGAGATGACTGCCGCCGACCCGGTCAAAACACCATGTCGTATCAGCAAGGATAAGGTCGAGACGGCACCCTTTCAAATACTCCCACGCACTGTGCATGAACTCCCCGGTATCTCCGGTAAAAAGCACCTCTTTACCGCCCATTTTGAAGTGGAACATCAGCGAATTTTCCGGTGCCGTATGATTGGCGTGAAGCGCCGTCACCTCAAAGCCGTTATCTTCAAGAATGACTTTTTTGCCCGGAGCAAGCTCCGTAAAACGCATCAGATGCTTATCCCATTTGCCGTTTATGGCGCTGTCTATCATACCGAAAACCTCTTTATTGCCGTAGACATTCAATACGGTGTTCCCCGGAATCTTTGAGGCGCGGCGCACCCAGAAATCCCCGGTGTAAAAGTGGTCTTCATGCGAATGTGTAAAAAAAAGGTGTTTGAGTTTGCCGGCTTCAAGGTTGAATTTCCAGCTCTGGGCGGCTCCATCAGGTCCCCAGTCGATGCGGATGGTTTCGCCGATCTGAAACGCGGTACGGGTGCGGAGGTTTTTTCCTCCGAGCTTTCTTGCCTGACGGCAGATATTGCAGTCGCAGTAAAACGAGGGTATCCCCTCACCGGCACCGGTTCCGAGAAACAGGATCGCATTGTCACTCAATTCAGCCTTTTCAGGAACTTCCGGAATCAGGGAAGCTGTCCCGGCTTTAACTGAAGAGCAAAAACCGAACAATGCCATCATTTTTATAAATTCTCTGCGTATCATAATTGTTTTGCGGACAAATCCGGAAGGATACAGCAAACCCCGTGTCTGCTGTACCACTAACGGTTAAAAATCTGTGTTTATTTTCAGAAGATATATTTTGCACCGAAAATATCGTCAGTTTCCTTGATCGGCAGAGCCAGATCCCAGCTTGCGACGTGACCGTCGACATAGGTGACATTGTCGCGGTTGTTGTGTCTGCCGGGGAAGAATTTCTTCCAGTCATCGGTCATAGTCGTGATCGTACCCTGATAGGACATGCAGAGCGCAGGACTGTTTTTCAAGTTCGAGTCTTTCATCGCCATTACTGCCGAAGGATTTTTCACTTTGGCAAGTTTGGTCGGTGAGCCGTGACCAAGATTGCCGAATACCGCCATACGGTTGTTCTGATTGTAAGTTGCATTGGCAAGGTAGGCACAGCGCCAGCCGCCGTCATAACCGGTTTCCGGAACCGGCAGAGATGGACAGAGGAATATTTCCGCCACACGGTAATTTTCTGCTCCTGAGTAATAGAAATCCTTTGCATAACCGCGCGCACTCAATTCAGAGATGCCGAGATAGCTTGCATAGAACATATAAAAGGTCAGACGGTTCTGTCCATAACCGTTATCTCCCATACCCGCATAGCAGTTGAATCCTTCGTTGTTGTCGGTGTACTGGAACATTGCCGAACCGAACTGTTTGAGGTTGTTGATACAGGTCGCCGCTCTGCCGCGTTCACGGGCGCTGTTGAGTGCGGGAAGCAGAATCGCCGCCAGAATGGCGATAATCGCAATCACAACAAGCAGTTCGATGAGTGTAAACGATTTTTTGCTTTTCATTTTTGTTTTCCTTTCAATTATTTGATTGAGGGCACGACCGAGTCGAGGAATTTTCCCGCTTTGGTATGCCAGTTGTTGAACGATGCCGGGTCGAAATCGACCAGTACGGAAATTTCTCCGCCTTCAGGCAGCCACGCAAGTTTTCCTGCTTCGGCAATGAGCGCTTCGGCTTCTTTTGCCTTCTCAGGATCGGTTTTCTGCAATTTTTCCGCACAGTTTTTCAAGTGCCAGAGATACTCATAATCTTCGATACCGTTGCGGGTGTTTTCCAGACGCAGGGTACTCATCACTTCGCCGTTTGCCCCCGGAACGACCCACGAGGCACAGCGGTAGTAATCCCATCCGGCATTGCCCTGATCGCCCCAGCAGGTAGCTGTCCACTGATAGATATAGCGGATATTGTTGTTGAAAAGCCAGATATAACTGCCGCGCTGATGCACACCCATTTCGTTATCGCTGTAACTGTTGGGGTTGTAAACGGAAAGTTCACCGCCGGAGTTTTTCACATCGATATGAGTCTGCGGAATAACGCGGGTCATGCCGTGATTCCAGAATTTTATGGTATCTTTGAGCGCTTCGCGGTAATCTCCGGCATAGGTAAAGCGCCACTCCGGAGCAACTTCATGGATGAGTTTCACCGTATCATGGAGCAGATGGAGGTGTTCATCTTTCGGTTCATCATAGATATCCATAACGATAAAATCGTTCCACTTCTTTTCGATGAGGTGTTTGCGCAAATCTTTGGCAAAGGCAAGCACTTTGCGTTTCCACTCCGGAGTAAGGGTATCTTTTTTCAAGCCGAACCAGGTATTCTGCGGTTCCATTCCCCAGCCGAGAACGAACATGTGGCCGAAGATGATGCGCTGACGGTAATCTTTGAGGGATTTTTCCACAGAGGCATCAAATTCGCGGTAATCCACCGGCAGCAGATTGCCCTCTTTATCCCAGCGGAGTTTGACGTTGGTAAGCCACCGGTTGCCGGCACGGGCATCCATGATGAATTTGAGGGATTTTTCAAAATACTCCTTCGCTTTGGAGTTATCCGGCAGTTTCGGACGGTTCCAGACATCAAATGCCGCTGTCAGGTGCGGTTCTTCGATGGAAAAGTTCCAGACGGTAAGCTCCACCGGAACAGCAAAAAGTTCTTTGCCGTTTTCCAGAACTTTCACTTTTCCGCTGTATTTGCCCGCTTTTGCCTGCGGTGAAACGCGGAAGTTGACGAGGAACGGCTGTGTGGAGTTTGCCGCAACATCGACCTGCGGCGCATTGGAAAGCACATCCGGCATATTTCCGGTAATACTGCTGATATACCCGAGATAGTCGGTGCGGTTGATGAACTCCACCGCATTCCAGCTGCATTTGATACTGCTGTCAAAACCCTCAAAGGCAAGGGAAACATTTTTCAGCGCCGCGTTACTGCGCAGAGCAAGCTGGAACGATTCGCCTTCATCCTTCGCCGTAAAAAGCTGAACCTTGCTTACCGCCTTCTTTGCCGGAGGAAGGGTGGAACGGAAAACTTTGGTTTCCGTCAGATCTTTCCAAAATGATACGCCGTTGGAGTTGCCGAGAAATTCAGCATTGTCAAAGTCACTGGGGATAAGGTGGCGCCTGACCAGCTCTTTTGCGTATTCGGGAATGAGTTTTTTGTTGAGCTGTTCCGGTTCTCCTTTGAACGGGATGAAAAGCGCCTGAGCGCGGGATTCTTCCACACCGTCTTTACCGCGGATAAAGGCGCGCGGAGAGATGCTGATTCCGCCGTTTTTGCTCTGCGCATTGCATGTAAGACGTACCGGCCACATGACTTTGTCAGGTTTGGCAAGGACGATATACCCGGTTTTATTCTCTTTATTCCACGAACCTGCGGCGAAGATTTCACGCAGCTGGTCAAACTGGAATCTGCCGTGAACGATGATTTTGCCGTTTTTGTCGACAAAAGGGTTGTCTTTCACATTCAGCACCGGAGTGACTTTGCCCTCTTTTTCCGTTGAAGTGAGAAAGAGCCACTTATCGGTACCGGGGAAACCGAAGGAGAACATGTTGAACCACCAGACGGGATTTTTACCGGTAATGCGGAGTTTTCCGTCGAAGTGGAGCGCCGGGGAATCACCTTTGAGTGTGAAACAGCGGATAAGTTCCATTGTCTTGCCCGTTGAGCGCAGTTCAAGAGTCACCTCCCCATTTTTGCGGAAAATGCGGTAACTGCGTTTGGGCATATCCTTGCCGTACTCCTCAAAATTCCACTCTCCGTTTTTGTGGCGCCAGGTCATGGCAAGTTTTTTGAACGGCAGAGTCACTCCCTCATACTCACTGGAAAGCAGCTGTTGAAAACCTTTGACCGCAAAGGTATAAGATGCTTTGCCGTTTTTCATTGTCACTTTGCCGTCCTTTTCCGTGATCAACGGAACAGCCGACACCCCCCATGCGGCGGCAAAAACGGTCACTGCCAGCATGATTTTCAGATGTTTTAACATTTTTCACACTCCTTTTTTTTGTGTTAATATTGAAAAAAAGTAAACGACATTCTATATTATATCCTGTAAGGTCTTATTCTGCAACAGAAAATTTTGGAAAAATATTTGTTATTATGAACAAAGATATTCAAAATCAGTTAAGAGCCAGAGAAATATTTTCTTCGCTCAAAAATAATCCTGTTCAATGCAACGGTTATACGCGCTATCAGGAAAGCTGCCGAACAGCACCTGTAAAAAGTTCCGCAGTTTTGTGGCCCTATTACATTGCCTGTGAACGGTGGAAAAAGGAGTATATATGCCGCCACAATCCGGTGCGGAATCTGGTACTTCAGCTGATTCTGGAAGGAAATATGCGTATAACCGACGATCAGAAGGAAATAACCGTCGGCCCGGGAATGATCGCAGTTGTTCCGCCGGGAAACAATCTGATGACACCGGGCAGTGCCGGATTCTGTGAAACAGTCTGTCTGGTCTTCAACGGAACTGCTCTGGATGCGATCTTGAACAGTACGGAAATATCTTCACTGGAAATCATCAACCCGGTTCCGGACTCATATTTCCTTGCCATGCGCCGCCTGATCGACCTGCGGATGGATTCCGTCAGCAATCCGGCTGATATAACTGCCGAAAGCTGCCGGCTGATTCTTGAAACATCGGAACTTATCAAAACTGAATCCGACCTGCCGGAAAGTCTTTCGCTTGCTTTGCACTATATGCGCAGCGGAATAAGTGAAAATATGACGATGGATATGCTCGTCCGCAACGCCCACTGCACCCGGCAGGAGCTGCAAAAACTTTTCCGTCAGCACTTCGGGGAAACTCCCTTTGAACACTTCGGCAAAATGCGCCTTGAGGCGGCGGCGGAGTATCTGCGGAACAGCCGTCTTTCAATAAAAGAGATCGCATTGCAGTGCGGATTCAAAAGCCAGCTCTATTTTTCCACAGCGTTCCGCAAAAACTTCGGGATGCCGCCGCGCGTATTCCGCGAAACTGCTCCGGAAGAAGAAGATACCACCGCCGCACGGTAACCGGGCTGCCCGCCGCGGCGCCTTAGTTGCCATAATACTTCCGATATTCGGGGCTGAGCGCAAAACCTGATGTTTTGCGGCAGTCTCTTTTCAGCGTAAAATAAATTCACTTGGAAGGATTGGCAGGCAAAAAAATCCATTGCTCAAAACTGATGTTTGAGCAATGGCAGATTTCAAGTAAAAAGTACAGCAGTCCTCAGTAAGAGTTG
>SUWE01000053.1 GCA_015061615.1 Lentisphaerota bacterium
AACTTGAAGAATACATTTGCTATTTTAATCATGGGAGAGTATCTTTAAGATTAAACGGAATGAGCCCAGTGGAATACCGAGCACATTCCATGTAAATTAATTTGTACAATTTTTTGGGGTCACATCATATTCCCAGTATTCCCAGTATTCATAGTTGGCAGCTCCACCCAAGAGACCGCAGAAAGCGGGTTGTTTGCAAACTGAACCCCTGCGGCTTGCGGGCTGACACGCTCGGTATACCCGCTGTGGCGCACTGTCGTTAGGATGCGCCGCTTTATACGGATATGTACGGTGGAAGGGCGGCGCTTTTGCAAACTCCCCCTACGGCTCGCAGAAAGTGGGTTGTTTGCAAACAAAACCCCTGCGGTTTGCAAGCCGCAGGGGGAGATATACGCTTATCGCGCCTTACTTTTCTTCAAGCACTATCCAGTCACCGGCTTTGCCCGAAACAGCTCCATCGGCAAAAACGGTACCGGCTGATTTCTCAAGGACTCCCGTAAATTCCGCAGGAACTTTCACACTGCCGGATTCAGCAAAGTGCAGATAAAGCAGTTTTTTACCGTTTTCAGTCACCGTGTAACTTGCGGGGACCGCTTTGCCGAACTTTTCCGGCGCAAAGAATTTGCGGTAGCCCGATGCCTCCACGACACTGCCGGCCTCAAAGATCACTCCTCCGGTGGATTGTATCACATAAGGATAACTTTTCTGGGTGACATTTATCCATACCGGCTGTTTGGCAGCGCTCTTTTTACGAACTTCCGGACGGGTTGCTCCGTAACGCAGGGAGTAACCGATCACCAATCCGGTCTCGCGGACTTTTCCGTTCTTCGGATGATTCACTCCGGCGATCTGAATAAGACGCTCCGGCAGATCGTTCATATCCTGTATATTGCTCTCATTGAAATAGATACGCGGCAGTTTTGCCGTGGCATCCACCCCTTTTGAAAAGTCGAACTTCACCTTGTTCAGCTCAAACTCCTTCGTTTTGGGGATGAAATATTCACGGAAAGGATTTCTTCCCGGCATCCAGATGATCTGGGTCTGAAGCAATCCCAGCTGGCGGAGCGCACTTTTTTCCACAAACTTCACCTTCTGCTCAATATACATTGTTCCATCCGGAGTAAAGGTGTATGTATTGCCGATTTCCAGCGCCGCCGGAATATCCGCCGACGTCCACTCAAACTCCTTACCCGGATTTTTCAGCACCTTATCCATCAATCCTGCCGGAGAAACCACCTCGTACAGCTCATCACAGCTCAGCTTTTTGCCGCGGAGAATAAATTCCCCTTCCGGCAGCGGCTTGCCGTCAAGCAGCCAATTCTGCTTTTTTATCCGGCTGTTGGGATAAAGCTGGGTGTGGATGATTTTGGTGACTTTATACTCTTTGCCGTTGCAGCTGAAAGAGTCTTTCATCGAACTCCGGTCAAAGTAACCGATGCCGTTGATGCCGATATTTTCCGACATCACCAGCAGCGTATTTTTATCAACAACTTTGAGGATATAGTAGATCCGCGCTCCGGCTTTAAGTTCGGTTTTGCCGGTATCAGCGGCGGTAAATCCATGATCTGGAACAGTTATCGTCAAAGCGGTGAGCAATCCGTGATTTCCGGCGATATTGCCGTAGGTCACCATCACCGGAGCCGCCTCATCAACTGCGGCGTAAACCCTTTCCCCGCCAAGCATCGCGTCGGAAGTGACCCCGATACCGGCAGGTATTCTTCTGGATGAACCGAACTCGACTTGTTTGTTCAATCCGCTGATAAGCTCGGTCACAAGGTCGTGAGTATCGGAAAAACGGGTACGCAGATAAAGTTTGCCGTCACGTCTTGCCAGCGCTATATCATCGGCTTTCAGAGCAAAACGCACTCCGTAAGCCGGATGCACCATCGCATCGTCAAGGGTCGGCTGATTCTTGCGGAACGCCTTATCCGCCGCCTTCACCTTGCCGGGCCAGTCGGACATAGTCGCCGCAACATAAGGATACGCCTTATCCAGACGGAACAAAAAGGCCTTGAGCAGCTCTTTTTCACTCATTTTACCGGGGAAAAATCCGACAAAATGTCTGCCGTTTTCCTGACGGTAAACGATTTTATCAGCAGCTTTCACTCCGGGGAAACAGAGCTTTCTTGCACTTTCACCGAGAGCGAAGGTCGTCTTTGCCGAAGATTTTTCAACCACGGGGAAGCGGAACTTATCCTTGAACACTCCGCGCAAATGCCACAAACGGGGCATCGGAACGCGCCGTCTGCCGTGATGATAGGCGGCATAGGTGACAAGTTCAGTAAGCAGATGGTCAAAAACTTTCAATTCATCGGTTTTTCCGGCGACCGCCGCCAGAGCGCCGGTATTTTCATCGGCAAGCGGCAACGCTTCCACCCAGGAGTCATCTTCCGGCAGATAACCGAAAGGTGATTTCATTTCCGGCAGCTTCGCGGTAACGGTACCCTTGCCGCCGTCACTCATCTTTTTCAGCACCAGATAACCGAACTCCGGCAGTTCAAAGTCGATAAGTGTGTCACTGCCTTCGATGCGGTTTACAGTCGCCTTGCCGCTCAAGTCGGCATAAACTCCACAGGGTGAACCGGATTTGCCGCCCTGAATAACCAGAGTTCCGCGCGCACTGTTCCGGCGGGGATTGGAAACGACCACATAACAATCATCCCCTTCGCCGTAGCGCGACACCCAGAAAGGCACATCCTGCGCCCACGGGTCGTCCGCGCCGTCAACGCCTTTGACCCACGCATAGGGAGCGGCGTGCCATCCGGCGGTGTTCAGACGGGTGATAAGCGGCTTGACCTCAAGCATATCCGGATATCCGCGCATGAACATCTTTGAAGGACTTGCCCCCATGCGGAGCGAAAAGAGCGTAAGGTAATCCACGGCACCTGAGATCGCTTTATTGATATCATCCTTATTGAGCCTATTCCAATCGAGGAACGGTGCAAGCACAAATCCGCGCCACAACACCCACGGTTTTCTGCCGAGCATCAAACGGTGCGGAACCGGCAGATCGGTACGCTCCCATGCAGAGGCTTCGTGCATTTCGCCGTCGCAGTAAAATATCGGCAGATAGTTGTACGGCGCATTGACAATGGAACCGGCGCGTCTGCCATCCGGACGCAACGGCAGATTGCGGGTGTAATTCATATTATAAGCCAGTGCAACACCTTCAAGGACAAAGATTTTTCCGTTTTTGTCATAAGCTCTGAACGGCTCATCTTTTACAAGTTTGCCGTAATAGGGAGTTGTTCCGATGGCGCAGTCGAGGGAGAATCCGGAAATGGTGAGATTCTTCCAGAGTTTCGCCAGATCAGCACGGGTCTTTTTACCGAAACTGCCCGCCTGACCTGACCAGACATATTCTGCCCAGAACTCATCCGCCCACCCCTTTACGCGGTAGCCGGGTTTACCGTTGGCATCCGCCCAGACGGAATCGGAAAAGTGCTTGATAAGATCGGTGTTGCAATACTGCTGCATGTAGTAGTAAAAGAGCGCGCTGGTCTTGTCGCCGGCGGCGGTGCGGATCTTGTGATTGCGCTCCCAGTCGGCGATCGTACCGGGAACATTGCATTTTGCGTGGGATTTTTCCTCTTTGTAGCCGAGTTTGTCATCCCAGAACTCAGGTGAGGGATAGTAATCACCTGAACGCTGATAGGAGTTGTAGTACCACTCCCAGTCAAATCCGGTGCGGCGGCATTCGGCATACTGGTAATCGCGCAGCCGGGAGTCGCTGGAAAGATATCCGCCGGTACCGTAAATGCGCTTATCCACTCCGTCTGCCGGACGGAACCATGCCGGATAGGTGAGGTGGTAATTTTCCACCGCTTCAACATAGCTTACACCGTCAAACTGCATGGATACAAATATATCATTGAGTTTTTCACCGGGATAAAGCACGCGGAACACATCAAAGACCAGTTCCGCTTTGCCGTTTTTCACTTCCAATGAACGCTCAAAACGGCTGACCACCATCGACGGAGCAAAACCGATAACAGAAATTTTGCCGTTATCCGTATAGCTGGTAAGCGGGAACACATGACGGTCGAGTTTGGGAACAACTGTTTCTTTCACATTACGGGTATAAAGGTTTCCGTCCCAGTAAGCTCCGCCGGCGTTACCGGCGGCAAAACGGGCGCGGATACGCAAAAGCAGCGGTTCTTTGCCATTATTGGCAAGTGCAAGGTGATGTTCAGTTACATACCCGTTGTTTTTGACACTCTTTTTCACGGAAAATCCTGCTGAAGCGGGAATTTCCTTATGCGCACCATTGACAAAACGGGAAAATTCAAACTCAGGCGTTCCCCCTAAAACAGTAAGAGCAGGGAGCAGGGCAAAAAATAACTTTTTCATAAATTTCACCATGGGAAAATTTACTGGATTTCACGGAATTCGACCGAGCGGACAAACATTATTCCCTCACCGAAGTAACTGCCGACTTTTATTTCGTAATGGTCGATATTCTCTTTCGGCGTCAATTCAAAAGAGATGCTTTTCCAGTCGGTAACACCACCGCCGGGAGAGTATTCACGGGGGATGAAGTGCGGGAAAAGCGGATTGTCGGCAAAGGAGTAATCCCAAATCCTGCCCTGAGTTCCCAGAGTTTCACCGTCTTTGGTGTAACCGATGGCATAGAGCAAAATTCTTCCGCGCGGCAGAAGTGTCCGCGCGCGGCAGACGTAACGTTTGCCCGGTGTAACTTTGACTTTCTGACCGAGGTAGCCGGAAAATTCGTTGCTGGATGATGCGATGGATACCGCCTCTTTTTCCTTATCATAGCGGACGTCGAATATCTCATCGCCCATACTCCCCCACACCCACTCTTTGCGGTATGAATCCTTATCTTTGAAATCAGGATTTTTCAGCAGATTCGGCCCCTCAGCAGCGGCAAGCGCCGCCGAAGCGAGCAACGACATACAAAGCATTTTGATTTTCATAAATCCTCAGAACTTTTCTCTTTCCGGAACCCAGCCGTCAATGTTGCAGGTCGAACCGCTTTCACGGGTAATGGAGCGGACAAGTGTATCAACATGGAAATCGGCAAAAAGCATATTGAGATTTTTCTGCGCAGAGTGCGGATAAGCGATGCCGCTGGTGTCAGACACCGCGGAATCCCAGGACATATTGTAGGTTTTTGCGTCCATAACATAATATTTTGCGGCAGGATTGACGATCTGTGAACCCTTGAGCGCCCAGATTTTCGTTCCGCTCAAAACAGTTCCGTAGCCGAAATATTTATTGATTCCGTAGTTCATTCCTGACTTGCCGCCGTAAATCTGCCCTTTGCTGAAAGTAAAATCATTAGACGGGCAAACATAGACACCATACTCATAGGCTCCGTCAAGAGTGATACCGTTTGCACTGTCTTTGGTCGGAGCGCCGATATAAGGTGCGATTTGAGCGAACCACGGCGGCAAAGTGGTATCAGTTCCGCCGTAAACCGCAGAACGGGGATAGTGATCCCAGTCATTCATATACTGCGCCGCGCCGGAACCGATCTGTTTCAAGTTATTGATACAGCTGGCGGCTCTGCCTCTTTCACGGGCAGAGTTGAGCGCCGGGAGCAGGATCGCCGCCAGAATGGCGATGATCGCGATGACAACGAGAAGTTCAATAAGAGTAAAGCATAACTGCTTTACTCCGGCATGCCGGAAACTTTTTTTCATTTTTTCACCTTTGGATTTTATTACTCAGCAGTAACAGTAACATTACGCATTTCCATCTGACAGCGGGCGATTTCCGCATTGAACGCAAGTTTGATCCGGGTGGTTCCGGGGTAGAAAGTTTTGAATTCTTTGGTAAATTTCACCCATTCGCCGCCGACACGTCCGAAACCGGCGTAAACGAAAGTGGCTCCGGCCTGATGCAGACGGGCAGAAGTGCCTGCAGCATACGCTCTGGCAAAGGGCTTTTTCGTGGGGACTTCACAAGTGCCGTCGGCATTTTTCTTCATATTTTTCCAATCAAGCGCCGGAGAAATATCAAAGTTGGGCAAGTCGCTTTTATCTTCTTTGGCGTTAAAAGCGACATAGCAGTACTGGCTCGGCGCCCACTGCGGCAGACCTTTAAGAGTAATGGAAGTATCACCGGCTTTCACATCTTTGACAACCGTGAGAATATTTTTGGATGCAATCATCGCATGGAGATATGAAATTTCTCTGCCTTCAGCATTGCAGGGGTAAAATCCGAAATAGATACGGGGGGCCTTTTCCGGCGGATTGATCAGGCGGAACTCACCGGAAACGACATATTTTTTGCCCGCTTCAACCGGGATCATATCTTTGCTTTTAATGGTGGCGTAACCGACTGTTCCGGTGACGATACCGGCGCCGTCTGTCAAGCGCTTACTGCTCCACACGGCAGCACTGTTACCGTTAAAAACAACTTCCGCCGCAAAAGATACCATAGCGGCACACGCGAAAACGACAGATACAAACTTTTTCATTCACCAAATTCCTTTCATTTTTACTTTGGTTGAAATAAGTAAAAGAGCCAATTTCAAAAGTAATTCAAAAAGAGATTAAAAAATCAGCGTTGATGAGATTAAAGCGGTAGTTTGAGCGTGGCTATTGAATAAATAACCACCGAAAACGCCCCGCTTTAAGATCGCAGCGATGAATTTTAAGAATTTTTAAGGACTTTTGAAATTGGCTCTAAATATTGCATTTTGCAAAAATCCGGTATATATTATAATATAATGCAGATAAGAGTCAAAAAAAATGTAATTGAGTGTCAAAAAGATGTCTGATTTTGTCAATCTTGCACCATCAGAACTCACCCCGGAACAGTCGGTAATACTGCTGCGTGCGGGGTACCGTTCAGCGCTTGGCGAGTGGAGCGTGACCAACTGTCTCCAGCCGTGCTGGGTCATGTGGTACAATCCGCAGGGCTGCTGCTGCTGCATTTCCGGCGGAAAGCGTTATCCTATGACCGGCAAAAATCTTCTGCTGATGCCGCCGCACACCCTCTACTCCGGCGAAAAATCCGGAGAACCCGCACACTACTTTCTCTGGTTTCAGGCGATCGCTCCGTTTGACCTGCCGCAAAGAAAGGTCATCTCTCTGGATTCCGCCCCGTTTGAAACGCGCATAAAGGCGGCGTTCCAGCCGGGAAAATATCAGATACACCATCTCTATACTCTTGCTTATGAACTGCTTTTAAGTATTCCGGAGGAGTTTTTCAGCGTCAACAACTCCCCCGGCAAGAATCAGGTCATCAATCAGGCGATAAAGTTCATCAACCGCCGCGAAGGTTGTGTGAGCAATGCGGAAATTGCGGCGGAACTGCACCTTTCACCGACCCGTTTCAGCCACCTTTTCAAGGCGGAAATGGAGATATCCCCCCAGCGCTACTGCCATCAGGTGCGCATGTACAAAGCCATACAGATGCTTCAGGAGGGACACGATATAAAAACTACCGCAGAAAACTGCGGTTATGCCGACCGTTACCACTTTTCCAAGGAGTTCAAACGTTATCACAATACGACTCCGGGCAAGTGGCTGAGGATACATCTTAAAAATGTAAAAAATTGACAGGAGATCAAAAATCATGATAAAACACATTATTTTGTGGCAGCTCAAAGATTCTCTTTCCGCCGGAGAAAAAATCAACGTCAAAAAGAACATCAAAAACGCTCTTGAGTCACTTGCAGGCGTGGTTCCTGGCTTGACCGCGATCACGGTGCAGACGGAAGGACTGCCTTCATCCAACGCCGACTTGATGCTGGATTCAACTTTTGAAAGTTTTGAAGCTCTCAAAGGTTACGCCATCCATCCGGCGCATGTTGCCGCCGCCGATACCGCAGTGTGCCCTTTTACCAAGACCCGGCTCTGCCTCGATTTTGAGATATAATGAGAACTTTTGAAATTGCCTCATAATATCTTGACAACAGCTTTTTTCCGGTGTATATTAAACCGGAAATATCTGCACAGTTGGTGGAATTGGCAGACACGAAGGATTTAGGTTCCTTTGCCTCGGCGTGCGGGTTCGAGTCCCGCACTGTGTACCATTTTTTTGTTTTACGGGGGGAAAAATGTTTAGGAAAAGTATCAAAACTCTGCTCGATGCCTTTTACGCCGGTGTATTCATCGGCATTGCCGGAACGGTTTATCTATCCTGCGCCAATCCGGTAACCGGAGCATTTCTGTTCGGTTTCGGTCTGTTGACCATCGTCTGTTTTTCGCTGAAACTTTATACCGGAGCTATCGGATACCTTGCCGAACAGGGAAAAAACTTTTTCCGTTACCTCTATGAACTGCTGCTGATCTGGCTGGGCAACCTCGCCGGATGCGCCGCTGTCGGCTATGCTGTCCGCGCCACGCGCGTTTTCAGCGGGCTGGAAGCGAAGGTTCAGAATATCGTCAATATCAAAATGGCGGATTCTCCGGCAAGTCTGCTGATACTTTCAATTTTCTGCGGAATACTGATGTTCACTGCGGTCGATGCCTTCCGCAACGACAAACTCCCGTCGGTCTGCCGTCCGGTGATGGTCTTTCTCTGCGTAATGGTCTTTATTCTGAGCGGTTTTGAACACTGCATCGCCAACATGTACTACTTTTCCGCCGCTGATGTGTGGAGCGGAAAAACATTGATGCTCATTCTGCTTATGACTCTGGGCAACTCCATCGGCGGCAACTTCTTTGCAGCGCTGGTGAAACACTCCTCAAAGCTGCTGAAGTAACACCAGCAGTTTCTTTATCCGCAAACGGCAGGAGTCGCGGTAATCAAGGCGCGGTATTCTGCCGTCTTTGCGGTAGACTGAGCCGCCGGGTCCCTGAAGGTAAACCGCTCCGTCGACGACTGTGATCTTGCGCAGATCCTGCAAACTTGCAAGGATACGCAACCGGTTCAGCGTGATGAGATTTTCCACGGATTCCGGCAGTACACCGTAACGGTCGCGCAGTTCGCCGGCGAGATCATCGAGCATACTTTCCGAACGCACTTCAGCAAGGCGGCGGTAAGCGGATATCCGCAACCGTTCACTTTCGATAAATTCCGGCGGGATCGCGGCAGTGATGATACTTTTATCTTCGCTTTTCAGCACCGGACGGATAAAGTCGATATTCATTTCCACATCCGGCATGAAATCCTCATCGCAAAGCTGCTGCATTTCATCTTTGCTGTTGCGCCGGATGCGGGCGATCTCCTGTTTGAGCAAACGGCAGTAAAGGTCAAAACCGATCATGCAGAGGTGACCGGACTGCTCCGAACCGAGAAGGTTGCCGGCGCCGCGTATTTCCAAATCCTGCAACGCGAGCTGGAATCCGGAACCGAGAGTGGAACAGCGCCTGATTGCGGCAAGACGTTTTTTCGCTGTCGTACCGACCAGCTGATTCTTCGGCAGAAGCATGTATGCGTATGCCTGATGCTTCCATCTGCCGACCCTGCCGCGCAGCTGATAAAGCTGGGCAAGTCCGAAACGGTCGGCACGCTCAATGATAATGGTATTGGCATTGGGAACGTCAAGTCCGGATTCGATGATGGTACTGCACACAAGGCAGTCGATTCCGCCATCGACAAACTTTGTCATGATCTCCTCAAGCTCACTTTCCGGCATCTGTCCGTGGGCGACAGCGATCTTTGCATCCGGAACGATACTGCGCAGATGATATGCACACTCGTCGATAGTCTGCACACGGTTGTGCAGATAGTATATCTGCCCGCCGCGGGCAAGTTCAGCGCGGATGGCTCCGGCGATAAGTTCATCTTCCTGCGGAGCAATGACCGTTTTTACCGGCAGACGGAGCTTCGGCGGAGTGACAAGGGTACTCAAATCACGCGCACCTGCCATTGCCATATAAAGTGTTCTGGGAATGGGAGTTGCGGACATGCTCAACACATCCGCTTCAACCCGGTAACGGCGCAGACGCTCTTTCTGTTCCACGCCGAAACGCTGTTCCTCGTCGATCACGACCAGACCGAGATTTCTGAAAGCGAAAGTTTTACCGCAAAGGCGATGGGTTCCGACAATGATATCGATTCCGCCGGAAAGCAGTCTGGCGGCGATCTTCTGTTCTTCTGCCGGAGTGCGGAAACGGCTCACCACGTCGATAGTGTAGGGAAATTCTTTGAATCTTTCGCAGAAACTCCGGTAATGCTGATGGGCAAGCACCGTTGTCGGAGCGATGACAGCAACCTGATATCCGGCGGAAACGGCGCGGAATGCCGCACGCATGGCGATTTCGGTTTTGCCGTAACCGACATCGCCGCAAAGGAGTCGGTCCATCGGCTTGGCGGAAATCATATCCTTCTTTATCTCAATGGTAGAACGGGTCTGACAGCGGGTCTCTTTGAAAGGGAATGCCCGGAGAAAGGTTTTGACCGCTTCGGCATCCGCCTTGAAACTTATCCCCGGGACAGCGGCTCTCACCGCCTGAAAACGGAGCATATCAGCGGCATAACTGCGGACACCGAGCCGGGCGCTTTCCTTCTCTTTTTTCCATCTGCCGGAGTTGAGCGCGTGGAGTTTCACCCGTGCGGCGGCGCCGAGATAACGGCTGATCTTGCCCGCCTGTATCATCGGAACATAAAGTTTCTGATCGTCGCGGAACTCCAGAGTCATAACTTCGCGCATTTCGCCGTTGGTGTTCTGAAGTTTTATTCCGCGGTATATGGCAATGCCGTAATCCATGTGTACGACATGATCGCCCTCATCGAAATCGGTAAGCGAAAACTCTCCGCCGTCGACCGGAGGCGCCTCAAGTTCAGCGGGGATCTCCTCATCTTCAGCAGTATCCTGCCGGATGACGAGACGGAATCCGGCGGCTGCAAGTTCACTTTCCGGCAGGTAAAGGAGTTCATTTTCCAGATAAAAACCGTGAACACAACCGGAAACGGCGTATTCCGGAGCGAACTTATCCAGACCGCATTTTCTGCTCCACGCCTCAAGCGCGGCAAGATCACCGGCGTCTTTGACCGCAAGGAGCAATGCGGCGCCGCCTGCAAATGCCTCCTGCGCACGCTGAAACAGAAGTTTCAGCCGCAGAGATTCTTCCTGAAGTTTGAGATTTTCGTCAGAAAGTGAATTATCTGCGGCAAACAAAGGCAGAACCGGAGTGTCATGTGCCGCAGAAAGTTCGCAAAACTCCTGCGCCTCACAGCGCAAATTCAGCTCCGCCCAGCGCTCAGCCGCACCGGGGACGCTGTATTTATTGAGCAGTTCCAGACCGGATTCAGGAAGGATATTCAATATACGGAACGGTTGTCCGTTTTCCATATAGGCAAAAGCATCGGATTCCGCCGCACCTCCGGCAGTGATCCCGGCGCGGTTGATGATGCGGTAGGAGTCGGCTTTTCCGGTGGAACGCTGGGTATCCGGTGAAAAAAAGCGCAGAGATTCGATCTCATTATCAAAAAATTCGATACGGCACGGTTCATCGTGAGCCGGACTGAAAATGTCGAGGATCCCGCCGCGGCGGGAAAATTCACCGGATATGGAAACCATCACCTCATCATCGTAATCCAGCTGAACAAGACGGGAAACGATCTCCTGCGGGTCGATGATCATTCCACAGCGCAGTTCAAGCTCCCCTTCGGCACTTTCGCGGGGCAATGGAGCAGGGCCCAGCCACGCATGGACACTGCCGATTATCACCGGCGGCGGATCGGTAAGAATACGGTTCAACGCTCTGGCACGGCGGGCTTCGCCGCCGGGAAAAAGGAGTTTTCCCCTGCCGCACTCAGGGAGCAGAAGGAGTTCGCGTTCAATATCAAGCAGTTTCATGAAAGCGGAAAAATCTTCCATAAAAGTGCCGGCACTGCGGGCATCGGGCAGAGTGATACACAAGGGACGCGGATCGCTGAGAAACACTCTGAGCGCCGGAAGAGCCGCCGTATTGAGAGTGACTCCGCCGGTGATTTTTTCCGGAAAGCCGCTCCCGGAAAGAAAATTTTTCAATTTTTTTTGCCAAATCATATCAAACAGGGGTTGAAAAAACCTGAAAACAACTTATAGTGAAATCAAAAGTTCGGTTATGCTTGTCATCAATTCTGTGTACTATATATAGTATAACCTTTCAATGGTGTTTTTTACAGTGTGAGTTTGAATTTTTTCAACATTTTTTTTTGGGAGGGATGAGTATGGCAGATTCAACGGAGATCAAAAAAATACGCCGCGCCGGAGTCAAATTGATTCCGAAATTTCCGGTAAATCAGGAACCGGCATCCGATTATTCGGATATGGACGATGCGATAAGCGCAGATTCCGCGCCGCGCAAAGGCAAACTCGTCATCAAGAAAGTCACTGCGGCACCGACAAAATTTGCTCCGAAAAGCGGCAAAGCTGCAACCGCGATAATTCCGCCGGATGAGGATACTCCTGTAACACCGAAAGATACCAGAAGTGCGGCGGCAAAAGCCCGTTCCCAGAAGGAGAGCGAAGAAGCGAGAAAGAGCGCACTTGAGGCAAAACTTCTTGTCGGCAACAAAAATGATACGATGAAAGTTTACATGGGTGAGATCGCCCAGATCCCGCTGGTCAACAAGAAAGAAGAAGCGGAACTGGCTGAAGCGATCCACAGTGCCGATCCCGACCGCCACGAAGATGCGCGCACCACGCTCATCAAAGCAAACTTGCGTCTGGTGGTGAAGATCGC
Source organism: Lentisphaerota bacterium (assembly GCA_015061615.1). Taxonomy (GTDB): domain Bacteria; phylum Verrucomicrobiota; class Lentisphaeria; order Victivallales; family Victivallaceae; genus UBA1784. Next base: position 12,591 of record SUWE01000053.1, read on the forward strand.
CCACGACTTCAAAGGTTTGGGACTGCCCCTGCTCGACCTTATCAGTGAAGGCAACATCGGTTTGATGCGTGCGGTGGAAAAATTTGATCCTGCAAAGGGAGCGAAATTTTCCAGCTATGCCGCATGGTGGATCAAGCAGTCCATGCGCAGGGCGCTTGCCAATCAGAGCCGGACGATCCGTATTCCGGTTCAGAGTGCGGGTAAAATCAATAAGATCAAGACGGTGAGAATGCGTCTTGCCGAGGAGTTGGGCAGAGATCCTTCGGATGCGGAGATCGCGGAGCATCTCGACTTCAGCGAAAGAACCGTTTCCGGCTTGCGTCAGGCGGATTTGCGAACGATAAGTCTGCATGACCCGATCCAGCAGGGTGAGGAAGGCGAATTTCAGGATATCATTCCGGATAAGCAGGCGATGACTCCGGATCAGATCATCGGCGATGCGGAATCGGTTTTCCGTCTGATGGATTTGCTGGATAAACTTGATGAAAGAGAGCGGAAGATCCTGAAGATGCGTTTCGGTCTGCGCGGCAGCAGAACGCTGACACTGGAAGAAGTGAGCCAGCAGATCGGCAGGACCCGTGAGCGTGTCCGCCAGATCCAGAATCAGGCGCTTGCGAAGCTGAAACAGCTGCTCATGGATGAAGCAGGCTACTCCAACAACGGAGTCCAGAACGAAGACTGACAAACAGTTGAAAAACGGCAGTTCCCCACACGGAACTGCCGTTTTTTTGTTGATCTGAAGCGCAGCTGGCAGACTGTGGCTTGTTTGCAAGCTGAACCCCTGCGGTTTGCGGGCAGGCATGGGGTCGGTATACCGTCTGCGGCGCACTGCCGTTATGGTGCGCCGCTTGTACGGATAGGTACGGTAACATACGGAGATTTTATTTGGTGCGGCGCATAACTCCGTACTCATCTGTATCAGATCACGCATTTACTCAAGAAAACTTGCTCTTGCAACAAATTTCACTTTCTGATATTTCTAAATAATAATAGCAATAATACAAGCTCCAAGATTGGATTTCGCACTCACATATAAATAATTTAATGCCATACAATCGTCAAAAAGGATGCAATTCCGCCATTGTCAACAACAATACCATTGAGGGGAGCAAATCAATCATACACATTACAGAAACACAAAAAACAACTATTTCAACTTACAAAAAGGAAAACAAAAATGGAAATAAACGAAAAAGTACAGAAATTCATGGACAAAATCGATTCCACTACGGAAAAATATAACTTCGTTTCCAAATTTATGGATTACGCGGTTGATTTCATGAAAAAACCCCAAATTTCCTGTATCTCTCCTCTGGTCAATAAGATTACCTCAAAATTAAGTTTGGTAACAGCCGTTCTTTTTGCAGTGTTTTATGTCGTTTTCTGTCTTAAAAATATGGTAATCTGTTTCTTCTTTGAGGATGCCCCCTATGGTATGGCTTTTTTTCTTGCAATTGCAGCAATAGTTATAACACTTCTTGGCATCTACATTATTGACAAGATGTCTGGTATTCTGGATAACATTATTACAACATCCCAATGCCGCATATCTTCTTTGAACTACTTTTCAATCATAACACTTTTCTTTGAAGTAACAATTATAATTTCCTTTTTCGGCGGCATATACATGGCAGTTAAAGAGAAAAGTATCATATTCGCAGTGTTGGGTATCATCGGAGCTTTTTTCTCATTAATGTGCGCACTTTACAGTTCATCTCCTGAAAATTTCTCTGTCGTACAAGATAAAAAAGCCTCTGCAGGAGAGGACTTGGTAACAATTATCTTTTTCGGAATCAAAACTGTTCTGCGTCTGATTCCGATTATAACCTTCCTTGCTCCTATAATTGGCATCTGCCTTATCATTCCTGAAATATTTGAGACATATACTTATTCTGATTTTAAAATTCTTAAAGTTGGGGAGATGGTCCAGAACATGATTATTTTCGGCTGTTTTCTGCTGGTCGGTATGCTCCCGTTGGTTGCTTATATCAACTATCTTACCAACTATATAATCATAGACATTATCCGTGCAATTTTGAGCTTACCCCAAAAATTGGATAAACTCGCAGATACCCAATAAAATTTTTCTAATTTAACAAAAAATTGAAATTCATTATACGCAAATAAATAAAGAAGTAGAAAAAATGTTTTGTAAAAGTTGCGGTAAAGAAATTGCTGATAACAGTACAATATGTGCCTATTGCGGTCATAAAATTGTAGAAGTTACTGTTTCTGGAAATTGTTTAATCCCCGCAAATGCAGATGCTGTTTCCGCCTATTATTATGGAATTTTTTCACTTCTTTCATGGGCACCAGTTTTGGGATTGCTGTCATTGTTATCAGGATTTTTTGCAATCACTCGAGGTCACAGGGGGTTAAAATACGCTGAGGCAAACAATGACGTGGGAAAAGGACATGCCGTATTCGGATTGGCAACAGGATATCCCTCGGTTGTAATTGGAATACCGTGCCAAATTTTTTATTTAATTTTGTTTTTTGGTTTAATTTGCTGAAATAAGACAAGAACATAATGCAAAAGGAGAAAAAAAATGTTTTGTGAAAAATGTGGAAACCCAGATTCCTGAAGAAGCTAAATTTGCCTGTCCTCATTGCGGCACATTGTTGGAACAACCTGCCAATGCGATGAATATAAAATCACATTTGGCTATTGCAATTATTGCAACTTTGCTTTGTTGTGTGCCATTAGGTATTGTATCAATCATTTATGCCACAAAAGTTTCACAATTAGTCAGTCTTGGAAAAATTGCTGAAGCTCAGGAAGCATCAAAAAAAGCTCAAATGTGGGCATGGATAGCAGTCGGAGCAGGACTTGTATTCACTATACTGTATGGTATACTCCAAATTGCTCTTTCTTGTTAAGCATTGCATCCAGAGATTATTTCAAGTCTTCTGAAAAGCGTTTGAATATTACAATTCCGTTTCTCAGTGATTTTCCGATGTGCGCAAAACTGCAACATCGGGAAATCACCAATTTGTTTTTGAGCTTTTTATAATACATTTTTGGTTTTATCTTTTTTCAATCTAAAAAAGTTATACATGAACAAAACACTGAAAAAAATTATTTTTTTTACAGTTGGCATCTTAATAACAACTTCTGCAGTTGGAATATTGTGTATAGTTGATCCAAGGACAGTAAATGTACTTCCCAAATGTATCTTTTACCAATTGACTTCCTTGCATTGTCCTGGTTGTGGTAATACTCGAGCGTTATATCATTTGATACACGGGGAATTTTTATTATCTGTAAGAAACAACTGTTTACTGATACCAGCAATTATTTTCTTGACTATTTTAATGATATTTCCCAGATTGGCACTGAAAAAATCTATCTGCCATACAGTGCTTGCTATAACTGTATTATTCTCTATTTTGCGAAACATTCCGCTGTATCCGTTTTCGTTGCTTGCCCCAATTTAAAAGGATCATTGACGGTTTGTGACAAAAAGACTGAGATTGCAAACTTGTCACATTATCGGACAAATCAGACAGAGCGGAAAGATCAGACAAACTGGCTTGGCGTACCCCAAAAGCCCGACACCAGCATTCCCAGCATTCCTAAAATTCCCAGTATGGCAAATCTGAACCGTAACGGCTTGCAATCTGCGCCGCTCCAAATACTTTCCGTACTTATCCGTATTTATCCGTACATATCCGTACAAAGCGGCGCACCATAACGACAGTGCGCCACAGCGGGTATCAAGACCGTTGTTGCCTGCAAGCCGCTGGGGTATAAATTATTCAAAACTCGGCTTGCCCACGCCAATTCACTGCGTTCAGTTTGCTGGAAAGGGGAGAAACCAACGGTTTCCCCCTCTCCACTCATTTAAGCGTGAAACGCTTAAATGACCTCTCCCCCTTCAGCTTTCCCGTGGCGTTGAGTTGCTAAAGTACGCAAGTTCATTTAAGTTACAGCGCCTGCGTTCGTGGGGCGATTTTCCGCTGACGCTGAAAATCTTTCCACGTCACTCGCGGCTTATTGCTCGTCCTCCGCTCGCCCTCGCAACTTTTGTTGCTCGGCTTTTGCTTCTTATCAGGCAAAAGCTTGCTCGCATGCGGACTGCGCGCTCGGCGGCGACCGCCTCGCACCCGTGGCGAAACACACCGCTGTAACGCTCA
>SUWE01000004.1 GCA_015061615.1 Lentisphaerota bacterium
CGAAGCCTTGTGCGAAGACGGATCGCGGCGGCGTGCAACGCTCGCCGCAACTCTTACGGCGTAACTGCAATACTTGAACTTGAAATCTGCCATTGCTCAAACATCAGTTTTGAGCAATGGATTTTTTGCCTGCCAATCCTTCCAAGTGAATTTATTTTACGCTGAAAAGAGACCGCCGCAAAACATCAGGTTTTGCGCTCAGCCCCATTGTTTTAGCGGGCATTGTTTCAGCGGCGCCCCGGCTGATTTGCGGAAATAGTGTTTTTATTCTGTTTCGGGGTATTTTTTATTTGCATAAACAGTTTTGCCGATGTATATTATTATATAGTATTGCACAAAGAGCCTTCTGAAACTTCAAAAACAGAAAGAATTTTGACAATGAAAAAACATTCACTCCTGCACGCAGGAGTGAAGCCCATGGGCTTCACCCTGATCGAACTTCTGGTCGTGATCGCTATTATTGCTATTCTTGCGGCAATACTGCTGCCTGCACTCAACAGTGCCCGTCAGCGCGGTAAAGCGGCAAGCTGTATGAATAATCTCAAACAGATCGCTTCAGCTGCGGCAATGTACATGGATAACTTCGACGATTACACCGTTCCCTACAAACTTGCCCCGACAAGCGGAACAACTGCATACAGCTATGAGTATTACCTCAACAAAATGTATGTCAATGCCGGTATGACCTTCGTCTGCCCCAACAAAGAAAAAAACTTCCCGCCTGCGGAAATGCAGGTGAACTACTCAATGGGCTACGGCATCAACCACTTCACCATTGCCGGAAGTTACTGGACAACCAAAGCCGCAGGAGAAAAAGCCGGCGGCGACAACTGGTCTTATATTCCTGCAAAGGCTTCTGAAATCGGCAGTTTTTCTCAGGCGATACAGTTCACCGACTGCTACAACTGGGGAGCAAAGACCAGCGGCGGCGACGGACTTTATCCTTATCTGCGTACTGAATCCCAGAAGGGTGTGATCATCTACGGAGAACACTCCAACGCCGCCAATATCGCATGGTGCGACGCCTCTGTACGCAGTGTCAGATTCGCCGACCCGATGAACGGTTATGCTGAACTCGGCAAAATCACCGGTTCCGGACAGATCGGCAACGGAAACTACTGGGACCGTTCCAAATTCCGCAAAGGCAGTTTCTGACCGGAATAACGCCTCTTTCAAGCCCGTTTGCAAAGTACAGCTTTTTTATTCGCGTAACTCTTGCATAACTCATTGTCAAACCGATGTATAGTATTATATAGTACGAACTTTAACAAATAACAAAAGATAACTGCAAAAGTCAATCAGAAAAGAGGATAAAAATGAAACGCAGATTCACTTTGATCGAACTGCTCGTTGTGATCGCCATTATCGCCATTCTGGCGGCGATACTGCTGCCTGCACTCAACAGCGCCCGTGAACGCGGCAAATCAGCAAGCTGTGTATCCAATTTGAAACAGCTCGGATTAGCGGCGGCGATGTATGAGGATAACTTTGACGGCTATATGGTTCCGCATTTGCTGTATGATGCAGAGCAGGATAAAGGCTATTCAACTTATGCTTACTACACCAACAAAATGTACCTCAACTCACCCATGTCTTATATCTGCCCTGCGAAAGAGCGCAATGTTCTCGGTAAAACCATGTCTGCAACATTCAGCACAGGATACGGCGGCAGTTACTTCACCATCACAGGAAGTTACTGGACAGAAAAAACTGCAGGATCTCCTGCATTCAGCAACTATCAATATGTCCCTCCTAAAACCACAGAGATCGGAAACCACTCCAAAACCATTCATTTTGCCGACAGTTATAATGGAACTGATCCGACTATCGGAGGTGCTGCAATGGAGTGCCGGAAAAAGAGTGGGATCATCATTTACGGTCAGCATATGAATTCCTGCAATATCGTCTGGTGTGACGGTTCCGTCCGCGGAGTCAAGTTCGCTGACCCCCTCAACGGTTATGCGGAACTTGGCAACTGCAACGGACGCAGTGACATCGGCAACGGAAACTACTGGGACCGTACCAAAATCCGTAACGGCAACTACTGATAATAAAGGATGATCAGACTTATGAAAAAGACTCTTCTTGCCGCGACTGCCGCTGTCGCAATGTGTGCCGCCGATACCGATGCGGCTCCCCGCTATACCGATGTAAAGCTCATGCAGTGGAATCTGCACATTGCCATTGATATGAACTTCAAATACAATATCAAGACCCAGGCGGATGTGATTTTGAAAAACGACCCCGATGTGGTCATTCTCAACGAGGTCGATAAAAACTGCGCCCGCACCGGCTATGTCGATATGACCAAAGAACTTGCGACACTTACAGGCATGTGTTTTTCACAGTTCGCCGCCTGCCGCGTTCTGCCGCCGGAAGGTCTCTACGGCAATGCGATACTTTCCCGTTACCGCATGGAACTGGTCGGTTCGTGGCTGATACCCGCTTCCGTTGATGAAACGCGCGGCATGACACTGATGAAAATTTACGCTCCCAACCCCTTTCTTGTGGCGATCACCCATTTGTGCTGGCGCCAGACCCCCGAAGAAAACGCCCAGCGTGTCAAAGCGGTGGAATATATCGATCAGCTTATTTCCAAAAACAATCCCGGCAAACTCCCGGTCATTCTGGCGGGCGACTTCAACTGCTATCCCAAGAGCGACCCGGTGGATAAACTTGCGGAACTGGGCTGGACTCTGGAAAAACCGATCCCGACTTTCCCATCCAAAGCACCCGAACGCGAAATCGACTTTGTTTTCCGCAAAACAGCGGACAACCGTATGGAGGTGGTCGACCGCATCGGTATCGACGAAAAGATCGCTTCCGACCATATCCCTGTAATCAATGTATTGAAAGTTTATCGTAATAACGAAAGGAAATAAAGTCATGAAATTCACCAAACTTCTTGCTATATCAGCAATTGCAGCATTGAGTGGCTGTAATCTTGTTGCTGATAAAGACAAAAATTTCAAAATTGCGGCGAATATTGAAGATATCCGCGCCGCGCAGACCTTCGCTGTAAACTACACGCTGAGTCAGGAAACTGTAAAAGCTCAGTTTGCCAAAGGCAATCCCGAAGGAACGCTCCTGCCCCAAGGTATACCCATGCGTTTTGACTTTGATGTGCTTTCAACGACCAACTACGGTCTGCATATCGGTCCGAAAAGAGCGTGTGTCCGTTACGACGGAAAAGGCAACTTCCCCCTCAAAGGCGGTACTATTGAGTTGACAATAAAGAACATGGACTGGGAATATCCGGAGAAAAAAGTCCACATGTTCATCAAACCCATGTCCAAAGATATCACCATGTATGTCTACAAACACAGCCATGACGGACTGGGTGTCTATGTTCAGAATGTGAAAACGAAAAAATCCCTTTTCCTGCGTTCAATGCCCAAAGACTGGAAGAGCAACTCCATCCACCACCTTGCGTATACATGGGATGGTTACGGCAACTCCGTACTCTACCTCGACGGACTCATGGTCAGCAAAGGATACATTCCGCTGCCGGATACCAATGTGAGAAATTTCACCATCGGCACCACCGGAAAGTGGGGCAATGCCGGAGACAGCTCCATCGGACACGTCCGCATGTATGATCGCGCACTGACCGCCGACGAAATCATCATCGTCGCCGGAGAATTGATCCCCGAACTCAAGAAAAAAGGTCTTCAGGCGGTCAAAGAGACTGTCATGGCGGGCAGTCCGTGGTTCAAAACAAACAGACCCAAACTCGGACTTGAAGCACTTGACGGCGATTATGTCCCCTTCCCCTTTGAAAATGTTGCCGCTAAGGATGACACCCTTTCCGTCTGGGCGCGCAAATACAGCTTCGGCGGCAAAGGTCTGCTCGATCAGGTCAAAGTGAAAAACGAAGAACTTCTGCGCAAAAGTGTCAACCTCACTCTTAACGGCAAAGAGCTTGATTTCAAAGATTACAAAGTCGTCAAAGCTCAGAAAGGCAGAGTGGAATTCACCAAATCCGCCGCCAATGCCGAAGTCAAAGGTACTTTTGAGTATGACGGCATGGTTCACTTCAAAGTGACTCTCAAACCGGGCGAAAAGGTCAACGAACTTACTCTGCGTATGCCGATGACCAAAGAAGCGTCAGAACTGCTGCACTTTGTCGGTGCAACTGACCGTATCGGCGGTGACTACGGTCCATCCAGCCCGAAAGGGAGCAACACCATTGAATTGTCAAAAACTCCCGGAGTCATCTGGACAAAGCGTTTCGGAACCCACACCTGGCTCGGTTCAACCCGCAGCGGATTGCAGTTCTTCGTCGGCAGTGAACAGTGGTACTACCCGCGCAAACGCACCGATCTCTTTGAAATCGTCCGCAACGCCGACGGCAGTGCCGATTTTGTCGTGAAGATGATCATCAAACCCCTGCCGGAAAATGCTCCGGAAGAATTCACCGTTGAATTCGGTTTCATCGCCACTCCCGTCAAACCGCTGCCCAAAGGATGGCGTGCAATGACCATGAGCGCCCAGTATAAAGCATTCAAAGGCACTGACCGCGGCAATATCCTTGTCTACTGGCCCGACGAATGGGCGCAGATCTCCCTCGACCCCGAACCGCACCGCGGCTTGAACAAACCCCGTACACAGGCAAAAGTCAAAGCTGACCGTGCAACCGGCAGAAAAGTCGTCCCCTACTGGGATCGCCGCCATTTACCCATCAGTCAGGATCACAAGATCAACCCCGATGCGGAACTTATCTACGAAGAGTGGAGTCCGGAACCCCAGCGCGCCCGCGCCGGAAAGTATGACTGGATGCGCTGTTCAGGAACCAGTGAATGGGCAGATTACCTCACCTGGTGTATCGACCAGTGGGGTGAAGTCTTCGGCACCATCGACGGAGCGTATCTGGATGAGATGATCCTCGACCCCAACATGAATGCCCGTTCCGGCGGCGGATATGTCGACTATGACGGCGAGCGCCGTCCGACCTACTCATGGCTGGCGGACAGAAATCTTTATAAACGCATCCATTATGTTATCGCCAAACGCAATGAGAACAAACAGCTCTGGAGCATCGCGCACAACAGTGCCACCAGCATGATGGAAATCATGTCACCGTTCACCGTCTTCCTCACCGGAGAACACCTTTACAGCGGATATTTCCCCGATGATCCCAACCTCATCCCGCCCGCCCACGACCGCATGTACTATTACAGCTACTGTCTGCCGATGGAGCGCGTCAAAGGTGAGTTTTACCACCGCCAGTGGGGTGCGGTCATCGCATGGCTGCCCTGCATGAAAAATCAGAAAGATATCATGGAACTGCCGGCGCCGACCCGCGATATGATGAGCCGTATCATGCACGCCGACGTGATCTTCTGGCCGTTGTGGTGCAACAAGTACGAAATCTACAAGATGGATGAGATCCGCCGTGCATGGGATATCGGCAATGAAGCAGTCGAGTTCATTCCCTACTGGGAAAATACAACTGTCACTTCAGAAAACGAAGGAGCATGCATAAGCTACTACGACAAAAAAGGTGAAAAACTTGTCATCGTCAGTAACCTTTCCCGCAAAGATCAGGTGTTGAAAATCGTTGTTCCCGCAGAGACAAAGCGGGTCATCAATGCTGAAACCAACACCCGTCTTGAACTCAAAGGCAATGTGGTCAGTCTGCCAGTCAAACGCAATGACTTCGGTGTACTTATCATAAAGTAAAACAGATAATGAAAAGCGGAATCTGTCAGAGATTCCGTTTTTTCCATTGAGGTAAAAAATGAAATATCGCAAAATTGCATTATTATCGCTGACGGCACTCTTTTTTTCCACACTTTCAGGTGCGGAAAAAGAGGTCAGATTTTCCATTGCTCCCAAAGCGGAAAATATTGCCGCCGCAAGGACTTTCGATGCCAATTACATTTTGAGTCAGGATACGGTCAAAGCGCAGTTTGCCAAAGGAAATCCCAACGCGATGCTCACCCCTGCCGGCATTCCGCTGCGTTTTGATTACGATATTCTTTCCACCACCAACTACGGTTTGCAGATCGGTGAAAACAGAGCAAGTGCCCGTTATGACGGCAAAGATAACTTTCCTGTCAAAAGCGGTACGATCGAAATGACGGTCAAAAATATCGACTGGGAATATTCCGATAAAAAAATCCATCTGTTTTTCTGCACTGTTTCACCCGCGATCACGCTTTACATTTACAAACACAGCGGCGACGGTATCGGTGTTTACATCAAAAACAATAAAACAGGTAAATCCATTTTCCAGCGCACCATGCCCAAAGATTGGAAACTCAACTCCATTCACCACCTTGCTTACACTTGGGATGGTTACGGCAACTTTGCGTTTTTCCTTGACGGCAAACAGATCAGCAGAAAGTACATGCCGCTTGAAAGCAGTGAAGTGAAATACTTTGCCGTCGGTCCCCTCGGAAAATTCGGCAGAAACGGTCAGAGTTCCGTCAGCCGTCTGCGTATTTACGACCGCGCACTGCGCGATAAAGAGGTCGCACTCGTTGCCGGGGAACTTATCCCCGAACTCAAAAGCACTCTGGTAACAGCAAAAGATACCATCATGCAGGGCAGTCCGTGGTTCAAAACAAACAGACCCAAACTCGGACTTGAAGCACTTGACGGCGATTATGTCCCCTTCCCCTTTGAAAATGTTGCCGCTAAGGATGACACCCTTTCCGTCTGGGCGCGTAAATACAGCTTCGGCGGCAAAGGTCTGCTCGATCAGGTCAACGTAAAAAACGAAAAACTTCTGCGTAAAAGCATCACTCTCACCCTCAACGGCAAAGAGCTTGATTTCAAAGATTACAAAGTCGTCAAACAGCAAAAAGGCAGAGTGGAGTTCACCAAATCCGCCGCCAATGCCGAAGTCAAAGGAACTTTTGAGTATGACGGAATGGTTCACTTCAAAGTGACTCTCAAACCGGGCGAAAAGGTCAGTGAACTTACTCTGCGTATGCCGATGACCAAAGCGGCATCGGAACTGCTCAACTTTATCGGCGTCACCGACCGCATCGGCGGCGGCGACAGTCCGACCAGCCCGAAAAGCAGCAATACGATCGAACTTTCCGCCAAACCCGGTGTGATCTGGCAGAAGCGTTTCGGCTCCCATGTCTGGCTCGGTTCCACCCGCAGCGGATTGCAGTTCTTCGTCGGCAAAGAGCAATATTATTACCCCCGTCAGCGCAACGACGCCTTTGAAATCGTCCGCAACGCCGACGGCAGTGCTGACTTTGTCGTGAAAATGATCGTCAAACCGCTGCCGGAAAATGCTCCGGCAGAGTTCACCTTTGAGTTCGGTTTCATCGCCACACCCGTCAAGCCGCTGCCCAAAGGTTGGCGTGCCAAGACCGTCAGCGCCCAGTATGACGCCTTCAAAGGCGATATCCGGGGCGGACTGCTCGTTTACTGGCCCAATGAGTGGGCGCAGATCTCCCTCGACCCCGAACCGCACCGGGGCTTGAATAAAGAAAAAACTCAGGCAAAAGTCAAAGCTGACCGTGCTTCCGGCAGAAAGGTCATTCCTTATTGGAACCGCCGTCACCTGCCGATTTCTGAAAAAGGCAAGGTCAATCCTGATGTGGAACTTATCTACGATGACTGGAGTACCACTCCCCAGCGCCCCAGAGCAGGCAGATTTGACTGGATGCGCTGTTCCGGAACGACCGAATGGCTGGATTACCTTGTCTGGTGCATCGACCAGTGGAGCGAAGTTTACGGAACTATCGACGGAGCGTATTTTGATGAAATGATCCTCGACCCGAATATCAATGCCCGTTCCGGCGGCGGATATGTCGACTATGACGGTGAGCGCCGTCCGACCTACTCCTGGCTGGAGGATAGAAATTTTTACAAGCGGATGCACTATGTCATCGCACAGCGCAATCCGGGCAAACAGCCGTGGAGCATCGCCCACAACAGCGCGACCAGCATGATGCAGATGATGTCGCAGTTCACCGTCTTCCTTACCGGAGAACACCTTTACAGCGGCTATTTCAACGATATGCCGGAAATGCTCCCGCCGCCGGAGGACAAACTCTATTATTACAGCTATTGTATGCCGATGGAGCGCGTCAAAGGTGAGTTTTACCACCGCCAGTGGGGTGCGGTCATCGCATGGCTGCCCTGCATGAAAAATCAGAAAGATATCATGACTCAGGTAATCCCGACCCGTGATATGATGAGCCGTATCATGCACGCCGACGTGATCTTCTGGCCGTTGTGGTGCAACAAGTATGAAATCCTCAAAATGGATGATATCCGCCGCAAATGGGATATCGGCAACGAAACAGTCGAGTTCATTCCCTACTGGGAAAATACAACTGTCACTTCTGAAAATGAAGGCAGCTGCATCAGTTACTACGACAAAAACGGTGAAAAACTTGTCATCGTCAGTAATCTTTCACGCAAAAATCAGGAGTTGAAAATCACGGTTCCTGCCGGAACAAAAAGTGTTGTCAATGCCGAAACCGGAAAATCCGTGGAACTTGCGGGCAATATCGTGACCCTGCCGGTAAAACGGAATGACTTCGGCGTACTTATAATCAAATGAGGTAATATTATGGCACCTAAAAAAAACTGGAAAATCATCAACTGTGACGACTTTGTTATTTTCAAAGCCTCCGACGACATCATTGACGAAGCAAACGGCGCTTATGCCCGTGCCAATGAGATAAACCGCAAATATATCGAAACTCACGAAACCCCTGTTCCGCCGTGTCCCATCACCGGAACATTCATCTGCGCCCAGCCGCCCAATTACCGCGGCGTGCCGATGGTTCACGCCACGGTTGAAGAGTGGGTGAAAAAATTTGAATTGTTCAAAACCTACGGTGTCGATACTGTCATCTATCAGGCGGCAGTGTGGAATGAGCTGGAAACGGTCTACTATCCCAGTAAAAGATTTGCCAAATACCGCCTGTTTGACCAGATCGGCAATGTTCTTAAAGCGGCAAAAGAGACCGATATCGAAGTGTTCCTCGGCGCCTACGGTTCAGTTTCCGGCTGGTGCATGGGCAAAGACCCCGCCTTTGTTGAACAGGAAAAACTCAATCACTTCGCCGTTCAGGATGAGCTGTTTGAGCTTTATGAAGGGCAGTTCAAAGGTATCTATTTTGCTCCGGAGACCGCCTACCGCGGCGAGCGTGACCTTTATACGGAAAAGACCCTCAACAGCATCTACCGCGACTTCTGCGACAGATTGAAAAATCTGCATCCGGAGTGCGAGATCCTCATGTCGCCTGCCACCAAATACTATGAAGGCAAACTCGATGAAATGGTCGATTCATGGAACACCATTCTCGAAGGAGTCAAGCTGGATATCATGGCTCCGCAGGACTCCATCGGCTGCTGCGGCAACAACCTTGAATATCAGCAGATCATGTTCAAAGTCTGGCGCAAGATCTGCGATGACAAAAATATCCGTTTCTGGAGCAACGTGGAACTCTTTGAGGATGTCGACTGCTCTCAGATCAATACTGCCATCCCCGCCGACCCGCGCCGTATCGCCCACCAGATGACCAACGCCGCCGCTGTCGCGGAAAAACTCATCTCATGGGAAATGCTCTTCTTCACCGATGAAGAAAGCAACGGCGAAAGAGCCGCCGCACTGAAGAAATTCCTGCAGAGCTGCAACAAATAAAGCCATCAAATACGCCAAAACTGCCGCAAAAAACTTGCGGCAGTTTTTTTATTGCCCAACTCTCAGGTGGAACGGACAACTAAGAATTTTAAGAATACTAAGAATATTATATTTGCTCTTGTGTGTAAAACTGCGGCACACCGATAAATACCCAGTATTCGCAGTATTCATAGAATTCCCAGTAATTACAGTCAGTGCCGCCCCCCATAAGCCCGCAAGCCTCATCGGGTATACCGGACCGCAAGCCGCAAACGGTATCACCGCCGATGCAACAAAAAAAACGGCTTATGCGTTTTACCGCATAAACCGTTTTGCAATTACTCAAAAGAGTCAGGCTTCAGCTTTTTCCTCAGCTTTTTCAGCGGTTTCTTCAACCGCTTTGTACGCTTTGACATCGTCAAAACTTTTGAGGATATCCTCATCTTCCTGCTTGACGAAAAGATTGACGACGAAGATCACCACGAAGTTGACAATGAATCCGGGCAGGATCTCATACATGTAACGGTTCAATCCGAGGAAATACCACACCAGCATCACCACCGTACCGGCAACCATACCCGCAAGAGCGGAAATCCATGTGGTGCGTTTGGAGTAAAGCGACATGATGACCACCGGTCCGAAAGCCGCACCGAAGCCGCCCCATGCAAATTTAACGATATTGAAGATCGTGTCACTGGGAAAGAGTGCGAATCCGGTCGCCACAAGAGCGATCACCACCACAAATCCTCTGCTGACCCAGAGCGCCTCTTTAACAGAAGCGTTGCGGCGGATAACACGGCGGTAGAAGTCCTCTGTAAGCGCGCTGGTGGTGACCAGAAGCTGGGAGTCGATAGTGGACATGATCGCCGCCATGATCGCCGCCAGAAGCACTCCGCCAAGCCACGGATTGAAATAGTCTGAAATAAGTTTGATGAAAATCTTTTCCGCTTCACCAGCGGGCAATCCGGTATAAAGCGGCATTGCAGTCAGGGCAACGGCAACGGCTCCGGCAAGGGAGATGATGACCCAGATCATCGCGATCGTGGTGGTGCGCGGGAAAAGTTTCACGCTTTTGATACTCATAAAACGGCTCAGGATGTGCGGCTGACCGAAGTAGCCCAATCCCCACACGGCGCAGGAAATGATCGAAAGCCAGGTAAGTTTGCTCCCTTCTCCGGGGAAAAGTGAAAGTCCCTTGCTTGCACACGCATTAACGATCGGGTCGATCCCGCCGCCGGCATGGAGCGCGACAATTGGAACCGCAATAATGGCAATGAACATCAGCGTTCCCTGAATAAGGTCAGTCCAGCAGACAGCAAGGTAACCGCCCATGAGGGTATAGGCAAGAACGACGACCGCTCCGATAATCACCGAAGTGGTGTAGGGTATTTTAAGCATGGATTCAAAAAGTTTTCCTGCCGCAACCATTCCGGAAGCGGCATAAATGGTAAAGAAAAGCAGGATGATGAAGGCGGAAACCACGCGGAGCAGTCCGGTGGGGTCCTTGAAACGTTTGGAAAAATAGGTCGAAAGCGTAAGCGCATCAGTTTTTTCCGTATAAACACGCAGACGGGGACCTACGATCAGCCAGTTGAGCAGAGTTCCGAGCGCCAGACCGATAGCGACCCACGCATCGCCCATTCCGCCGAGGTAGATCGCACCGGGCAACCCCATCAACAGCCAGCCGGACATATCGCTTGCCTGCGCCGAAAGCGCAGTCACCCAGCTGCCGACACCTCTGCCGCCGAGCAGATAGCCGGAAATAGTATCAGCTTTTTTACAGAAAAGTGCGCCGACAACAACCATCAGCACCAGATAAGCGGCAAACGCCGCCAGTGTTCCCGGAACCACACCGGCAAACATGGTATTAAACCATTCCATGGTCTTTCCCCCCGTTTTTGTTTTTTGTTATTAATGAACAGAATACATGGATATAATATAGCACAAAACGGCGTTTTTGTCAATGTTTCATAACAAAAACGCCGTTATTATGACTTTCAGACAGAAACAGCTCACCTGCCGGCGGCAGCGCGGAATGAGGCATCATCCAGCACATTTTCCAAGCCGCGCAGCTTGATTTTGAAGGTCAGCGTGTTTCCGGGCAGGATATCAAACGGCATATTCTGGAACTTCGCCGTATTGCTCTGACCATAGCGGCTTCTGGGGAACTCAAGCGTATAGCGCTTGCCTTCGCCCTTGTGATTGCCTCTGGAGTTGAACCAGATGTAACCGTGGGTGATCTCTTTGCCGCCAAGCATTGCAAAACCTTTGCCGGATGCCGGGTCGTAAGCTCCTGCAAGCGGCTGGGCAAGCAGGAAGTTCGGACGCTCGTAGAACGCGGGATTTTTCATATCGAACTTCGTCTGCGGCAATGTGATATTCGCCGCCGGAACATAAAGAACGTCATTCTGCGCGCCGTCGGTACCGATAGCGGGAACAAATCTGCCGCGCCATGAGAACTGGTAGTGACCGGGGTCGTCGGAACGCATTCCTTCAGGCATGACATTGACCACCTCATAACGGATATCCAGATCAGCGGAACCGGCGCTCATGGTCATGATGCGTTTGAAACGGAAGGGATTATCCGGGAAACGGATGGAAAATGCCACACTGATGCGCTCAGGCGACAACTCGATCAACTCCATATCCCAATCGACCAGCGAGACCGTCCAGTGTCCCATCGCGGCTTCGTCGGCGAATCCGGCGTAATCCACATGATGCTGGACAAGCTCTTTGGAAACCTTCTGGGTCATTCTTCTTTCACGGCTCAGTGCATTGCTGTAATCTCCGGCGTGCAGACACTCTGTTCCTTTGACTTTGAAAGAGTAGAATCTGCCGGCAGTTTCCACAAATCCGGCGCTGATGATACCGTTATCCAGCACAAAACCGGGGTGTCCCTGATACTCTGACGGGATGAGTTTCACCTTGAAATTCTTCATGGTCTGCGCCTTTTCCGCACGTTTGGCAAGGTCAAGATAGTATGCCGCACGGTCGAAACAGCCGTTTTTCTCCGCCTCAAGTGCGCGGTCGACAAAACGTTTTTCCACGGCATTGCGGAAACTCTTTTTGCCCGCAAGCTGTTTTTTCAGGAGCGCCTGTTTGGTCGAAGAAAGAAGTTTCGCCGCAGTGGTGCGCTCACTTTCCCCGTAAACCGGACTCTTGGCAACTTTATCGAGGAACGCTTTTACCGGAGCAATAAGTTCCTTTTCATTTCCGGCAGTTTTGACCAGTTTTTCCAGTTCCGCAAGATTGGCATCGCGTTTGAGGAAGTAGGTACGGGTGAATTTGGCGGTTTTTCCGTTGGAAGTCACCTCAAAGGTGCAGACATTTTTGCCGATCTTATTCAGCTGGGCGGCAAGTTTCATCACTCCGTCAGCGGGAACTTTGCCCGCCGCTTTTCCGTTGAGTGCGACCAGACTGCCCGCAGGAGCGCGGAGCGTGAAATCAACGGTGGTAACTTCCACATTACTGTATTCCGCCGGGTTGGAAGATACCAGAACCGGCATACCCTTAACCGCTTCGATCTCATCGGCGATCTTGTCGCGCAGACGGTACATCAGCGCCTGATCGTTGTGGAACTCAAAGGGGATATCCCAGATAAGTTCGCTGATGATCTCCTTCACACGCGCCTTGCCGCATCCGGGGAAGCGCTTGTCGATCTCGTTGGCAAGTATCGCCATATAGTCGTAGTCATCAAAGCTCTCTTTGATCTGCATACTGCGGATGGAAGGAACCGCGCCGTCACTACCCTCTTTGGGCGGATAGAAGATAGTCGCGCCGCCGATCCTGTGGGTCTTATCCATCTGAGTCCACGGATTGTATCCCGCAGGAGAAATAGTGGTGTTCCAGAGCAGTCCGCCGTCACCGTCGGCGGCATAAATCTGCCACGCATACAGACGGGTGCGGATATAGTCGTGATCGTCCATGCAGACGGTCCAGTTGTAATACCAGATCTCTCCGCCTTTTTTCTGGTGCAGACGCTGCTGCGGCAGTTTCAGCAATCCCGGAGCAAGCGGAACACACCAGCTCTGCACCGGGCCGATCTCGTCAGTAACATCTTTGGGGATAAAGATATTCAGATCAGGAGCCGCCTCATGCAGTGCAGTGGTGATCTTTTTCAGATCAGCATACGCCGCCGGCTGGGGTTCATCGAACAAATAGGCGTAGAAGCGTGCTTCAGGGAACTTCGCCTTGACATGATCCATGTACTGTTTGGCGAACTGCGCGGCATATTTCAAACCGTTGGGCGAAACCCATGATTCATTGCAGAAGGGGGATTTGCCCGGTTTGGGAAGAGTCTTGTTCCCCTCTATCCAGCCGTGATAGTGACCGAGAAAGTTCAATGGCGGAGTGACGAAATAGCGCATTCCGTCAGCGTACCAGCGGGTAATGGCGGCATCGAATTTTTCAAAGCTGGTGATGACCAGATTGCCGTCTTTGATCTCCCATTCCACTTTGGGCGGATGCTTCGCCTGATTGCCGACCATGCGGTGTTCTTTGAAGATTTTTTCAAAATCCGCTTCGACCTCTTTGAGCGGGCGCTTGTCGTGCATACGGTAAGTCGGCTGATTTGCCCAGAGATAGAAGAAGTTGCGCATGTGCGGAGTCGTCGGCAATTCAAAGTTGCGGACTTTCACCGTCAGGGGAACTTCGGCAATAACACTGCCTGCGGAAGCAACTTTCACACTGCCTTTGTAGGTTCCTGCGCTCTGTCCGGCAGGGACGGCAACCATGACGTAAAAGGGCAGATTTCTGCCGACTTTGGCATCAAAGGGCTTGCCGGGCATCAACGGGTCGGCGTTCCACCCCTTCAGGGTAAGGTTGTATTCGGCATCTTTCATGAAGATGAAATCAATACGTTTCCATGAAAGATTTTCTTTGGCGATGGTGTTTTTACCGTCGGTAAGGTCGGAAAAAAGCAGTTCGACCTGCTTCAAATCTTTTTTGGGAGCAAGAGCAAGGGAAAAGGGTTCGGATTCATTGGCGGCGCAACTGACAGTAACGCCGCTGCTTTTGGGCATATTGGCGGGAATGCCGCTCATATCGGGTTTGATATAGGCGGCATCCTGCCACAAAGTGAACGCATCAGACTCCTTTATCAGGGCTGCGGCGGGGCGTTCAATCTTTTTTTTTTCGGTCTCCACCGGACCGAAGTAGAAGTCGTCAAGATAGACTTCGATTTTTCCGGTGACCCAGAAAAGGATTTTGAACTCCACGGTATCCGCAGGCGCGAAGAACTCGCATTTAAGCTCTTTCCAGTCGCCGGGGGTAGTATCAACACGGGGATAATTATATTTGATATCGCCCTTGGCGTTGACACTGCCGACGCTGGCGGAAATTCCGGTTTTACCTTCGGCGCCAACGACTTTTACCCAGCAGGAAAAACGGTAACGTTTCGCGCCGAGGTAAGGGATATTCATAATGTTGATGAGCGTGGAAGTTTCTTTAAGCTCATTTTTCACATACTGTGCATATTCACCGGTATGGGCGATACCCGGACGGCGATCGTAGGTGAAAAATCCTTTGCCGCGGTAGATTTTTTTATCTTTCCAGAAGTTGTGATAGAATCCCGGAGTTTGATTCTTTTCAAAAGAGGGGTTCCAGAAAAGGTTGCCGGTGACGGAATCCTGCGGAGTCTGTCTGCCGAGGTTGAAATTGTACGCATCAGCAGAGTAAATTCCCTGAAAATAGACAACGATTTCCGCTTGGGGAGCATCCTCTTTCACCCGGAAAAGGTGGAAGAAATCCTGTTTGCCGGTCGTGGCAAAAGCGGCTTTGCGGCTCCAGTAGGATTTGATATTCTTACCTGAAGCATCTTTCAGGTTGAGAACGACTATCACACCGCTGCCGGGTTCAAAGGAAAGCAGATCGTAATCGAAGGTCAGATAGTAATCTTTATTCGGCTGAAGTTTTTCGATTCCCCGGAAAATCAGCTGGGAAGAACCTTTCGGATTATCCGATTTCATCTCAACGACCGCAGAACCGTCATCCTTTTTGGCAAGTCTGGAAACTATCGGTCCGGCAGGAGTTTTATCCGTGGTAAACTTGCTGCAATGGGGGTCCTGAGTCAACATACCGCTGGAAACCAGCGCGGCGGAAAGCGGCAGCAGTGCCGCCCCGAAAAAGAATGCAAGAAATTTTTTCATCGGTTCTGACCTCAATCGTATTCGTGAGTGGTACCGAAAGCATCCCACGGACCGCGCCAGAAGAGACTGACACCGAGTTCATAAACGCGGGCATAGCTTCTGGAATCCACATGTCCGTCAAAGTAGAGGCAGTTGGTACTCTTGTTGTGACGGTCGGAAAGCAAACCGGATGAAAACGGGTCAAACAACCACGCCGGTTCAATATTCTTTTTCACATCAACGACAAAGAATTTTTTGGAGGCATGTCTGATCTGATTGATTTTGGCATTTCTCACACCTGTGACATCAGAAGCGCGGCTGGCAAGATAGGTGCTTGCAGCATAGTTGACAAATCTCTGATCTTTGTATTCATAACCGTCATCCTGCGGACAATCGAAAATGATACCGGGCTTGGCATTTTTGATTTTGTCGGGACTCTGAACTTCCAAACCGACATAAGGAGCAAGACGGCAGAACCATGCAGGGGCGCTCGCACTGCCCATATAACGCCAGCCGGAAACACCCGATGCGGTATCCTGACCGTAGGGGATATAGTCTTCATTATCATCAATATAGTTCAGCATTGCAGTACCGATCTGTTTCAGCTGGCTGATACAGCTTGCGGAGTTACCGCGCATACGGGCGGAGTTCAGTGCGGGCAGCAGAATCGCCGCAAGTATCGCGATTATCGCGATGACTACGAGGAGTTCTATCAGTGTAAACAGCTTGCTGTTTACACTCTTGCAAGAGTGTTTCGACATTTTCATATCTCCTTTTTTAGGGTTGTTTGTTGATATATGTCTATACGAAAACAAATCAGCACATCATATAATATACAGGATTTTTTTCAATATGCATTGTATTTTTTTGAAAATTCATGGTATTTTTTGGACATTCACTTTGAAAAATGGTATTTTTTGTAGCAAAACACGCATCACAGGAGTCTTTCAGCGTGCAAACACACTGTCGATAAATTCACCCAGAATTTTACGGGATTCAGCGCTGTTGCGGTGTCCGGCGCGCGGGAGCGTAACTATCTTCTTTTCACCTTTAAGGTTGTTGTACGCCGCATAGATCGAAGCCGGATAGCAGGTATCATCCACATAGCCGACGGAAATGATTGTCGGTACTTTGATGAATGAAGCAAAAGTCGCTCCGTCAAAATAGGGCAGTGCCGTATGTTTTTTGTTCGGCATACCCAGATTGAGGCGCGGCCAGCCCGGAACACGTTTGAGCAGAACTCCGTCATGGTCGCACAACGCCGGAACACTTGCGGCGACACAGGTGATTTTTTTATTGAGATATCCCAGAGCCAGAGCCGTTCCGCCGCCCTGACTGTTGCCGCTTGCCGCAATATTTTTTCCGTCAAACTCAGGGAGTGATGCCACAAAATCAACCGCGCGGCTCAATGCCAGAAACGCGTTGCGGTAGATGAATTTATCTCTGTTTTCTGAATAGACATGGTAATATGGTTTACCTTCAGGCAGAGTTTTTGTCCACTCATTATAGCGGGCGGTCTGTTCCTTTGCCGTTGCCGCAGTACGGAAGGGAAATATGTTCATAAAAAGGCGTATCGACGGCTTGAAATTGCAGATATAAGGCACTGGCTTTACCACCCCTGGTCCCGCACCTGGAACACCTGCGATGATGGGATATTTGCCTTTTTTGACAGGAATGGAAAGAAATCCGTCAATAAATCCTGATTTATCAGGGAATGTCACTGTTATGCGGGAAACTTTGTATCCGGGGTAATCCAGTTCCGGCGCACGGACGACCGCAACTTCAGCTTTTTCAAACGCTTTGAGTCCATCAGCCCAGAATTTGTGGAAATCTTCCGGCACACTGCCTGCCTGACGGATTTTTTCCGGCTCAACAGCGGCTCCTCCGGCGGCGGGAAGCTCGCGGGTGTTCGCCCATTTCACCACCTTGCCGTCGGGCATGGTGCAGTCGGTCGGCTTGACGAAGACAAATCCCGGACGGTTCAGTTTCGTTTTGAAGGTGAAGGGGTTGCCCTTGGATAAATCCGCTTTTACCGGAATCGCATTCAAGCCGGAATCGGTGATTTTCAGCGTGAATGTTCCTGCATCCATGAGTTTATCTTTACTCTCATAAGCGGTAACTTTGAAAGTAATTTCCTCACCGGTTTTATAATCGCGGTTTTCAGCAGCAACGATATCTATCGTTGCGGCGTACACTGCGGCACAAATCACTGCCGCCAGCAGGACAAAAAGTTTTTTCATTTTTTGCTCCTCCTTTGATATCTGCGGTTTCATAAAGGCACACTGCAGATAATATAACACATTGATAGTGATTTGTCAAAGAAATTCTGCACACAGCAGAATTTACGCCTCAAACTCCCTTATACTCTTATTGCCCTGCACAAATTTGCGGTATTCCCAATACTCCGGTTCAAAACCGAGTTCAGGAGCAAGCGGAAGAGTCCGCATGGAAACTTTATTTCCGGAAATTTCCACAACTTTGCACTCAAACGGAGTTTCCGCCGTACTGGAAACCGCCGCGGCATACGTTCCATTGATTTTATCCAGCAGATTTATATGGATATGTCCGGAAAGCACCAGCGCCGGATGGAACTCCTCAATAAGCGCCCTTCCGGTGGCGGCAAAGTTGTTTTCCGGTTCCATCAAATCCTCTTCCAGTCCAGTCTGTTCAGGGCGCGCGGGAGCAAGCTGGCAGTGCATCACCAGAACTCTTGGCAGCTTCTGTTCACCGGAACGCAGAAACTCATACTGTTCCTCACTCAGGCGGATAAGCTGTCCATCATCATGGCGCCACGTCCGCTCTCTGCCCCAGAGGAGACTGAGTATATCAATGCGCACTCCGTCACGGATGATCGTGGTATCGACATTGCCGTCAGGGAAAAACTCCGGAGCATTATTCAGCCACAACCCGGTGCAGTTATCCTGCATACAATCGTGATTACCCAATGCCAGATACAGCGGAACAGAAAGGTATTCCTTTGCAAGTTTAACAACCATGCTTATTTCTTCAGCACTTCCGTTATCGGTCAGGTCTCCGCCGGAAATCACCATATCGGCATTTTCCTGCCGCACCAGACGGTCAACGGCGCAAAAAATCTCTTTGGCGTGTTCGACATAGCGCGGCTGCATCTGGAATCCGCACAGATTTTTACCCCCGAAGTGGGTGTCAGAAATAAAAATAAATTTCATTTTATCTGTTCCTTATGAGTTCATACATTTTATCGTTTTCAGGGGATATCCCAAGTTCCGCAAGCAGCTGTTCCGCTTCCAGCCATTTTGCAGAAACATCCTGCGGACGGTGCGCATCTATGCCGATGACCGTGGGCGCTTTCATTTCAGAAGCAAGCTCCCAGAAGGGCAGTAACGGGTACTGCCATCTGCCGTTGCGAAGCGGTTTACGCATTCCGTAGGTATTGAATTCAAGAAAAACTTTGCAGTCGCAAGCGGCAGTGATCAGCTTGCGGGCAAGGGAAGAGTATTCCTTCTGCCAATTTCCGGCAATGGCGCCGAAAATATCCGGATGCGCCATGCAGACAAAAAGTCCTGATTCGATCATCTGGATATTTTCCTTCACCATACGGCGGTAGATTTCAAGCAATCCTTCGTCGGTGTCGGCATCTTCCCAATAATAAACCCCGGGGTGAACGGCACCGATAAGGTAATCGAATTTATGCTCTTCAACATAAATTTTCCGCACACTTTCAAAACTGCCGAAGTGGGGGAAACGCTCAACTTCCGCCCCCAGAAGAACATCCAGCTGCGGGAATTTCTCTGCGGCAGAACGCACCTCACCTATGTAATCGTCAAGCTCCGCCATCGGCATACGGCAGGTGGTGGAATCCAGCGGCTCCGGGGCGTGATCGGATATACCGATGACCTTTATGCCCGCTTCGGCGGCTGATTTCAGATATTCTTCAACGGTTCCGGATGCGTGATGACAGCGGTATGTATGGGTGTGAAAGTTGATTATTTCCATTATTTACTCCATTTCAACCAGATATGTTGCTATTTTGAATCCGTCAAGTGTTATCGGCAGTTCACCGGATACGGGAATGGCGGTTCCCGCTTCCCACTCGATCATATTGCAGGGAATAACGGCGCGGACGGCAGATGAAAAGTGCAATACTCCATCGCTCTTTCTGCCTGAATTTTCCACCAGACGGATAACGGGATGATTGCTCTTTTCCGCCTTTTTCAACACCTCAAGGGTGATATTTTCACTTTCAATACTCACAGGGAAAAGAGCTTCTCTTTTCTTTGCCATGCCGTCAAAAACAGTTGGCGGACGGTTGAGCATGGCGCTTGCAGACATGACACAGGAATTAATCAAATCACCCTCATGCGGCAAAAGCGAATAGGTGAACTGGTGCTCATCGCCCATATCAGCCATGCGGTCAGGATATTTCGGCGCACGCAGAAGCGTAAGCGAAAGGGTTTTATCTTTCACACAGCAGCCGTATTTGCAGTCATTGAGAACGGCAAAACCGTATTCATGGTCGGATAAATCCATGTAACGCCGCGCGGCAACCTCAAATTTTGCCCAATCCCAACTGGTATCAGCGTGTGTCGGACGGCGGATATATCCATACTGTATATCGTATGCGGCATCACAGGCGGTGATACCGGTGGGGAAATATACGCGCAGTATCTTTCTATCCTCATGCCATGACACATCGGTGACAAAATCAAGCTGACGGCTCTGCTGTAAACGGATTTTCTGGATAATGGAACAGCGGGAACCGATTTTTACGCGAAATGTCAACTCTGAAAAAAGTTCTCCGGAAAATCCCTCTGCAGGAGCAAAAGCCTCTGCAAATTCGGCTTTATTTGCCTCATAATCCATGTCAATATCCCACGCTTCACCTGTGCTGTAATAGTCCATATAAAGACGCAGTTCGTTGCTCCTGCAATTTTCAGGCAGCAATTCTTTATCCAGCACCTTATCAAAGATGGATATTATTCTGCCTGTTTCATCAAAAATATAACGGATAAGGCTGTTTTCCAAAATATTTTCTTTCAACGGCATCGAATGTAAAGGAATAGTATTGACTTTGCGGATTTCAACACTTCCCCATGCAGGAATACTCACAAATGCAATAACTTTGCCATTGGGGAGTTTCTGACAGGCAAGCTCTTTACCATCAACATCCGCCCCCTGCCATGTTTCAGGCAGTTCGATAACGCCTGAATACTCATAACTCAAGGTGTTGACAATAACCGCAGAATTTTCATCACGGATAAACAGTTTTTCTGATGCGCGTTTCTGTAATGCAATACACTCAGAGACCGTTTTTTCATAATCTCTGGCAGTGTCTTCGTAAACTTCAGCAATAGATGAGCCGGGCAGAATATCGTGGAATTGATTGTTCAGTACCCTTTTCCAGATGATATCAAGCTCTTTTACAGGATAATCATCCACTCCTGATGCGACAGCAAGAGCTTCTGTCACTGTAAGCATTTCTTCACAGTGACGGTTCTGTTTTTTGATATCGGCATGAGTGGTGAGTGTACCCTGATGCAGTTCAAGGTAAAGTTCATTTGCCCACACATCAAGTTTATCCCGATATTTTTCCATGCGTTCAAAAAATTGGTCGACTCTGCCGAATTTCACACGGGGAACTCCGTCAAGGTCGGCACAGCGCACAGCGCGCTCAAGATGTCCTTCTGCCGGTCCACCGCCTCCGTCACCGATGCCGAAAGCACAAATATACTCATTGATGATATCTTTTTCGGCAAAGTTGTTCTGTCCGTAACAAAGGCTTGATTGCGGAAGCATTTCACTGTTATAGGTATCTTCAGGCGGGAAATGAGTCAGAACCTCACTGCCGTCGATTCCCCGCCAGATAAAGGTGTTGAAGGGGAATTTATTGAACATATTCCATGATATTTTCTGTGAAAGGAAATATTTGCATCCGCAACCGAGCAAAATCTGCGGCATTGATGCGGAATAACCGAAAACGTCGGGCTGCCACAGGAGATTACTTTCAAAACCGAACTCATCTTTGAAAAAGTTTTTACCGTGCAGAAACTGGCGGATAAGCGACTCACCGCTTGGTATATTGCAGTCGGCTTCGACCCATACCCCGCCGAGGATTTCCCAACTGCCTTCAGCGATCTTTTCTTTGATCTGATTGTAAAGCCCGGGATAATTTTCCTTGACCATTTGATAGTGAATCGCTTGCGATGCGCCAAACACATATCCTTTATAATTTTCTATATTCCTCAGCTGACTGGCAAAAGTGCGGGCGCTTTTGCGGATACTTTCCTTTGTACGCCAGAGCCATGCAAGATCAAGGTGGGCATTGCCGATAGCAACAGCGGTAAGCGTTCCCCCTGAAGCACGAAAATTCAGAACCTCTTCAAGTGCCTTTGCCGCTTCTATGGCATTGGCGGGGTCTTCACGGTAAATTTCAATGGCATCGTTGAAAGCCCTCAGCCACTTCGGACGGCGGAAATCAGTTTCAGGCAGAGCGTAAAGAAGCGACATGATAACTTCTGCATCAAAATAAAGTTTGCGCACATCATTATCAATGACACCCAGCTGCATCACATTGACCATACCGCACCAGTTCCCGCGCGGATGAGGAGAGTTTTCACGCGGTTCACGGTCAAGATTCATCCCCAAATAACTTGAGGCGCATGCCTCCACCCAGATATCAAGTCTGCCTTCTTTGATCCAATCTGCAGGGATATCAAACCACTCTTTGATATAAGTGCGGTCGAAAACCGACTTGTCAGTAAGGGAAAAATACGGGATGCCGAAACTGTCAAAAATAAGCACTTCACCATTGAGATTGAGTCTCAACGCAAGAGGGACATTTCTGAGATGTTCAGGAATATTTGCTGTGATATGAAACCATGCGTATTCCCAATTCGTTCCATAAACACCGCCTTCTGCAATGGGGAGAAAATCCCCTTTTTCACGATCGCTCCACGGTACAGCTTCGCCGACATTGCAGAACTCTGCCTGAACGGGGATAAATTCCCTCATCCAGTGACGCGGCAGACGGCGGATAAAAAGTTCAGCATTAGTGAACAGAAGTTTGGCAAATTCCGGTCTCATAGTTATTTTTTACCTTTGCACATCGGTTTACATTTAATATAGTGTAGATTGTGATTTTTTTCAAGAAAAAAGCGGCTTGCAGGGTAAAATGCAAGCCGCCTGCGACAATAACAGTTACTTCAATGCCAGAATTATTTCTGCTATTTTCATTCTTGCATTGTCGAAATCTTTGCGGGTTTTACAGCGCAATTCACCGATAGCAATCAGTTTTTTACGCATTTCCGGGTTGTTCCCGGTGCGTTTGAGTGCTTCGCGGTAATAGAGCGCATCGGTGATACCGTCACGCATATCTTCCACACGGATACAGCTCACCGGCTTGTAGAAATCACCCTGTTTGCGGATATAAACCAACTGACAGGTACTCTGATTTTCCGGCGGGAAATTGTGTGCAGGCACTTTGTAAGCACTGTCATAACCCAGAGCGCAATCAAGAGTAACATAGGGTGACGCTGTCCAGACACAGAAACCATCCAGACCTTCACGGATGAGAACTTCCCAGATATCAACTCTGCCGGCAAATCTTCCGCTGCGTTCCGCCCAGCTGGTGCGGTTGGTATAGCGGGAAATTTTGATGCCGTTGGCACGGAGCGTTTTCAAATCCTTTTCACCCTGATCATTGATGGTCATTGCCGCGCGGCTGTAGGTCATATTGGTGAATCCGCCGATAATGCTCTTCAAATCCCAATACTCATAACCTGCGGGGATAAAAGATACATCCAGTGTCGGAACCTGCTTGCGTATCGCTTTGGCTAAAGGCACATACCACGGACTGTGATCTTCATCACCAAGTTTATAGTCCCACTCCTTCACGCCGAGAGCCTTGATATGAGCATCAAGTTCATCTATAAGATCGACATAAACTGATCCTGTGCGGTTGGTCAACTGCGGGATAAGTCCCCAGCGGCCGCAAATGGCGATACGGTCGTCAAAATCATAGAGTTTGCCGTCGATGGTGAATTTTGAGTTGGCAGGCTGTTTCCATGCAGTAATATTATTTATATAATCTTTACTGCGCCAGCCCGGGGATTTCAGCTCTTTGCCGTCAAGGAACATACGCGGATGCTCAAAACTGATTTCATTCACATAGCGTTCCTGATACAACTTTGCCCACGCTTCACCTGATTTGCCGCCGTAAGGCAGACTGGAAAAGAGATAGACACGGTAAGGATTGTTTGCCGCATCGGGCAGAGCAAAATCCATAACCTCACAATTCACTGGCAGATCGTAATTTTTTCCGCCGCAGTTTACAGCGATTTTTCCGCTGTATTTGCCGGCAGTCACTTTACGGCTGTCGATTACCAGACGGAACTGGACGGACTGGAACTCATCAAGAGTAAGCGCTCCATCGACCTCTTCAACAAGTTCAGGTATCGGGCGTTTGCTCCATGAATCGTAACGGCTCTTCCAGAGAGCTTTAGAGGGTTCAAGATAGCCGATTTTCCAGACACTCAAATTTGCGGCAGGAATTTTTCTGCCGTCGGCACTGACCAGATCGCTCAGAACAAATTTCATATCCTTTGCCCCTGCAATGGCAGAAACAATAAAGGATTTATGGGCGAACTCATTGATTGCCTGTTTGTATGAAAGAACAGCTTTGCAATTCTTTTTCATCCGTTCAGAGAGGAAACGCACCTGATAGTTGGGGTCTTTTTCAAAGTCCGCTTCATCATCCCAGAGTGAGAAAATAACACCGTTGCCTGAAAGCTCTTTGCGTGCCTTTTCACTGGCGGCAATCTCTGCACGCTGTTTTTCCATGGCATCGGCATTTTTAAGAGCGATAAAGGATGCGGCATCCTTTGCCTTGCCGAAACTGTCGGCAACGACAAAGCCCATGCCTGCCGCTTCAGAGTAGCCGCGTGAATGGATACTCCAACAGCTTGCCTGACCGAAAGTAACTGTTCGGCAGAAGTTGGCTCTGAACTCTTTTGGTACGGCGGTAAAGCCGACACTTTTCCATGGAACAGCTATTTCAACAACCCAGCCGTTGTCATTGACTTTATACGCTTTTTTCCATGAGAAATTGACCATACCATCACCTTCGGCGCCGTCATAGGTCTGACCGTTGGCACCGACAGCAAGCTGATAAAAACCGTTGCCGTGTTCAGGGACGATGAAAATTTCAACGCTGTCACTTCTCCATATTTCATCACCGTCATGAGGAACAGCATTGCCCGCTCTGCCGACTTTGCCGTTGAGACGGAACGCAAGATAGAGATTATCCTTGTCATATCCTGCGGCGACATCTGTCTGCGGAACAGCGGCTTCGTGTGCGCCACGGGAATTTTTGAAATTATTGGTAAAACTGCTCCACTCATTAAGATTACCGTCAAGAACGGGGGCTTTATCCATTTTACGCATGACAACAGCGTTGATATTTTTGCCGAAAGGCGGCTTGACTTCAACTTTGAATGCCGCTTCACGGAGCTGTTTACGCAAAGCATCGGCACCTTTGGTTTCAATGAGTTTGGCGCGTTTTGCCAATTCCTGACGGACATCCAATGCAGTGTAAGCACTGATATTGCCAGCGATTTTCGCTTTCAAGTCCTTATTTTCGGGCATGGCAAGCAGTTTTTCAAATCCGGCGGCGGCGGCTTTTGAGTAGCTTTTGGCAAAGCGGTCATAACCAGTGAATTTTGTCGGCTGTATCTTTCTGCCCGAAGTTTCCCGCGTAACGAAAGTCGGCACACTTTCTGCTCTGGGATAACGGATTATCACCTTGCCGTCAGCAGTCATCACAGAACAGCCGAAAGAGAGTTTCACGCCCCACGGACGGGGCTGGATGAGTTTTTCCAGACGGATGGTCTGTTTGTCGCCCGCACGGAACTGTCCGTAGTGCGGTCCCTGCTGTTCCTTGCCCGCCTTGTTGCGTTCACCGCCGACAAGAACGACGCCGTGACCGACAAGGTTGAAAAGTTCCACTTCCGCAGAAATACGGTATTTGCGGTCATGCAGATAATTTGCCCCCTCAAGCAGACAGAATCCCCATGAAGCGTTGCTTTTGCGGTCAAGAGAGACCGTTTCCAGACGGTCAGCAAAACGGCGCATTTCGTTGCAGTAAAGATTGCTTGTCCATGCGGTGCAGAAACGCAGATCTTCCGGGTTCTGGATAAAGTTTTCCAGAACTTTCACGCCGTCGGCAGTAACGGTAAGATGAGCAGGAACTCCCGCTTTATCAAAGGTGATATCTGCTTCATATTTACCAGCTGCAACTTTTTTTACTGCGCTGATTTTTGCAGGTTTGTCACAGGAAAGAGCAATTTTTGCCGCATCCGCGGCTTTGCCGGAAGCATCCCGGAGAAAAATCGAAACTTTTACAGGAACATTCACTCCCGGCTGATGATTGCCGACAGTAAAATAACTTTTTTTACCGTCAACTGCGCCGAAGAGAATAACGGCGGCAAAAACCGCCGTTATGCAGGAAAGCTTTTTCAGTATGTCCACCATGATTCACCTTCGGAGTGAGGATTGGTGTTCTTGTGGGGAATGGATTCATAGAGACTGTTGGAACCGGCTTTATCCAGAGTACCGGAACCGCCTCTCTGCAGCTGAACATGTCCGTCAACAAAGAGGATGTTTGCTCCACCTTTGTGGACCGGCCAGAGGAATCCGCGGGCTCCGGTGGAGTCATTTGCACGGTGATCGAGCCACCAGCGTCCGGCAGGTTCATCACCCTTCTGACCATTGGTATCGGCAAATGCGATCGTGGTACTCGGTGATTTGGCTTTTCCGTCTTTGTAAGGACCTCTGGCACCTTCTTTGCCGTAGTTTTCAGTAACATAACCGATTCCGAGATAGGTGAAGTTCATACCGTATGTGGTAAAGGTCATGCCGCGATGTGTCCAGGCGGCAGAATAATTGGCAGGCATATCCAGAGAGTTGCCGATAGCCGCATTCCACTGATACATATCGTTGTTGCCCGCAGTGAATGAGGGGCAGTTCAAAACGGCTGTATCAAGATTTACGGTACGGACAAGCTGCCCCTGCGGGATACTCCAGTTGATAGCATTGAGGTTCTGGACATCTCCGTTGGGTTTGAGCCATGAAGGACCGCAGGGATACATTTCGTATGCACCTGAATAAAGCGCCAGAGAAGCACCGATTTGTTTGAGATTGTTCACACAGCTTGCTCCGTGTCCGCTCTGACGGGCGCTGTTGAGCGCAGGGAGCAGGATCGCCGCAAGGATCGCGATAATAGCAATGACCACCAAGAGTTCGATCAGAGTGAAGGCACGTTGATTTTCTTTTTTCATTTTTTATTTTCTCCTTTGTTTAGGGGGTTAAAGCCAATCAGGTATGCAAAATGAGCCGTCCGGTTCATCTTTAAGTACAAATTTCAATACACCGCCCGAAGCCAACTCGCTCCACGGCAGGTAAGCTCCGTCAAGTTTTCTGCCGTTGAATGTGTATTCAACCGGATATATCGACGAGGCACTTTCCCTTTCAACTTCAATTTTCAACACACCTCTGGCAAGGGTGATTTCCGCTGATTTTATTTCAGGCGAAGTAAGAAGCACCATACCAGTTCCAGTCAGAGGATAAATCCCCAGAACACTTAAAACATACCATGAACTCAATGCACCGGAATCATTGTTGCCGGGACAACCGCCAGAGCCGTTGAGGAACATATTTTTGCGGATGGTATCGTGGATAAGTGCCTGTTTATCCACTCTGCCGCACCAGAGATACGCCGCAGGTGTTTCCATGTCGGATTCATTGTTCATCCCCTCAAAACGATGGTCGATAAGGGGGCGGGTACAGCTGTATTCATCCGTACAGCCGAAGCCGAAAAACTTATCGAGAAGTTTTTCAAAACCCTCTTGACCGCCGGCAAGGGCGACTCTTTCTGCCATATCGACGTGGGGACGGAAGGAGTAGTTCCAGTAAGTTCCTTCATAATAATCGGCATTGGAAATCAGCAATCCGGTCGCCGGTTCATAGACTTTTTTCCAGACGGAACTTTCCTTTTCCCACATTTCCGCCGTAACACTGTCGCCGCACTCTTTTGCGATCAATGCCGCCGCATGGTAAGCTCCGGCAAGGTCAAGGGTGTGGGGGGGTGATTTGCCTTCAAGTGAAGCTGTGGCAAAGACCTTTTCAATGGCGCTTTTCATTGCAGGGTAATCGGCTTTGGTCAACACTCCGGAGAAAAATCCGTCACAGAAGGTATAGACACTCAGCGCCGTCGCCTGAACATCATGTTTGGCAAAAAGCATGCTCATCATGTAACAGCAGGGGAAAAATCCCTTCTTTTCGATCGTCGCCATTATCGACAGCAGCATCCGGCGTGCTGTTTCAGGAGCGGTTATCATCGTCAGAGGCAGCTGGGTGCGGTAAATATCCCACATCGTCTGAAAGTCGATAAATTCACTGCCCGCATCACAAGGTTTGACAAAACTGTGATAAAGAGCGCTGTAAAAAAGTTTCGTTTTATCATCACTTGCGGTATTGACACAGATTTTGCCGAGAAGTTCCTCCCACGCCTGAGCCGCTGCGGAACGGTGGGCATCAAAACCTTTTTCCGCCGCAAGTTTAACTCTTTCAAGCGCTTCGGCTTCACTGACCAGACTGAAGGCAAGCACACACTCTGCCTGAGTTCCGTCAAGCTCAAAGGTGATCACGCCATTGATGAACTTCTGCCGTTTGAGTCCGCCCTTGCAGCAAACGGCATAATAAAGCAGTGCGCCGTGGGCGTTGACAAATCCGCAGTAAATTCCGTTATCCACAGCTTCACCGTGGAACGCACCGATTTTTTCGCTGTACGCCCCCATCGTGATACGCAAACCGAGCTGAGTGATATCGACTTTGATTTTTCCGGAGTCTTCAGCAAAATAGTAACGGTGGAGTGCGGCAAATTTTCCGCAGGTCAATTCAAAATCGACTCCGTAATCGACAAGTTTGCCGGAAAAATATCCGCACGAAGCGTACTCATCTTTAAGTTCGGAAATTTCCCGGCAATCACAGCCACTGCTGCACGGAGTCACCAGAAAATAGTTGTAAAACTCACCGACATAACCGGTTCCGCTGGGGTGAAAATGGGTTATCCCGTATGCGGCGGCAGTGTCGGAAACCTGCGGCGGCTTGCCTTCACAGGAGTTGCCGTTCCTGCCGTATCCGGTCGGATACGCACCGCTGTAAGGCAGTGCCGTCACCCATCCGAAGGGAAGCATCGCACCGGGGTGGTTGTTGCCGGTCTGCGCCTTGAGCCAGTTCCAATGTTTTGCCAATCCTTCACCGGGAGGAGCTTCGACCGCTCCATACCCCCAGAACAAATCAACTTTTGTAGTATTTTTTGTCATTCTGTCACTCCCTTATATCTGCACTTTTTTGCAAACAACGCTAATATACATTACAGAAAAAATATTTTCAACAGCTTTACTTTTGAAAAAAGTGTGATATATTCTCAAAAACACAAGATATAATATCACAGAGAAATAAAATGGTAAAGAAACAGCGTTTTGAAGAACATCTGCCCAACGGAAGTCAGCTTTCAGGATACAATTATCTGCATTATCCGCTGCACAAATTCCATGTGTTCGGCAGTTTTGACACGGTTTATCCGCTTTATCCGAACAGCGTGGGTGATGATTACTGGCACAAGGAGTGTTTCCGCCAGAGAAAGAACTGCAACACTTTCGCGGTGGAATATGTCAAAGAAGGAGTTTTCATTTTCACTCACAACGGAATGGAAGTTGAGTGCCAGCCGGGTGAAATCTTTCTCGTTCAGATGGGGAGTAACAACTCCATGCGCTGCAAGACCCTCACCGCAGTAAAACGGGTTGCCAATATCGGCGGACCGCTCCTGCAGACGCTCCTTTCCTCAACGGGGCTTGACCGGGTTTTCTGCATCCGCCCTGAGGATAACCGCGAGATCGACAGAATTTTCGATGAACTTTACAGAGAATCAGAAAGAACACCTTATGACAGCGGAAAATTGAGCGCGTTATGCTATAAACTTCTGCTGACTCTTGCCGAACAGAGTGTCAACACTTCGCGTCCGGAGGAGCTGCAAAAAGCGATATATTTTATCCGCCAATCTCTGGATAAACCAATCACCCTGACCGATATCGCCCACCATGCCGGAGTGAGCAAAGCGACTCTGAACCGTCTTTTTCAGGAGCATTTGCAGTGTTCGCCGGTAAACTTTTTCCTCGACATGAAAATGGATAAGGCGCGTTCACTGCTGCCTTATTATCAGGTGAAACAGGTGGCGGCGATGCTGAATTTTTCCAGCAGTCAGTATTTTTCAGCGGAGTTCAGGAAGCACTACGGAGTTTCGCCCAAAGCGTTCCGCTGTTTGAAGCCGTAAGCCGTGCGCAGCACTCAAACTGCGCGAAGCGCCCAAGCCGTGCGCAGCACAAAACAAGCGCGAAGCGCTCAAGAGCAGCTTGCGAAGCAAGCGTGAAAAGTTTTTGCAGGGGGCATGGGGGAGCTTTTTACAAAAAGCGCCCCCATAATAAAGCGCGAAGCGCATAAACAAGCGCGAAGCGCAAAAAATAAACCCCTTGCTGCTTGCGGGCAACACCGCTTGAATTATCAAGCCGGACAGTGTATAGTAAAGTACAGTTAACCCCAAGGAGAAATCACAATGGACTTTCTTGAAATGATGAAAAACCGCCGTTCCTGCCGCTCATTTGTTCCGGGCAGAGAAATTTCCCGCGAAGATCTGCTCAAAATAGTCGAAGCCGGCAGACTCACCCCAAGCGGATGCAACTCACAGCCGTGGAAATTCATCGTCGTAGATTCCCCCGAAGCCAAAGCAAAACTCTGCGATGCCCTCGTTCTGCCCAACGGTTCAACTGGGGCTCCGTGGAGAGATCAGGTTTCCGCATTCATCATCTTCACCGAAATCGAAGCCAAAGTGATGAAAGCTGTCATTGATTACTATAATGACTCACAGCGTTTTGCCAGAGGGGATATCGGTGCAGCGTGCATGAATATGTGCCATGAAGCTTTCTCCCTCGGTATCGACAGCTGTATCATCGGTATGTGCGATCAGAGAAAAATGGAAGAATATTTCGGTATTCCTTCCGGATGCACCGTCCGCATGACTCTCGCCCTCGGTTACGCCGCAGGTGAAGCCCCGTTTGCCAAAGTCCGCAAAACGCTCGATGAGGTCTGTTCTTTCAATCAGTGGTAAATATCGTTCCCGTTTTTTTATCGTAACATTTGAGATAATACGGTTTGTTTACTATCGGTGGATGCAGCGTGCGACAAGGTCGTGTTTTGCGACGAGCATGGTGCAGGATCCGTCTTCGCCAAGGCTGCGACGGGACAGGGTGTACTTAATAAATTAAAAACAACCTCTCTCGCAGGGATGAGTACGGCGTAAGCCGCACGGAAGACCGAAGAGCGTGGTCTCCGAAAAATCGACTGTAACCGCTGAGTGCGAAGCACGAGCGGCGAGGCGGCTCTTCTGCCGCCGCAGGGAGATTTTTTGGAGTATAAGCGAGATTGACCACGATGCGCCACCGCAGGTTGGATTTTTTGCAAAAAATAAAAAACTTAAAAAAAATTCAAAATTTTTTTGTTTTTACAGTTGAAAAATCATACTTCATGCGTTAAATTATTGCAGAATTTAGACAAGGCTAACAAAAAAACAAATAACACGGCAGTGAAAGCTGCCAAACAAAAGAGGCTGTCACAGATCGCCTCAGAATAGAAGGAGAAAAATCATGAAGTATGTATGCACCGTTTGCGGTTATGTCCACGAAGGCGATGAAGCACCTGCCAACTGCCCCCAGTGCAAAGCCCCCGCCGCCAAATTCAAAGCAGTCACTGGCGCCCAGAGCTACGCCTGCGAACACGTCGTTGCCTCAACCGAGGGTATCGATCCTGAAATCGTTGCAGGTCTGCGCGCCAACTTTGAAGGCGAATGCTGCGAAGTCGGTATGTACCTTGCAATGAGCCGTCAGGCTGAACGCGAAGGTTATCCCGAAATCGCCGAGGCTTACAAACGCTACGCCTTTGAAGAAGCCGAACACGCCGCCAAATTTGCTGAACTGCTCGGTGAAGTCCTCACCTCAAGCACCAAGAAAAATCTGGAAATGCGTGCGGAAGCCGAATGCGGCGCCTGCGCCGGCAAGTTCGATATCGCCAAACGCGCCAAAGAGCTGGGCTACGATGCCATCCATGACACCGTTCACGAAATGGCAAAAGACGAGGCCCGTCACGGCAAAGGTTTTGAAGGTCTGCTCAAACGCTACTTCTGAGCCGATGCGTACAAACAAGGGAGCTGAAAATGCTCCCTTTTTTGTTGACAGTTACAATCCTGTCAAGGGGTGCACTCTTATCATGGGGACAATCCTATCGGCGGGAATATCACTCAGAACATATCGGGCTTCGATCCTATCGGCGATTCGCTCCTATCGGTGGAATATCGGGCTTCGATCCTATCGGCGGGAAACTCAGAACATATCGGGCTTCGATCCTATCGGCGGATGCAGCGTGTGGCAAGGTCGTGTTTTGCGACGAGCATGGTGAGGGAGTGTACTATCGTACTCGACCGAACCAGCGCAGGAGCAAGGCACGAGATTGCCCGCGAGAACCCGCCGCAGGTAAATTTGGAAAATCAAAGAAAATTATTATTAAAAAATGAAAATACAATTAAAAACCAAAACCGCCATCATCACCGGTGCCGGCGGAGGCATCGGCAGAGCCGTTGCCGTAAAACTTGCCCGAAGCGGCATGAATATCATCCTTTTTGGAGGCAACAATGCAGAAAAACTCCAAACCACAGCGGCGATGGTTGAAGAACACTCCAATGCGCTTATCATTCAGGGCAACCTGACAAATCTGGAATTTCTTTCATCGGCAATAAAAACTGCTGCGGAAAAATTCGGCGGCGCCGACGTTCTCATCAACAATGCCGGAGTAGCCCAAAGCACTCCGTTTGAAGAAGTTACTCCGGAGGAGTTCGACCGCATAATGGCGATAAACACAAGAGTTCCGTTTTTCCTGACAAAGTACGCCCTGCCGTATCTGAAAAAGTCAGAAACTCCCACAGTGATAAATATCGCCTCAGTCGTCGCCCATGCCGGATATCCGCTGCAAAGTGTGTATACCGCATCGAAACACGCACTGCTGGGTATGACAAAAAGTTTTGCCAGAGAGTATTATAAGGATAATATCCGCGTTCATGCCATCTGTCCGGGGGGAGTCTATACCGATATGGTGAAAATTTCCCGCCCCGACCTGTCACCGGAAGGTATGATAATGCCGGAAGAAGTGGCGGATATCATCCATTTTCTGCTTGAAAACCGCGGCAATGCCGTCATTGATGAGATAATGCTCCACAGGGTGAATAAAGAGCCGTTTCTGGTCTGAATTATTGAGGAAAACTCTTGCGATGACCTCTTTTTTGCAATTTTTTTCAAAAAAATATTAAGGGATGCAAAATAATTAGGATATCCTTAGCGTTATAGGGTTGGAAAGCAACCAATCGGGGGCTTGAAAAAAACAACTTCTCCAAACGAAAGGGTAGAAAAATGAAAAGAATTGCCAAAGTTATGATGATCGCCGCCGTGATGATGATGGGAGCCGCCGTCTTTGCCGGACCGTGCAAAGCGCCGAAAAAAGTGAAACCGACATTTTTCGGCTGGATCTTCGGTAAGAGAGTTCCTCCCCGTCCGAGAGTCTGCCCGCCGCCGAAAAAGCCGGTGGTCCGCAAACCCGCTCACACAGTGAGAAAACCCGCTCACACAGCGAGAAAACCCGCTCACACAGTGAGAAAACCCGCTCCCGCACCTGTCCGTCACGGCAGATGGTAAACAATGAAACAAACGGGGCTGAGCGTAAAACTCAGCTCCGTTTGTTTTGCAGGGGTGCTAACGACTTGTCACGGCGTAGTGTAACGAAGACGGACGCCCCCTGCAAAAAAATGACAGTTTTTGCGCTCAGCTCCGTTTGTTTTGCAGGGGTGCTTGCAAATCAGAAGATTTTGCGCAAACGGTCAAGGGCAGGCTCAAGCAGAGCTTTGGGCATACCGACTGCCAGACGGAAATGGTGCTGTATTCCGGAGTATCCGGCAATATGCCATGTGTCGTAATAGTGGCCGGGATCGGCGGAAATTCCGGCATCGGCAAGTTTGCGGGCAAGGGTATCGGTATCCCAGTTCAATTTGGAGCAATCGACCCAGAGGAGAAACGATGCTTCCGGACGGCAGACGGCAACAGGCAGGTCTTTGAGATACTCCATTGCCATATCAATATTGCTGTTGAGGTATGAAATCATCTCATCGAGATATTTTTCACCGTATTTGTATGCGGCGGTCTGGGCGACAAGCGAAAACAAGGGCGGTCTGCCGCACTCATGACCGTATTCATAGAGCAAAGAGCGTATCTTATCTTTGAGTTCTGCGTCGGCGATCACGGCGGAACCGATATGACAACCGCCGAGGTTGAAGGTTTTTGAGGCGGAAAATACGGTGATGACCCGTTCCGCCATACCGGGGAGCGACGCCAGCGGAATATGTTTGTTTCCGGGGTAGACAAGATCGCGGTGTATCTCATCGCAAATAACGGTACAGTTGTACTTTTTCACAAGTTCGGCAAGCGGGGAAAGTTCTTCCATGCGCCAGACACGTCCGGTGGGATTGTGTGGAGCGCACATCATCAGCACCCTTGCACCGGAAGCAAAATGCTTTTCAATATCGTCAAGGTCAAGGGTGTAATTGCCGTCAGCGGTACGCTTCATCCACGATTCACAGGCGATACGCCCCTGCATGTACGCACTGCGGATGGATGGTGTGTGCAACGGCAGTATCACAACAACTTTATCTCCCGGCTGAGTAAGGGCGTACATGGAACAGCGCATAGTGTTCAAAACTCCGGGAGTGGCAAGCAGGTGTTCGCGGGGAATGGTGATGCCGTGACGGGATTTTACAAAGTCGATGACCGCCTGATAATCCTCATCGACCATCATGGTGTAGCCGAAGTTTCCGTGTGCGGCGCGTTTTTGCAGAGCGTCAACGACCTCCGGCGGAGCGGCGAACTCCATATCGGCAATGGTCATGGGGAGGATATTTTCCGGCACGCCGAGATATTTGCATGCTCCGATGCCGCGGCGGTTTACAATTTTGTCGAAATCGTACATACTCAAAATCCTTTCTGTTTCTTATACGGGGATAATTGTAAAAATAATTTGCGGTAAAACTCCGCATCAAAACGGTCACTGCCGATAAATGCTTCGGCGATATCCTGCTGGCGCTGTTGTCCCAGAGTCAGACGGTAGTGGGTCAGGAGCTTTTTCAACCGGGAAAAAGCCGCTATCGAGGAGCTGTACTTTATCAGCGGCACGAGACGTTCGATTTTCACCGGCTGATTTTCCCGCATACACCAGAATGGGGACATTTGAGAGTAATCACCGCAACAGGCGGCGGCTTCGCGTTCATCGGCATAGTCAAAAAGTTCTTTCCAGCTGCGGCATGTTTTATCAGCAGCCGCGACAAGACTTCTGCGGATGGCAAAACACTGAAAACGGTTGATACGTCCTTCACGCTGTTCAAGTTCGACCGGATTGGCAGGCAGGTTCCAGTGCATGATCTTACGGCAGTAAGTGTGAAAATCCAACCCTTCCTGACCGACGGAGGTAGAGGCAAGCACGAAGGGGTAAAACGGCGAATTGAATGCGGTACGCAAGCTCTCTTTGCGGTTGCCGGATTTGGCATCGGCACTGCTGCCTTTATCTCTGTTGAAACTGGCGGCGAAGTGAGACCGCATGGAAAATTTGTTCTCATGCCGGCTTTTATCCGCCGGATTTTCAATGCGTGAAGCAAACGCCGTCCGGGTATCGACATCGTAGACCGCGGTGGTGAATTTCAGAACGGAAACAGCCGTTTCGACCATCGTCTGCCAATTTTCCGCCCCGATATCCGCCTGAAGGACAAAGAAATATTCGTCGAGCATCGCCTGAAATCCGCCTTCGGCACAGTAACGCAAAAGTTTGAACTGATAACGGTCGATATCGTGATTTGTGCTGCAAACTGCTCCAACACTTTCCGGACGGCAGAATCTGGCGGCGAAGGCGGCGGCAAGCGCAAAAACGCCTTGAGAGATTTCTTTTTCATCTGATGCGTATTTCTGCAAAGTTCTTCTGGCGCACACCGCCGGAGAAGCCAGCGCCATATCGGTCAGAATATCAGGAAAGTCCTCACTCAGAGGAGTGCGGTTTTCACCGTTGTAAACCGCGCCATCCAATGCGGATAAAAGTTCTTCAAAAGATGAGTACTGCCCATTGCAATGTTGTGATATATTCTCAAAGACCCGTTGGCGGCAGACGGAATAATCTTCACATGTTCCCGAAGGGGTGAAACAGGCGGCAAGGAACTTGGAATCCCACAGGAGCAGGTTCAATTTGCCAGCCGCAACCCGTTTGCCGGGATAGCGTTCAACGCCATGTTTCACATTGTATGACAGGGCGGCGATGCCGCTTTTTTTGCGTTTTTTCCGCTTTTTATTGGCAATCTGCGCCTTTATCAATGTTCCGATGGAGCGCCGTTCAGCTTCGTATGAAGTGAGGACGGCGATCATGCGCGGAACCATCTCCCACGCGGAAAATATGAGGATTTTGGAAAAATCCTGCTGATTTTTGAAAACTCCCTGAAGTTCGTAATCCGGCTTTGACGGCGGAACCCAGAGCAGTTTTGATGAATCGCCGTTTTCACGGAACAGGATATCAAACAGCGCATCAAGTTTGGCGTTGCAGCGGGGAATTTCACCGTAACGGCTGATATTTCCGGTATCGAGCCACGACCATTGGAGCTTTTTATTGCGGGCAAGGCGGGCGCACTCCGGATTTTTTGTAATATTTTCCTTGAGCTGATAATGCTCCATAAATGAGAGCAGAAAGGGGGCGCTTTTGACGTAATCCACCGGGAGATTTTCTGACAGCGGCGCAAGGATGGCGCTCATTTCCAGAAAAGAACATATATCACCGTAACCGGCATCAAGGAGCATTTCCGGCTCGTGGAGAAAATCTTTATCTCCGGAAATGAATCCGATGCGTTCAGTGCGGCATATCCCGGAATCATAAAGTGCTTTTTCAGCGTTGTTTTTGCTCTCAAGAAGCGTTCCGGCAGATTTTTCCGGCGCATGGAGAAGTGCGGAGTAACTGCCCCAGACAGTTTGAAAATCTTCAAAACGCTCACTGCTGCCGCTGTGCAGAAATTTTACCACATCCTTAAATTCACGGTATTGATCCTCGCCGCTTGCTTCAGCTTCTTCAAGCGTGGAGTAAAGCTTGAAAGGCGTTGCCGATAAAAGCAGTACACGGGGGGAATTTTCCGCATCGCCCTGCAGAAAACGTTTGGCAAGTTCCGCCATATCCCCCTCACCGGACAATAATGTGCGGAAACGCTGAAACTCATCCATTATCACCAGGTCGGGAGCAAGTGATTCAGCGGAAAATGCGGCAAAATGTTTGCGGAACTCAGTGAGCATTCTGCGCTGTCCGGAACCTGCGGGCAAAGCATTATCTGTCAGACAACGCTGAAAATCAGAAAAAATATCCGTCTTTGCGACCTTGTCAAGAAGCCGCTCCGGATAACCGCTGCCGGAAACTTTATCCACCCGTTTGCGGTAATATTCAACACTGTTATTCCAGCCGGTCTCCCCCACGCCGTAACGGAAAAATTCTGAAATTTCACCGTGGAACTTCTCCTCAACAAGCCGTTGCAGCATTACAGCGGTCAATGCGCGCTCCTCCATGCACCCGGCACTTTCTGTAAGCTGGAAACTTGTTCCGGGCGTAAGCGCAAGCATCTGGATAAACTGCTTTTTTTCAAGTGCCGCCGCCTCATCTTCAGCGATACGCAAATGTTGCATGGATAAGCGCATTTCGCAGAGATTTCCCACTTGTTTCTGCTCAACAAGCTGAAGTTTGCGGATAT
Source organism: Lentisphaerota bacterium (assembly GCA_015061615.1). Classification (GTDB taxonomy): domain Bacteria; phylum Verrucomicrobiota; class Lentisphaeria; order Victivallales; family Victivallaceae; genus UBA1784. The sequence continues at coordinate 37,673 of SUWE01000004.1, forward strand.
TCTGGCGGGAAACGGTCTGATTTGAGCAGACGTAAACCACCTTGAAAAGATCATCCCCTTCATGAAAACGCATCCTTGCCGTTTCAGCGGTCACACTGCGGGCGATGATCGTTTTGCCCAGTCCGACCTCATCGGCGACCAGCACGCGGCGCTGACCGGATTTAAAAAGTTCACAAATACGGTCAACGGTCGCTTTCTGAAAATTTTTCAGCTTGCCGTAAGCTCCGGCACAGATATTGTCTAAAGTTTTTTCCACATTTTCACCGTATCCAAAAAGTTGCCGCAAAATTGCAGAAGTTCATCAAGTCCATCGTGTTTTACAGGTGAGTTTTTCAATTCCCCGATCACTTTGCGCAGATCGGAAAGTTTATCCGGCTCCAGCGCCGCTGCACGCAAAAGCTGTTCATAAATGCCCGCACTTTTTTCAGCGGAAAACCGGTTACTGCCCGCTTCGGCGCAAGAAAATATATCCGTTTTCTGGCGCAGGGCAAACACCGCCTGATCGGGAGCTGAAGCGAACTCCAAAAATGCCAGAAGTTTGCCTGCGGAGTCAAAAATTTTTGCCGAGACCGCGCAATCGCGTTCACTTGCAAAATCAGCGGCAGTTTTCAAGATCATCATCCGTTTGACTTCGGCAGTGCCGTTGGAAAGAGTCAAAGCGTAAAAGTCGGAAAGTTTCTCAGGGGCAATAGCAGAAAAGCGCATTTTTTCCGACAGAGGAACAGCTTCCGCCGCTCCCAGATGGCGCAGTTCACAGCGGATACCGGGTAAATCCGGCGGGGGTTCAGAACTTGCCAATGTGACGGAAAATCTGCCGTCTGTACCTTTTTCAACACTTGTTTTGCAACGGTTCAAATAGTTTGCAACCGGACGGAAAAAGTTTTTCAACACATCTTCAGGTTGTTCATCTCCGGACAGTTCAACTTCTGTATGCAAGTTGAATGTTTCAAAACAGCTCTGTTCATCCTCAAGTTTCAAGCCGTCAATGACCGAAAAGAATACCGCATCACCGCGCGGACGGATTTTCACCATAAGTTCCGTATTATGGAATTTGCCGTTTTCCGTAAGATTCATCGAACCGAGGTAAAAGTCATGCTGCACAACGTAAAATTTGGCGTGGATATCCGAAGGCAGATAAAACTCATCATCATCGCTTTGCACCCCGTGGACAGCATCGTCGCAAAGGTGATAAATTTCAAAATTCTTTTTACCGTCCTTTCCGTGAAATTCCGGCGGAGCAAAGCCGTTAAAGGTTTTGGCAAGCTCATTTTTGCGGGAAACAAGCACCATTTTCGAGTAGTCTTTATCCGGCTTGAAGTACGAAGTGAATACCTTCACCGCTTCAGGCGTAAGAAATGGCGATATGGCAAGCAGACGGGAAAATTTTTCACCTTCAGCTATCTTCTCTTTGCCGCCTTTCAAGGGAGCCGGGAGCTTTTCCCTTGCTTTTGAAGCCGGGTAAAGCGGAATAAAAAGCGTTTCATCATCATCGAGATTTTTTCCGGTAAAGCGCACACTGTCAAGTTCAGCGGCAAATCCGGCAAGTTTTTTTGGAGCAAGCCAGCGGAGAAAATCCCCCAGTTCCTTACCGTTGGCGCGTTCACTTTCAGCAGCGGAAGTGCCCTCAAAACTCACGCACATATCCCAGCTGCGGTCAAAAGCGAGATTGCGGCTCAAGAGTGCCGCGCGGTAAGAAAGAGTGGTGCTTTTTTTATCCTTGAAACGCAAAAGCCACATTTTGGGGTGAAAAGCTCCGCTTTCAGGGAATACCGGATAGATCATGCGGTCAAGCAGCGGGAAAAACGGGGAATCCTTTTCCGGCAGTTTCACCGCACTGCTGTCGCAGAAAATCAGCACTTTGTCAATGATTTTGCGGATGGCGAAAAAGACCGATACCGGATTGTCGCGGCAGACACCGGACATTTCACCGCCGAGCGCAAGCGGAACAAGCGCCGATATCAACGTCGGCAGATCGAGGGAATAGGTCGCTGCCACGGCAAGATCAAGCTCAAATCCGGCAGGGGGACGGAGTATGGATGAGTAATTTATCCGCTCTTTTTCAGGGTCGAACATCTTCAAGCTCCTTTACTCCCATATCTTTCAGCAAGGTACTGGCAACGCGGAAACGGAAAGAGAGTTTTTCGCCGGAAAACATCGTACCGCCGTTTTGAAAATCCTCACGGTGACAGAGTTTTGCCCGTTTTACCCCCTTGAGATACTTTTCACGGTCAGTAAGAAGTTCATCAAGGGCATACTCATCAAGTTTTTCCGCAAGAAAAAGCGTTTTCAGATCGTTGAGGAACTTTTCCGTCCGCTTTCTGCGGATAAGCGCCGCCGGGGATGCCGCAGGCAGGATTTTGAAAATCCCGTCGATATCAACTTTTTCCGCCCGCTGTTGAAAAGTCCCCTGCAATCCGCGCCATTCTTCAGCAGATTTTCTGCGTTGCAAAAGAAGATTGAAATATATCTGCGCAGGATAGATAAATTCCGCAAAACCGTTGGCAAGCTGCCACAATTTTTCCAGTTCCGCGCCCAGCGGCAGACGGTTGGCGTACTTAAACTCTCCAGGCAGACCGTTTTCAAGCATGGTGCAAAGAAGAGTGCCGCTGAACTTTTCTCTTATCTGCTGACGGAAAAATGATTTTTCTTCTTCACTCAAAGCCGGAGTGGGGGATTTCTGCCAGTTCTCCGGTTGCAAAAGCTGCCAGTGCCAGAATTTTTCTTCTGCATCATTGCGGTCGCAATCCTCATCTTCATCGCCTTTCTGACGGATATAACCGTTATCGGCAGATGATTCCGTTTCAAGGATGCGGATAAATTCCGCAAGGGAAATACCTTTTTTGCTCTCATCAAACCGGATGAAACCGAACTGCTTTATACCACTCCAGTAGACCTCTGACGGCGGGCGCCTGACCCATGATTTATTGTCGGAATCAAAGAAACGGGTACCGAAAATACCCTCTTTATCTTCGTCAGAGGTATTTTTATAAAGCGCTTTTGAGTAATCTTTTTCGATCGTGTAAAGTTTTGATGCAAAATTTTTACGGTCGGTGTTTTCAAAAACCTCTCTGAGCGCATAACATACGGCAAAAAAGTACTTTGCCCGCGTCTGGATGGTCGAAGTTCCGGGGAAAAATCTGTCGGCAAAAGCACTCTGGATAACTCCGAGACCAAGTTCATCGACCGCCCCCTGTTCCCGAAGTGCGTTGATGATATCGGCGGCAAGCCGGGAGTCTTCGCGGGAAAAATCGACCCATCCGAAAGGATAATCTCTTTCAGCCATACACCCTCCGCCCACCGGACTCAGCAGATATCAAGAGTATCGAAAAACGCCGTCAGACCGCGGTGGATATCACTCCAGGTGCCGTCGAAATTTCCGCAGTACCACGGATCGGCAACGTCACCGGGAGCAGAAGTAAAATCAAGAAGTTTGTACATCTTGTTATCTTTATCGCCGCCGCAGATGCGCTGCATGTTGCGCATGTTGGAAGAATCCATACAGATAAGGTAATCGAAATACTCATAATCTTTCACACTCATTTTGCGTGCGTATTTGCCGCGGCAGTCGATACCGTGTTCAGCAAGCACTCTCCTTGCCGGAGGATAAACGGGATTGCCCAGCTCTTCACTGCTGACGGCGGCAGATTCGATCTCAAACTTATCCGCGACACCGGCTTTCTGCACCATATCTTTGAACATGAATTCCGCCATCGGACTGCGGCAGATGTTGCCGTGACAGACAAAGAGAACTTTGATCATGAAATTCAAACCTCCCGGCGCATGAAGTTATCTACGAAATTCACCACTTCGCACTTATCTCCCAGCGCCGCATACATATCCGGCAGATCGGTGTATTTCAATATTCCCCGCATCATCAGCGCCGCCGGGAAGAGAGTAACTCTTTCCCGTGCCATTTTATCGAAGGATTCCGGAGCATCAAAGAGCTTGACCGATCGGATGTCATCGCAGAGTATCGCCGCAAATATCGCCGCCACTGCCCCCTGACCTCTGCCGATAAGGCGTATCGCGGAAGCGTTGCGGCTTTTGGCAATGGCAACGGCGCTGAGAATATCCCGTACCCGCGCCGCAAGGGTGGAGGAACCGAAAAGTATCTCACAGGAGTTGTAGTGATAATCTTCACCGTAAAGGTAAAAAAAGTCATCCATCAGATCGACATCGCAGTTGTTGCTTCTTGCCGCGCCGATACCGCGCACATCGACACCGCAGAGAATACGCTCCGAAGAGAAAAGGGGCAGTTCATCCGCCGAAGAAAGGTGGGGGATATAAAGGTCGATCTCCTGATTTTCCGGGAAATAATGGCGGCAGTCTGTCGGTTCCGGCATCTTCAGCCAGAGCGGCACGATCAATCCTTTTTCACACTCCATGCCGAAGCGGGAGTAAATGAACATGGGCAAAGAACCCTGTTCCTGATAATACGCCATGCGCAACGCCCGCAAATAAGGTTCCGGCATGGAAAGAGGCAGATCATATTTTTCCGCAAGCAGTTTTTTCAACTCCTCCCGGCTGAGTTTTTTTCTTCCGGCGGCCAAGGTGTCGATTTTTTCCACAATGAAATCGTGGAGCAGTTTTTTTCCTGCAAGTTCAGCAACTTTGCCGTTGGCAGTACAGGAAAAATCTTTTACCGTAATATCCGATATATCCGCTTCGCTTTCCGCAGTTGCCTTTGGAGCGGATAATCCGGCATGGGTGTTGAAGAAATCATACATCGCACAGCGGTTTTCAACGGAGTAACCGTGATTGGTTGGGCCGATGAAAAGCTGAAGATTCTCTTCCACACCCAGAAGTTTGTAGACTTTGCGGCATTCAGCAAAGGTCTCTTTCAAACCTCTGGGGTCGAAGAAATCATTTCTCTGACCGAGCAGAATGACCGGGCGCGGCGCATAGGCAAGCACAAGGTCGCCCATTTCACACCCGGCGGCAAGGATACCGGGGATCATCTGTTCGACATCGGCGGGCAGTTCATTTTCAATATTGCGCTGCCAGCTGGTGACGTAACAGCTTGGCGCAGCCATCGTAAAACGGGGATCAAGCGCCTGAACGAAGGTGGTCATCGTGCCGCCGCCGGAATTGCCGGTGATACCGACTCTTGAGGTATCGACTTCAGGACGGGAAAGCAGATAATCCAGCGCACTCAAGGCATCATGCGCCCGCCATGAGCCGAAAAATTCATCCGCCAGCCAGAGCTGTTTACCCAGCATATTGTGTTCAATGACACAACTGCCGCTGACGCGCCATGCGCCTTTTACTCCGTCGAACTGGTAACGCTCACCCTGACCGGCAGGGTCGACCACCAGCACGGCAAATCCGCGCATTGCCAGAGTTGCGGCACCGGCAGCGTAAGCACCGGCGGCTTTGCCCTCCTGAGCGTGTCCGCAAAGGAAAAGCACCGCCGGGAGCTGAGCAGAAAACTCTTCCGGCAAATAAAAATTGACCGTTACCGGGTAATCTTTTCTGCTCTCGATAATAAGTTTTTCAATGGAAAATCCTTTGTGCTTCACCACTCCGCAAAGGGTGGAAACCGGAACTGTTTTACGCTCAGGCAAAGCGAAGGCAGCGGCGATTTTTTCCCGCACACAGTTCACATATTTTTCCGCATCTTCGCGGGTTTTCAAATCGGCGATGCGGGCGGAACGCTCCAGATTGACTTTACGGACTTTATTCACATAATATTCATTGAGCAGAGAACCGTATACTCCGTTGTAACTCGCTTTCATAGTAAAGACCTCATTTTATGGAATTGGAAAGGTTGTCAAATATTTTTTCTGCGGTCGAAGATACCTCATCGACGGCTTTTTCCATTTTGCTTTCAGGTGTCTGCATACAAGGCAGAAGCGAAGCTGCGAAAAGCACCGCTCCGATGCAGAGGGGAATGGAGAAGTTGTCATCAAGTTTGAGCTGTTTTTCAAAAAGCTCAACCAAAGCGGCAAGAAGTACCGCCGGAATACCGGCAAGATAGTAACCGCCCGGCGCTCCGGCAATCGCCAGAACCGCCGCCAGAGCGCCATAACCGACGATGACAAAGGCGATCACCCCTTCCCACGATTTATTGTTGGGAGCTTTGTGTCTGCCGAATTTTCTGCCGACCAGTGCCGCCGCCGCATCAGCGGTGAGCATCACCGCCAGAGACGGAGCGGCGATCATCGGGACAAAGAGCAGATTCACCAGAAGTGCCGCCGCCAAAACGAAAGCGCCGCCGGAAACTATCCACATTCCCGGATGGACCTCTTTGCGGAGCATTTTACCGAAAAGGATTCCGTAAAGTCTGCCCAGATAACGCCCGTTGTTCGCATAATCGTGTTCAGAAAAGAGTGTCAGCAGTAAAAGCGCGGCAAAAACTCCGCAGGATATCCAGCGGCCGTACTCCGGAAAGAAATAAGGGAAAAGCAGTGTTGCCGCCACCATCCACAGTGACGAAAGGTGGACACATTTGCGTTTGACTTCTTCAAGATAGCTTATTTCGATGCTCATGATTTATTTTCCTTTTTATTAATTATCTTCATATTTGCAGATGGATAAAGCCGGTATCACCGCTCATATTTATCCATCTCTGCTTTGAAATTTCTGTAAGTTTCTGCTATTTCTGTCTTCAGCCGGTTGAAAGCGGCGATCTTCATGCGGAGCTTTTTCTTCGGACCGCGTTTTTTCCCTTTGCGTTTGATGACCGGTGTACGCGACGGCCATTTATCAGCTTTTATCAGGCGCACACGTTCCACGATGCGAAACGTTCTGAGCATTTTCCAATCCATCAACCCCTCATGCAAAGCCTGTCTTGCCGCGGGATTGCGTTTGAACTTGATGCGGTATCCGCCGGGAACAACATCCGCCTCACTCTCATCGGGAATATTCGGGGATATGCCGCGCATGTGTTCCAGAAGATTCAGCGGACGGGTTTTCGGCAGACGTGAGGGACGGTAAAAACGCTGAACATCGACAACGACTCCGTAGATAAGATTTTCCTCCTTCTGCACCAGCATCGGATTGGTCGTACCGCCTTCGTAAAGGGTATGAAAAAGCATACTCGCAGTAAAAACGAAACGGCGCACGGTGATATGATTTGTTCCGGGTATACGGCAAACCACCATATCCCCCTCTCCGGGACGCAGATTGGATACCGCCGCGATGCGGTCACCCTTGCAGATACCGTCATTGACCATGCAGTTATCGGGCATTATCATGCCGAAATAGAAGAAATATTCACCGTAGAGAAAATCGGCGGAAACGAAAAATTTTTCCCGGTTTCTGACTTTGCGCCACTCATTGTTTCGCGCAAAAATCTCCTCCTGAGTCAGCACCGGAACTGTTACAACGCGGCGGTCTTTATTGACTTTACGCTCAAGCAAATGCTGGAACTTCTGATTTTCAGCGATCTCTTTGAGCGTCATACGCTGCCACGGCGGAGCGGAAAAATCCATCTTTTTCCGGATGCCGAGACCGCGGAGAAATGCCTCGCGGGAACGGACTTTTTTCCGGTGGAGTATACGCACTTTCCGGTGGTAGAGAAAATAGCCGAGAGTTATCAGACTCTTTTTTCTTCCCCGTTTTTTGCGTATTTTGATTTTCGGGTCACGCTCAAGCCGCCGGAGATACTCCGGAACCATGCTTGCCTGTTGTGTGATAAAAGGTTCTCTGTTCAAAATAACTTGACTCCGAATCCGTTGATTGCCGGTGCTTTATCCTTTTCGCAATGCACCCTCACAAAATAGACGACTTCAAACTTCTCCTTCGCGGCATCTTTGCCTTTTTCAAAGCTCAGAGCCCACAGATAGCTGTGGAGCTTTCCGGTGACCAGTCTGCCGAGATAAGCGGCGGAAGAAAAGCCGCCGAAAGTATTGATAAGCTCGCTGCGCATTGCATCAAACTTTTTCTGATCGATATTGGCGCGTCTGTCAGCGGGGATAAACGTTTCCCAATACCCGTAATTTCCGGTTTCAAGCGCTTTGATGAAACCGCCGGCAAAATTTGCCGCGATACTCTTTGCCGCCGCCTCGTTTTCCGCAGAGATCTCCTGAAAATCCGGTGTCGCCTTCCCCTCTTTGTTTCCGGTCGTGGAGCATGACGGGATAAAGATCAGCAGCACCGCCGCCAACGCGGCAAAATCACGTTTGTTCATCATTTTTGACACCTCGGACAATAAAAACTCGACCTGCCGCCCTGGCGGACAGTTTCCACAACAGCAGAGCAGACCGGACAAAGTTCACCTGCTTTACCGTAAATTTTAAGATTCTGAGCAAATTTGCCTTCACTGCCGTCGACATGGCGGAAGTCGGAAATGGTCGTTCCGCCGGATTCGATCGCTTCAAGCAATATTTTTTTAGCATTTTTCACAATGGACTCCGCCTCTTTTAACGTAAGCTCCCTGCCGGATCTGCGCGGATCGACCCCGGCGGCAAAAAGCGTTTCAGCGGCGTAGATATTGCCGATACCGGTTACGATGGAGTTATCCATAAGCAGAAGTTTCACCGGAGCGGAACGTTTTGAACAGCACTCAAAAAACTTTTTTCCGGTGAACTCAAGTGACAGCGGCTCCATTCCCAGTCCGGCAAGCGGAGCAGGTATGCCGTTTTCATCCGGGGTGTGGACTTCAAGCAGACTGAAACGTCTGGTACACTCAAAGCGGAAAATGTTCCCGTCATCAAGGTGGATAAAGACATGTTCATGCTTGCGTCTGGGAACTCCGGAACTTTCTATACGGACAACACCGGACATGCCGAAGTGCATAAGCAGTATACGCTTATCTGAAAGATCAGCCATCAGATAGCGGCCGCGCCGTCTGACTCCGGCAAAGCGCAATCCTTCAAGTCCGGCATCAAGCAGAGGCGTAAGGGGAGTACGCATGGCGGGGGAAAAAACTTCCACCTGCGTTATCACTCTTTCTTTCAAAGCCCGGTCAAGGGCTCTGCCGATAGTTTCTGCTTCGGGTAATTCCGGCATATTTCATACTTTCCATGCAAAAAAACATACTTCTGCAAATAATGTAACACCGTTTGTGTAAAAAATCAACCAAAAACCTTGCATGAAACATAAAACAGCACTATATTATATGTAATAACGGGAGTTGACAATGCACAAATTCAAATTTGATACCGAACATCTGGAACAGTATTTTCTGGAAGTTATGTCCGGCAGACGGCGGCGCTGGTTCGATCTGGCGTTGGTGAATCTGCTTTTTGTATCATCCCGTTTTTACCGCATGGCGGTACAGTTCCGTGTCTGGATGTACGATAAAAGAGTCATCCGCAATCACGCTCTGGGCTGTCTGGTGGTCAGCATCGGCAACCTCACCTGCGGCGGAACCGGTAAAACTCCGGTGGTGGAGGTCTTTGCCCGCACTCTGTCAGAAAACGGCAGAAAAGTCGCCATTTTGAGCCGGGGTTACCGGAGCAAAAAACGTACATTCCGCGAAAAACTTGCCCACTTCTTCCGGAAGGGAAAGATAGAATCACCGCCCAAAGTCGTTTCCGACGGCAAAGATCTGCTGCTGAACTCCGAATATGCCGGTGATGAGCCGTACATGCTTGCTTCAAATCTGCCGGAAGTGGCGGTGGTCGTGGATAAAGACCGTGTTAAATCCGGGATTTACGCCATCGACAATTTTCAAAGCGACGTGATAATCCTCGATGACGGATTCCAGTATCTCATGCTCAAACCGCATATCAACATTGTGCTTGTGGACTCCACCGACCCCTTCGGCAACGGTCACGTTCTGCCGCGCGGAGTTCTGCGTGAACCGATAAAAAATATCCGGCGGGCAGATTACATTTTTCTGACCAAATCCGACGGAAGCCACAAACTTGAACACCTCAAACGTTTCATCCGCCGCCACACCCGCCGCGCGGAGATCATCGAATGCTGTCACAAACCGCAGAATCTGGTGACGCTTGAAAGCAAGGTAGTTCATCCGCTTTCAAAACTCAAAGGTGCCAAAGTGGCGGCACTTTCCGCCATTGCCCGTCCGGAAAGTTTTGAGAAATTCCTTGAAGACTTCGGTGCGGAACTCGTTCTCAAAGATCACTTTGCCGACCATCACCGCTACACGCAGCAGGAGATAATCGACTTTGTCAATCAGGCAAAAGCCGCCGGTGCGGAAATGATAATGACCACGGAAAAAGATGCCGTGCGCATACCCAGACTTGACCGCTGCGATGTGCCGATACTCTATTTGAGGATACAGATCGATATTTTGAGCGGTCAGGAAAGTTTCAATCAGTGTATTTCAAGAATTTGTTTTATGTAAGGATGTTTATTATGAAAGAGTTGATCAGAAAATTCACCGATTTTTACGGGATTCCCCCCGTTATCGCCGCCGCCGCTCCCGGAAGACTGGAAGTTCTGGGCAATCACACCGACTACAATGAAGGTTTCGTCCTTTCCTGCGCGGTCGGACAGACGACCAAGTTCGTGCTGGCTCCGGCGGAAGGAACTCTCTGCAAAGTCAAAGACTTCCGCGACGGAACCGAAATGAGTTTCGATCTGGACTCCCTCGACCGCAAACCGCCGCGCAACGGCAGCAAATACATTATCGGTATGCTCAGCGAACTGCGCAAACGCGGATTTGAACCGTTTGCCTTCACCGCCGGCTTGCAGAGTGATGTGCCGCTTTCTGCGGGCATGAGCAGCTCCGCCGCGCTCGAAGTATCCTGCGCACTGGCATTCACCGGTTTGAAAAATTTTGCGATCAGCCGCGCCGAACTTGCCCGTGCCGGTCAGGGCGTTGAAAACAATTTCCTCGGTCTGAAAACCGGTCTGCTCGACCAGTTCAGCTCACTTTTCGGTGAAAAAGACTCCATCATCATGAGCGACTTCCGCAAGGTGGAAGTCATCGACACTTTGAAACTCCCCGCCGGTTACGCCTTTGTGGTCATCAACTCGATGAAAAAGCACACCCTTGTCGACTCTGACTACAATGTGCGCCGCGAAGATTGCGAAAATGCGGCAAAGATCCTTTCCGGAATTTACGAAAACAGCCGCACCCTGCGCGATATCACTCCGGAACAGCTGGAAAATGCCAAAGATAAACTTTCTGAACGTGAATATCTCCGCGCCAAACATGTCGTTTGTGAATGTGACCGTGTCAAAAAAGCCGCTTCACTGCTCAAAAACGGCGACGTTTCCGGATTCGGTCAGCTGCTCTTTGACTCCCATGAATCCAGCCGGAAGAATTTTGAAAACAGCACTTCCGAACTCGATATCCTCGTCGATATCGCCCGCAAAGACGGCGAGTGTCTCGGCGCCCGTCTTTCCGGCGGCGGTTTCGGCGGCATCACCATTCATCTGGTCAAAGCCGATGCCGCAGAAGCATACGCTGAACGCGTCAAGTCTGAGTATTTCAAACAAACTGCCGTCGAAGCGGAAGTTTTTATCTGCTCCCTCGGTGCCGGAGCAGAAGCACAACTGCTGAAATAAAGTGATTATTCTGCCGGAAAAACTTGTATTTTCACACTTTCGGTGTTATACTAATTTCCGACATGGAATGTAATAACGGAGTTTTATGAAAACAATAAATGAAAATCTGCGGATAGCCATTATCGGCATGGGATATGTCGGCCTGCCGCTGGCAATAGAGTTCGGCAAAAAATTTGCCGCAACCGGATTCGATATCAAAAGTGACAGACTGGAAAAACTCCGCGCCGGTATCGACGTTACCTGCGAAACGACTCCGGAGGAACTTGCCGCCGCCAAAAAACTCTCTTTCACCGGCGACGAAAACGACCTTGCCGGATGCGACGTCTTTATCGTCACCGTCCCGACTCCGGTGGATAAGTACAAACGCCCTGACCTGACTCCGCTCTACCGTGCCAGTGAGACCGTCGGACGCGCAATGAAACCGGGAGCAGTGGTCATTTACGAAAGTACCGTTTATCCCGGATGCACCGAAGAAGAGTGCGTACCTGTTCTGGAAAAATTCAGCGGCTTGAAGTTCAATAAAGATTTCTTCTGCGGCTACTCTCCGGAGCGGATAAATCCCGGCGACAAAACCCACAGTCTGCTCAATACGGTGAAAATCACCTCCGGTTCCACTCCTGAAGCGGCGAAGTTTGTCGATGATCTTTACAACTCGATACTCACTGCGGGGACTCATCCGGCAAGTTCCATAAAAGTTGCCGAAGCGGCGAAGGTCATAGAAAACTCCCAGCGCGACATAAATATCGCCTTTGTCAACGAACTGGCAAAAATATTCCACCTTATCGGCATCGACACCGCCGAAGTCCTTGAAGCGGCAGGAACCAAGTGGAACTTTCTCAAATTCCGTCCCGGTCTTGTCGGCGGTCACTGCATCGGTGTTGACCCCTATTACCTGACCCACAAGGCGCAATCTCTGGGATATCACCCCGAAGTTATCCTTGCCGGCAGACGCATCAACGATGAAATGGGCAGATACACCGCAACCGAAATCGTCAAAATGATGATAAAAAAAGGATTGACGGTCCTCGATGCCAATATCCTTCAGCTCGGAATAACTTTCAAGGAAAATTGTCCGGACTGCCGCAACTCACGCGCTGTCGATGTCGTGGAAAATCTGAAGGAGTTCGGCTGCAAAGTCGATATCTTCGACCCCTGGGCAGCTCCGGAAGATATTGAAAAAGAGTACGGTTTATCCGCCTTTTCCAACGCTGAACAGCTTGCAGGTAAAAAATACGACGTCATCGTACTGGCAGTATCTCACAAAGAGTTTTTCACTTTGGATATCAAAAGTTTGCGCAAACAACGCTCGATCGTTTTCGATATAAAATCCGTTCTTCCCGAAGATGAGATCGACGCACGGCTGTGAAAGGAAAAGTGTTCAGATGAAAAATCCCGGCGACATTCCACTGATGATACTCTGCGGCGGCAAAGGAACCCGTCTGCGTGATGTGACCGAACTGCTCCCCAAACCGATGGTCGCCATCGGAGAACAGCCCATTGTCTGGCATATCATGAAAAGTTATGCCGCATTCGGCGTGCGCCGTTTCATCCTCTGTCTGGGATACAAACGCGAAGCATTCGTCGATTACTTCATGAATTATCATCTGCGCACTTCCGATGCGACCATCCGTCTCGGTCACACGCCGGAAATCACCTTTCACGGGGAATCCGACGAGGCGGACTGGGAAGTGACACTGGCTTATACCGGTGAAGAATCCATGACCGGTTACCGCGTTTTCAAGGCGTCAAGATATCTCAAAGATGATGATGAAAACTTCTTCCTCACCTATGGTGACGGAGTAAGCGACGTCAATATCGACAAACTTTACAAAAGCCACCTGAAAAACAACAACACCGTTACCGTAACTGCCGTCCATCCCGAAGCGCGTTTCGGTCAGATGCTGCTTGACGGCGATCAGGTGAACAGTTTTGATGAAAAGCCGCCGCGCGGCGAAGGATATATCAACGGCGGATTCATGGTGATGAAAAAAGAGTTCGTTTCAGAATATCTTGCCGCTGATGAAAACCTCTTTCTGGAAAGGACTCCGCTCCGCGGAGCCGCCTCAGACGGGAAAATGGGTGTTTACCGCCACGAGGGATTTTGGCAGTGCATGGACAATCAGCGTGAATACATTCTGCTCAATGAGTTGTGGAACAAACGCAAAGCTCCGTGGACAAAATATTGGAAATAATCAATCATGTTCGATTCAATATACAAAGGCAGAAAAGTTCTGATCACCGGGCATACCGGATTCAAAGGTTCGTGGCTGGCGGCGTGGCTGAAAATGCTCGGCGCCGATGTGTGCGGTATCGCCCTTGAGCCGGAAACTGCTCCTGCCCACTGGAATTTGCTGGCTTTGGATGTAAAATCGGTCATCTGTGATATCCGCGACCGGGAAAAACTTCAAAAGATATTTGCGGAGTTTCAGCCGGAAACTGTCTTTCATCTGGCGGCGCAGCCGATCGTTCTGCGCTCATACGGGATACCGGTGGAAACTTTTGAAATAAATGTGATGGGCACGGCAAATATCCTTGAGTGCTGCCGCAACACTCCGTCAGTACGGGCGATAGTCGCCGTGACCAGTGACAAATGCTATGAAAACAGGGAGCAGACAGCCGGCTACACCGAATCCGACCCGATGGGCGGTTACGACCCGTACAGCGCCTCAAAGGGATGCAGTGAACTGGTGATAAACTCCTGGCGCAGATCGTTTTTCAACATTGAAGATTACGGGAAAAAACACCATACGCTTCTGGCAAGCGGCAGAGCAGGCAATGTCATAGGCGGCGGGGACTGGGCGGCGAACCGGCTTATTCCTGATATCGTCAAAGCGGCGGCGGAAAAGAAAGCGGTACTTATCCGCAATCCGCGCTCGACCCGTCCGTGGCAGCATGTTCTTGAACCTTTAAGCGGATATTTGCAGCTTGGTGCGGAACTGTTCAAGGGCAGCACCAACACGGCAGAGGCGTGGAACTTCGGTCCTGACAACAGCGGAATAATCGACGTCGGTACCGCCGCAAAAAAAATGCAGGAGTATTGGGAGGATATCGAACTTGACTTCGGAACTCCACCAAAGCAGCCGCATGAAGCCGGATTGCTCCACCTCAACTGCGAAAAAGCGGAAAAAAAGCTGCAATGGCACGGTGTGCTGAGCGCTGATGAAATGTTTGAATTTACCGCAACGTGGTACAAAGAATTTTATCTGAATAACAAAACAGTGAGCTTTGAACAGCTTGAAAAGTATCTGCATTTGGCAGAGGAACGGAATTTGAAATGGACGGAATAAAAGCAAAAAAACTCCATGATGAAATCATAGCGAAGGTGGCGGAGTATTATGAGACAGTCCACGCTCCGGCGCAGAACGCTCCTTTCGTTGCCGGCAAAAGCCGTGTCAACTATGCCGGAAGAGTCTTCGACGCGGCGGAAATGACCAATCTGGCAGATGCGGCGCTGGAATTCTGGCTGACCAGCGGCAGATACACAAAAGAGTTTGAAAAAAAACTGGCGGAGCATCTGGGGGTGAAATATGCCCTTATGGTCAACTCCGGCAGTTCGGCAAATCTGCTGGCATTTTCAGCATTGACCTCGCCGCTTCTGGGAGAGAGAAGAATCAAAAGAGGCGATGAAGTGATAACGGTGGCGTGTGCGTTCCCGACGACAGTGGCTCCGGTAATACAGTATGGAGCGGTTCCCGTTTTTGTCGATGTGGAGTCAAAAAGCGCCAATATCGACGTGAATGAGCTGGAAAAGGCACTTTCAGAAAAGAGCAAGGCGGTGATGATAGCGCACACGCTGGGCAATCCGTTCAATTTGAAGAAGGTGAAGGAGTTCTGCGATAAACAGGGATTGTTCCTGATCGAAGACAACTGCGACGCGCTGGGGTCGAAATTTGCAGGGAAGTATACCGGAACATGGGGAGATATAGGAACCTCAAGTTTCTATCCTCCGCACCATTTGACAATGGGAGAAGGGGGAGCGGTCTATACGAATGATCCGCTTTTGAAAAAGGCGATGCTTTCGATAAGGGACTGGGGCAGAGAGTGTTGGTGCGACTCCGGGGTGGACAACAGTTGCGGATGCAGATTCACCAGACAGTTCGGCAAACTTCCCAAAGGGTACGACCACAAATATGTGTACAGCCACTTCGGATACAACTTGAAAGCGACTGATTTGCAGGCGGCAATAGGAGTGGCACAGCTGGATAAACTGGAAGGCTTCACAGCGAAACGCAAGGCGAACTTTGCAAAATTGTACGATGGCTTGAAAGATTTGAAAGAACTGGAAATATTTGAAAAGTATCCGGAAAGTGATCCGGCGTGGTTCGGATTTCTGCTGACGGTGACGGAAGAAGCCGGATTTACGAGAAATGAATTGACGGAGTATCTGGAAAAGAATCAGATACAGACGCGCAACCTGTTTGCGGGCAATCTGTTGAAACATCCCTGTTTTGAGGGGTTGGAAGAAAATAAAGATTACCGTGTGATCGGCGGTTTACCGAACACGGAAAGGATAATGAATAACAGCTTCTGGGTGGGAGTCTACCCCGGAATGACGGAAGAAAAGCTCGACTACATGATTTCAAAAATCCGGGAGTTTTGCGAAAAAGCTTGAAAAAAGTATTTGCAGTGCTATATTACCCATGAATAAAGATAATTTTCCGTAAAAAAGGAAGTGGAATAAAATGAAAAACAACTGTTTCGATCGACTGGTCATTCTGGAAATGGCAAACAATCACATGGGTGATGTTGAACATGGTATCAAACTGATACGCGCATTGAGAGATGCAGTTGCGGGAAAAAACTTCCGCTGCGCTGTAAAATTCCAATACCGCGATCTTGATACGCTCATCCATCCTGACTTCAAAAATCGCATGGATATAAAATATATCAAACGCTTTTCCGAAACACGTCTTTCCGAAGAACAGTTTCTCACGCTGAAAAAAGAGGTGGAAAATTGCGGATTTATCCCGTTGTGTACCCCGTTTGATGAAAATTCAGTGGATATGGTAGTCAAACACGGTTACAGCATGATAAAAATCGCCAGCTGTTCTTTCAATGACTGGCCGCTTCTGGAAAAAATAGCAGCGGCAGGCAAACCTGTTATTGCCTCCACGGCAGGTGCGGCGCTTGAGGATATAGACAATGTGGTTTCATTCTTTGAACATCGCAACATTCCGCTGTGTCTGATGCACTGCGTAGGTTCTTATCCCACCCCTGATGCGGATTTGGAAATGAATCAAATCGATTTTTTCCGTCAGCGTTATCCTGAAATTTCAATCGGTTTTTCAACTCATGAAAACCCGGCAAACTTCGCGCCTGTAATGATTGCTGTTGCCAAAGGTGCAGAAATCATTGAAAGACACACTGGCTTGGCAACGGAAAAGTATGCGATCAACGGTTACTCTTCCACACCTGAACAGATCGCACAGTGGCTTGATGCGGCAGAAATGGCGTATACCATGTGCGGAAAAACTGGCATACGCCGTGATATTTCAGCAAAAGAACACTCTGACTTGCGAGGTTTACAACGCGGAGCATTTGCCAAAGAACCTATCAGAAAAGGAGAGAAAATATCACCTGACAAACTCTTTTTTGCAATGCCCAATGGCGAAGGGCAATTTATTGCCAATGATTGTTCCAAATACCGTACTCTTACCGCAGCGGCAGATATTGCTGCTAATGAAGCGGTCACAAAAGATAATGCTTTTATGACCGACAACCGTTCCAAAGTACGGGAAATAATCGGTGATCTCTGTAAACTTATAAAGGATTCAGGAATCCAGCTTCAGGATAAACTTGATCTTGAACTTTCGCACCACTACGGTCTGGATAAATTTTATGAAGTAGGTTGCTCAATAATCACTTGCGTAAATCGCGAATATTGCAAAAAGATTCTGCTTCAACTCCCGGGACAATACAATCCAGTGCATACTCACCACAAAAAAGAAGAAACATTCCATGTGCTTTACGGGACTTTGGAAATAACTCTTGGCGGCGAGAAAAAAGTATATCAGGCAGGTGATATAGTAGTTGTTGAACGCGGAGTTCCCCATGACTTCGGCACACCGACAGGAGCAGTTATGGAAGAAATTTCCACCACGCACTACAAAAGCGACTCATTCTATGATGACAAAAATATCGCCGAAACAGCACTGCGGAAGACATATATGACCTTCTACCGCAGCTGGCTTCAGGGAGAAATAAAATAATGCTGGAAAAAGTTTCTGATTATATTTTCCGTTACCTGTATGAAAACGCGGGTGTAAAGGAGTGTTTTATGCTCCCGGGCGGCGGCTGTATGCACCTTGTGGATTCTCTTGGAAAAAGTGCCATCCGTTACATACCGATGTTGCATGAACAGGCGTGTGCCATTGCTGCGGATGCAGCAGGGCAGTACACTGAAAATCTCGGTGTAGCATTGGTTACGGCGGGACCCGGTTCCACAAATGCGATCACTGGCATAGCAGGCTCATGGATCGACTCTACACCTGTACTGATTCTTTCAGGTCAGGCGAAGCATACTGAACTGATGGAAAAACGCGGTATGCGGCAAATGGGTATTCAGGAAGTGGATACGGTTGAAATAGTTAAACCGCTGACCAAATATGCAACATGTATAAAAGATGCCGCCAATGTGCGTTATGAAGTTGAAAAAGCCGTGTATATGGCGTGTAACGGCAGAAAAGGTCCGGTATGGCTGGATATTCCAGTTGATATACAGGGGGCATTGATCGACCCTGAAACGCAGCAGGGTTTTACTCCGCCCGAAATTGAGGATGATTCAGCCAAGTACCGTCAGGCGGCGGAATTTATTCTTGAAGAAATTGCAAAATCCACCCGCCCGGCGATATATGCAGGCAACGGAATAAGGGCGGCAAAGCATGTTAAAGAGTTTTTACAGTTTGCAGAAAAATACGGCATACCTGTTCTGACCAGTTGGAAAGCAGCAGATTTCATAAAAGAGGACCATCCGCTGTATGCAGGCAGACCGGGTATAATCGCTTCACGCGGAGCAAACATCATTCAGCAGACAGCTGATTTCCTGCTGATTCTGGGAACCCGTCTCGACCTTTGCCAGACAGGATTCAATCATCCGGGATTTGCTCCGAAAGCTCGTAAGGTGATGGTGGATATAGAGTTGCCGGAAATCGACAAACTGGAAATGGAGTTTGTTGGAAAATTCGCTCTTGATGCAGGCAAATTACTGGATACGCTTCTGTCGCTTCCAGTAAAAACTGAAGCGGTAAAATTTGCCCGCTGGGTGGAATTCGCCAAGGAATTGCAAAAACGTTATCCGATAATCACCCCTGAAATGAAAGATGAAAGTGCAGAACTTATCAATCTGTACAACTTTGTCGATGAATTATCAGATGTACTGAAAGATGATGATCTGCTTATTCCCGGCAGTTCCGGAGCATGTGCAGAATTTGTCATGCAGGCAATAAAGATAAAATCTGATGCGAGGACTTTCAATACACCCGGATTGGGTTCAATGGGCTTTGGTCTGCCCGCTGTGATTGGCGGTGCGGTAGTCTCTGGCAAACGCACGATCGGCATTATCGGTGACGGGGGGCTTCAGCACAATATTCAGGAGCTGCAAACGCTGAAAAATCTCAATTTGCCGATAAAATTTTTCGTATTGAACAATGGCGGTTACGGTTCTATTGTCAATATGCAGAAGGCAAGATTTGATTCACATTTTGTGGCGAGCAATGCCCAAAGCGGTCTTCATCTGCCTGATTTGAGCAAACTTATTCCCGCCTACGGTTTGGAATACCGCAAACTGGAATCATCAAAAGATTTGAAAAAATCTATTGAAACTCTGCTTGATCTGCCAGATACAGTAGTTATTGAAGTGATGACAGATCTTGCGGTACCTTGCGGACCGCGGCTTTCCTCAAAGATGATGCCCGATGGTTCAATGGTCTCACTGCCGATGGAAAATCTGGCACCATTCCTTGCGGAAGAAGAGTTGAATGAATTATTGAACTGGAAATAAATTGATGTTTAACTGCCGTATATGTAAAAATAAATTGCCGGAACAGGCGGAATTGATTTACCGTCACATGCCGTCATGTTCCCAGCATTTGCCGGAATTTCCGGATAAAAGCGGCATTGATCTTGAAATCGTCACCTGTCCGTGGTGCGGAGTCGTTCAGTTGCTCAATACTCCGGTAAGTTACTATCGGGAAGTCATCAGAGCGGCGGCATATTCTCCGGAAATGGGGGAATTCCGCAAAAGACAGTTTGCCCGCTGGGTGGAAAAATACAACTTGCAAGGTAAAAAAATTTTTGAAGCCGGATGCGGAAAAGGTGAGTATTTGCA
Source organism: Lentisphaerota bacterium (assembly GCA_015061615.1). Classification (GTDB taxonomy): domain Bacteria; phylum Verrucomicrobiota; class Lentisphaeria; order Victivallales; family Victivallaceae; genus UBA1784. The sequence goes on from SUWE01000004.1 coordinate 57,423, forward strand.
GTTGATGCAAAATTCTGCTCCGGTCGATGTTTACGGGATCGAGTACGGCGAAAAATCTGTCGAATCAGCCTGTAAATGCGGTTTGAAAGTTGAAAAAATATTTTTTGATCATGGCAATGAGAGATTGAAAGATGCTCCGTTTGATGGCTTTTTTATTCTCAATTATTTGGAGCATATTCCAGATTTTTCCGGTTTTATGCGGGGAATTTATAACAATTTGAATCCCGGTGCGATTGGCTTGGTGGAAGTTCCGAATTTCGATTTGATGCTGAAAAAAGAGATGTTCAGCGAATTTACCATCGACCATCTTTACTATTTTACTGCCGATTCATTAAAACGGGCTTTGGAAATACACGGTTTCGATGTTCTGGATTGTAAAGTGATATGGCATGATTACATAATCAGCGCAGAAGTACGCAAAAGAGCTGTTCCTGATTTTTCAGGATTCAAAAATGCAGAAAACAAACTTTTTGCGCAGTTGAAGGATTTTCTTGGGAATGCCCCCCCTGAAGATTGCGCTGTCTGGGGCGCCGGTCATCAGGCATTTGCATTGCTTGCAGGCGCCGGATTAGGGGAGAAAATCAGTGCGATAATAGATTCAGCTCCTTTCAAACAGGGAAAGTATTCTCCTGCAAGTGCTGTTAAAATCGTTCCGCCTGAGATACTTGAAAACACTCTTATCAAACGGATCATCATTATGACAGGGTCTTACTCTGATGAAATCGCCCGGTCAATAAATAAAAACCACCCCGGCAAATTCAAAGTTGCCATCGTTAGAGAAAATAATTTGGAAACAATTAAATAAAAAACAAATGAGGTTAATATGAGCGAAGAAAAAAGAGCATTGACAGCCGCAGAAACCCAAAAACGCAACCAGCTTCAGAAAGAAAAGCCATATGTTTATGAAAAGATCATGAAATATGCCGATAAGGTGAAGCGTGGCGAAAGTATTGCGATTTTGCAGTTTCAGTATGATTACACCTGCAATTTCCGTTGCGACCACTGTTCGGTAAAACGTTTTCAGGGTAAAAAAAGCGGTCGTTACTTCACCATTCCCGATGTCAGGGAACTTTCAAGACAGGCTGATGAACTCGGTCTTGCCCATCTGGTCATCACTGGCGGTGAACCGCTGGTGTTCCCCGACCTTGATCAGATCATTGAAGCAGTTGATCCGCAAAAATTCTATATTACCAGTGATACAAACGGCTGGTTGCTCGATGATAAAAAAGCAAAGCATCTCAAATCCATCGGGTTGGACAAAATTCAGCTTTCTCTGGATAGTTTGAATGCCGAAGAACATGATTCTTTCCGTCATGCACCGGGTTCACATGCGCGGGCTCTGCGGGCGATCGACGCGGCTAAAAATGCTGGATTGAATATTATTCTTTCAACGGTAGTCACCCATGACAGGGTCCGTTCTGATGAATTTATCGAATATCTGGAATTTGCAAAATCAAAAGATGTTCCGGTGTTCGTAACATACGCAAAACCGGTAGGTTCATGGGAAGGCAACTTCGATGTTCTCGTCAACCGTGATGATATGAAGTACATGGAAGAACTCGGCAAAACATACAATGTCTTTACCCATTTGACGCCCTCTTACGGCTTGGATTTGGGCTGTATCGCCGTCAAACGCATGATTTCCATCACCAAATACGGCGACATTATGCCGTGTCCGTACATTCATGTATCTCTGGGCAACTTCTTTAAAGAACCGCTCAAAGATATTATTGAACGCGGCTTGAATATCAAGTGTTTCGGCAAAAAGGTCGATACCTGTCTGATTGCGGAAAGTTTGCCATTCATCAAGAAGTACATTGTACCGACCTATTCAAAAGAGCTGCCGGTTCCGTGTGATGAAATTTTTTCCGATGCGGACAAAATAAAATAATATTTCCGGTATCAAAAATATGAATATTGCCATTATGGGAGCAACCTCCCATATCGCCCGTAATTTGATTATCCGCTTTGCACTTCAAGCGGATAATCATCTGACTCTTTTCTGCCGCAATGAGCAGGCAGTACAGGAGTTTGTGCGCCGTTATGTGCCTGACGGCAATATCCATATCGAATGCGGATACCGCAGCTTAAACGATTTTGATTTTGATGCAATAATCAACTGCGTGGGTGCAGGCGCTCCGGGAACTCCGGGATTTGATATACGGAACTGGTTTGAACTTACTCTGGAATTTGATACACTGTCACTGAATTATCTTGAAAAACGCAATCCGCAGACAATTTTGATCTCATTCAGCAGCGGAGCGGTGTATGGAACCGGAAAAAATTCACCGTTCACAGAAGAAAGTTGTTTCTCAATTCCGGTAAACAATGTTTCCGTTAGCGATTACTACTCTATTGCCAGAATCCACTCTGAAGCGCGTCACCGTTCCAGAAGCAATTTGAGAATCGCGGATTTGCGGATATTTTCATTTTTCAGCCGCTTTATCCGCCTTGATTCCGGATATTTTATGAGTGATGTTCTGAAAGCTCTGGTCAACAATACGGTTCTTGTCACCCGTCCGCAGGAGATGATACGCGATTATATTTCTCCGGATGATTTGTTCCGTGCTGTCAATGTGTGTATTGCTCAGGAAAAGATCAACGGTGCATTCGATATTCAAAGTGCCGCACCTGCGGGGAAATTTGAGATACTTGAAACATTCCGTTCAAAATTCGGATTGAATTGGAAATTTGACAAAATAACCGATTCTCCCAACGGAGATAAATCAATATACATTTCAAGCTGTGACCCATTGAAAAAATTCGGGTTTGCTCCCCGTTTTACAAGTTTGGAAACAGTAATTGCCGAAACGGAAAAACATCTTTCTCAAGGAATTTATAAATGACTGGCAATAAACTTATAAGCATTGTAACCAGCTGTTACAACGAAGCAGGAAATATTGAAGAACTTTATGCAAGAATAAAAGCTGTAATGGAAAAATTCCCCGCTTATGCGTGGGAACTTATCATTGCAGATAATTTTTCCACCGACGGTACCAGAGATATCATCCGCATGATGGCACAAAAAGATAAGAGAGTAAAAGCTATTTTCAATGCCAGAAACTTCGGTCATATCCGCTCGCCGATGAACGCATTGAAGCAGGCTGAAGGAGATGCTGTTATAAGTATGTGTTCCGATTTACAGGACCCGCCCGAACTGATTGAACAGATGCTTCAGGAATGGGAAAATGGAACTAAAGTCGTCATCGGTGTCAGAGATAAAACTGAATGCAGTATTTTTATGGAACTTTTCCGTAAATTTTACTATTCGTTACTGAAAAAAGCCGCTCCTGAAGAAAATCTTATCAGCGGTTTCACAGGGTATGGGCTTTACGACAAGCAGTTTATGGATGCGTTCAGAAGTTTTGATGACCCCTATCCCTATTTTCGCGGAATCGTTTCTGAAATAGGTCTGAAACGGCTGGAAATCCCCTTTACTCAGCCGAAACGCAAGCACGGCAAGACCAAAAACAACTTTTTCACCCTCTACGATATGGCTATGACCGGATTTGTCAACCATACCAAACTCCCTTTGCGCCTTGCGGTTTTTTCCGGATTTTTCATCGCCTTTTTAAGTCTGCTCGTCGCTCTTGGCTACCTTGTTTACAAGCTCTGCAACTGGGATAATTTTCAAGTCGGTATGGCTCCATTGGTCATCGGACTGTTTTTCTTTTCCGCTGTACAACTCATCTTTATCGGCATCCTCGGTGAATATATCGGAGCAATTTATACTCAGGTGAAAAACCGTCCGCTGGTCATTGAAGAAGAACGCATAAATTTCGATGAGTAATTTTAACAATGGACTATATCGATTTTCACACCCACAGCACCGCTTCGGATGGCTCGTTTACTCCCTCTGAGGTCTACAACTCCGCTCTCGAAGTCAACCTCACCGCGGTCGCCCTCACCGATCATGACACCGTAGAAGGAGTCGATGAATTCCTTGCCGCCGCTATCGACCACCCCGAATGTGAAGCCGTTCCCGGAGTCGAAATTTCCTGCAAACTTGCCAACAAAGAAATCCATATCCTCGGACTTTTCATCGATCACCGTTCTAAAACTCTCTCTGATTTTCTCGACTCATGCCGGCATGAACGCATGAAACGCAACCGCGATATCTTCCTCAAACTCCGCTATCTCGGTTACGAACTGGAACAGGATATGCCCGAATTCAACTCCCGGCCGCTCGGCTCTATCTGCCGCCCCCACTTCGCCAAAGCTCTTTTCAACCGTTTCCCTGAAAAATTCACCTCGTTGCAAAACGTCTTTGAAAAACTCATAGGTTACGGCAAACCCGCGTGGGTCGATCACCGCCATCCGCTGCCTGAAGATGTCATAAATGCCATCCACTCTGCCGGAGGAATCGCCGTCTGGGCGCACCCCATACAGCGGGATGTCCCTGACAAAGCATTCCTCATGCGTTCCTGCAAGCGCTTAAAAAGCATGGGGTTGGACGGAATCGAAGGGTTTTACAGCACCTTCAGCGCCCGCGAAAGCGCCCTCGTCGCCGAAGCCGCCGAAAAATACGGACTTTACATTTCCGGCGGCAGTGACTTCCACGGCGACAACCGCCCCAACACCCTGCTCGGTTTCGGTGCGGGCGGTCTGCGGGTTCCTGAAGAACTCTTTTTCAAACTCAAGGAACTCAAAACTCTGCGTTCCCTCGCAGAGTGATTTTCCTGCTCTCCTCATAATCCAAACGGCGGACTTTTTCTCCCGGCTCCGCTCCAAACGGCGGATGCAGTGGGAGATTGCCCGCGATGCGCCGCTTTTTCCCGGCTCCGCTCCAAACGGCGGACTTTTTCTCCCGGCTCCGCTCCAAACGGCGGACTTTTTTTCCCGGCTCCGCTCCAAACGGCGGATGCAGTGGGAGGCAAGGTCGCCGCTGAATCAAGGCAGCGGAGCAGAAGTGAACAATCCGTTCTCGACTGCGACGGTGTCCGCTGATTCAGCAAGAGATTGCCCGCAATGCGCCGCCGCCGGTAAGATTGGAAAAATAACAATAAAATTCTTTTATTTATAGAATAAATAAGCATTCTTATACGTTATTTCCGGTAGACGTATTTTTTCAACATTTTCCAAACAGGAGACTCTATTATTATGCGATGGTCCATATTGGCAGTTTCAGCACTGCTTCTGGCTGCGGGCTGTGAAAAACCCGTGATGCAAACCAAAGAAAAAACCACCCGTGTGAATATTTCCAAACTGCAAAAGCGCATTTTCCGCCAGCGCATCCCGCTTCAGGGAACGATTCAGCCGGTGGAGTTCGCCACGATTTCCGCAAAAATCGGCGGAACTCTGGAAATGCTGAAGGTCAGCGAGGGTGATAAAGTCAAAAAAGGCGATCTGCTTTTCGGTATCGACCGTCAGGTTTTGAAAAATCAGGTCGTCGTCAAGGAAGATGAGATCAAAGTCCGTCAGGCGGCTTTGCAGAGTGCGGAAATATCCCTCAATATCGCCAAAATTTCCTACGATCAGGCAAAACGCGACTTCGACCGCGCCAAAAACCTTTCCCGCAGTAAAGCGATCAGCGAATCAAGTCTGGAAAGTGCCGAAACCGATTTCCGCAAAGCAGAAATGGCAGTCAACAACGCCAACGCCGCAATCGCCAACGCCAAAGCACTGCTCAAACAGGCAGAAAGCAATCTGGCAATCGCCCGCAAAAATCTCAACGACTCCACCACCGCAGCCCCCTTTGATTGTGTGGTGTTCGATAAGTTTGTGGAAGAAAATGAGTTCGTTTCCGCAGGTCAGGAAATACTCAAGCTGGAAAATCACGATGCTCTTGAAGTCGTCTGTTTCATCAGTGCCGTCTACTACAACGCGGTCATTGAAGGCAAAACTCCGGTAGATTTCACCGACCGCAACGGCAAAGCGGTCGCCCGCAGTGTAATAACTTACAAAGCTCCCGGAATCGACCCGGAAAGCCGTACATTCAAAATCAAAGTTGCCATTCCCAAAGAGGCGAATCCGGTCAGCGGAATGCTCTGCGAACTGGATATCATTCTCGCTGAAAGAGAGGGCTACGGTCTGCCGGAATCAGCGATCCTTCTGCGTGCGGAAAACCGCATGATCGCCTACACCGTCAACGATAAATCGCGCGCCGAAAGCGTGGAGATCAAACGCGGTATCATCGACGGCGGATTCAGCGAAGTTCTCAATGCGGAAAATCTGCTCAGCCGCCGGTTCGTCATCACAGGTCAGACCTTCATCAACAACGGTTCACTTCTGGTGGATGCAGCAGCGGGGAAAAAATAAATGTCGTTAAGTTCAATCTCTGTCCGCCGCCCGATCGCCATGACGGCGTTCATCATCGTTCTGGTGATGATCGGTGCGTCTCTTTACGAAAAAATCAGTATCGACCTGCTGCCGAGCATGGAAATACCGACCGTGCTGGTACGTTGTGAATATCAGGGGGCAAGTCCTTCGGAGATCGAAGTCGAAGTCATCCGCCGTATCGAAGATGCGGTATCCAGTCTGGATGGTATTCGCCACGTCACCAGTGTGGCAATGGAAGATCAGGCGCAGATACAGCTTGAGTTCAATATGGGAACTGACGTCGACGTTGCGGCAACGGATATCCGCGAAGCGCTGAACCGTATCCGCGAAGATCTGCCCGACGGCGCCAAAGAGCCGACCATCCGCAAAATCGACACCAATGCGACAACCGTGGTGCAGGCGTTCCTCGTCGGCGACCGCACGCAGGATGATCTTTACGATTACGCCGATGACGTCATTGCCGACCGCATCGCCTCTGTTGCCGGTGTCGGTGAAGTGCGTGTTTACGGTTCCAATGAAATGCAGATACACGTTCTGCTTGACCGCAGAAAACTTTCGGCGATGAATATCGACATTGCTACGATCGTCAAAAAACTCGAAGCGAACAACGTCCGCAAACCGCTGGGACGTATCCAGATAGATGAAGTTGAAAAAAATGTCACCTTTTCCGGCGACTACAAAAACCTTGATGAGATACGCAATCTGGAAATCGGCATATTCAAGGATAAACGCGTCTATCTGCGCGATATCGCCGAAGTCAAACTTATGAGCCGCGAAGTACGCAGTAAAGCGTATGTCGACGGAATGCCTGCCGCCCGGTTCAATATCGTCAAAAAGGGTGATGCCAACGCGATACAGGTTATCAAAGGAATCCGCAAAAAATTTGATGAAATGATCAAAAAAGGCGAACTGCCCACCGGAATGAGACTGGTCTGGTTCAAAGACTCCGGTGAATTTATCCAGGCTTCTGTGGATGATGCCTGGAGCAGTATTGTCACAGGTATCATTCTTACAGCGGTATTGCTCTTTCTCTTTCTCCACGAGCCGCGTTCAACCTTTATCGTGATGATCTCGATGCCGATTTCCGTTATTGTTACCTTTGCGGCAATGGCATATCTGGATTATTCATTCAACATTATGACTCTGCTTTCACTGGGGTGTTCGGTCGGCGTGCTGGTGACGAACTCCATCGTGGTGATCGAAAATATCTTCAAACATCTCAAGAAGAAAGAGGATATCAAAACCGCCGCAGAAAAGGGAACCGGCGAAGTTATCGCCGCCGTTTCCGCAAGTGCGCTTACCAACGTGGTGGTGTTCGTTCCGGTGATGATGATGACCACCCGTATCGGAAATCTGATGGTACCCTTTGCCGGAGTCATGGTTGCCGCGACACTGGTATCACTTTTTGTGAGCTTCACCCTCACCCCGATTCTGGCATGTGTGCTGCTCAAAGGGGAAACTGAAGAAAAGAAAAAGAAATCCCTGCTCGACTGGTTCTTCACCCCGTGGGATATCGGTTACGACCGGCTCTGCCGGGTCTTTGCCAAAAGTATTCAGTGGACGGCAAAAAATCCGTTCAAACTGCTTTTAGTCATCATACTGGTCTTTGTCGCGGTGTGGAAACTCATCGTTCCGCAGGTGGGTTTGTCATTCCTCCCATTCTGCGATCAGGGTGAGATACGCATCAAGTTTGAGTTCCCGACTTCGTACAATCTGGATACGACCGAAAAACTCATTCAGGAAGCGGCAGGACGGTTGAAAAAATTTGACTTCATCACCGGTATGAATGTATCCATCGGCACATCCAACTCCAGCCGCGGTCAGGTGGGTACTGCCGTTTACCTCGGTCAGATAAACTTGAAGACCACAGGCAAAATGGAGCGAACTGAAACTATTTACGACCTTCAGGCAAAAATCCGTAAAGAATTGGATTATCTGGATAACTGTCTGGTGACACTCTCCATTCCGGCGACCTTCGGCGGCAGCGGTGCGGAAATCCGCTGTGTCATCAACGGTCAGGATCTGGAAGTGCTTGAAGAAGCTGAACAGAAAGTTATGGAAACGCTCCCCTCATCCGGTCTGGTGCGCGACCTGGACTCCTCGCGCCGTGAACGCAAACTCAATATCAACATCGTTCCCGACCGCACAATATTGCAGAATCTCGGCATGACCAGTGATGATCTTTACCGTTACATGCTCGGTTCACTCGACGGTATCGAAGTCGGCGACTTCCGTCTCGGTTCGCGCACATACGATATCCGCGTAAAAAATGACAAGGAGTTCGGCGAAGCACAGCTGAGACAGAATGCCCCGGCACTTAAAGAAAATAATCCGCTGGGCGCTGAAGTGCTTGCCAGAATCGAGGAGGAGGCGCGTCCGGTCGTCATCAACCGTTACGACAAAGTGCGTACCATGTGGCTCTATGCCAACACCGCACCGGGTCAGCCGCTGGGCAAAGTGTCAAAAGTGATCGAAGATACGGCAAAAAGTGTTCTGCCGCCGGGATACAATGTGCGCATGAGCGGAAACGTGGAAATGATGAATGAAACATCAAAAGAGTTTATCCGCGTTATCCTGCTGGCATCACTGCTGACCTATCTGCTGATCGCCGGAATCATGGAATCATGGATCAAACCGTTCCTTATCATGTTCACGGTCCCGCTGGGATTTCTCGGAATGTACGCCACGCTTTTCTTCTTCGGCATGTCAATGTCGATGATGGGTCTGCTCGGCGGTGTTATGATGATCGGTATCGTGGTGAACAACGCGATCCTTATCATGGATGAGTGCAGTGTGCAGATCGCCGGCGGAGTGCATCCGCATAAGGCGATGATAATCGCCGCAAGTGAAAAATTCCGCCCGATCGTTATGACCAGTATCGCGTCTGTGGCAGGTATGCTGCCGATGGCATTCGGTACGGGACTGGGTTCGGAACTGCGTTCATCATGCGGAATCGGTGTGGTCGGCGGTCTGACGATCTCGTCACTGCTGACACTTTATGTGATCCCGGCACTTTACTGCCTCTTTGTTCCGGAAGAGGGCAAACAGAATATTTTCAGCAGATTTGCCGGACTTTTCCGCAAAAAAGCATAATTTGCGCCGCTGAAAGAGAATAAGTGACGGTACATTGTCCGCGACACGGATAATGTACCGTTAAATATTTGAAAAATAGCTGATTCCGGTGTATTTTATAGGCATGACACAAAACATACAAATATGAAAGAGGTATCACTATGAAATTCACCGGAACCCGCAGTGATTGTGCGGTCGATTCAGCATTTGCCATAGCTTCAGGACTGGCGGCGGACGGCGGACTTTTTGTTCCGCAGAGCTTCCCCGTTTTCACTGCAGAGGAATTTGCCGCAATGGCAGACATGGACTACTGTCAGCGCGCGGCGGCAGTGCTGGAAAAATATCTTACCGACTACACCGCAGATGAGATCAAATATTGTGTGGAAGGCGCGTACAAAGGCACTTTTGACAATGATTATCCGGCTCCGGTGGTCGATATCGCCGATAACCGCCGGATGCTTGAATTGTGGCACGGACCGACCTGTGCATTCAAAGACCTTGCCTTGCAGCTGCTCCCCTATCTGCTGACGACCGCGCTCAAAAAGACCGGAACCGGCAGAGAAGCAGTCATCCTTGTGGCAACCAGCGGCGATACCGGAAAAGCGGCACTCGCCGGTTTTGCCGACGTTAAAGAGACCCGCATAATCGTATTCTATCCCCGCGACGGCGTGAGCGATATGCAGAAGCTCCAGATGACCACCCAGAAGGGCGGCAACGTCGCCGTCTGCGCCATTGCCGGAAACTTCGACGATGCCCAGAACGGAGTCAAAGCGATATTTACCGATGATGAGATGAAAAAGTTCCTGCTGGACAACAATATGGAGTTTTCCAGCGCGAATTCCATCAACTTCGGCAGACTTGTTCCGCAGGTGGTGTATTACGTTTCGGCGTACTGCGACATGCTCAAAGACGGCTCACTCAAAGCCGGTGAAGAGTTCAACGTGGTCGTTCCCACCGGAAACTTCGGCAATATCCTTGCGGCGGTCTACGCGAAAAAGATGGGTGTTCCGGTTAAAAAGTTCATCTGTGCATCCAACAGAAACAACGTTCTTACCGACTTTATCCGCACCGGTGTTTACGACCGCAACCGTCCGTTCCACACGACGGAAAGTCCGTCGATGGATATTCTCATATCCTCAAATCTTGAGCGTCTGCTCCACATGCTTTCCGATGGAAACTGTGAACTTGTCGCCGGATTGATGGCGGAACTGAAAAACTCCGGCAGATATGAAATTCCGGCAAATATGCTGGAAAAATTGCAGCAGGAGTTTTACGGCACATGGTGTGACGATGCCGCCGGTGCCGCAGAAATCGCTGAAATCTTCAAGGCTCAGAACTACCTCTGCGACACTCACACCGCTGTTGCAGTCGCCGCAGGCAAAGCGTACCGCAAAGAGACCGGCGATGAAACATTGCAGCTTATCGCTTCAACTGCAAGTGCATACAAATTTGCTCCGGCAGTGCTTGCGGCACTGACTGATGAAGCTCTTGCGGATGATGATTTTGAAAAGCTGGAAAAACTTTCACAAATCACCGGAACTGCCGTTCCTGCTCCGCTTGCAAATCTCAAAGGCGATGCCGTTCTGCATAAAGAGTGCATCAATAAAGAGGATATGGCATCATTCATCAAAGGCAAGCTGGTGTAAGCATGGCGAAAAAACTCTGGCTGCTCTTTTTCACCTTTGCCAAAATCGCGGCACTGGTGCTGGGCGGCGGTCTGGCAATGCTGCCGGTAATTGAAGAAACATTCGTCAATAAGAAAAAACTCCTCTCCAATGAAGAGGTGCTGGATGTGGTGGCGCTCACCCAGACTGTTCCCGGAATAATCGCCGCCAATGCGGCGGTATCCATCGGGATGAAGGTGGCAGGTTTCGCCGGGGCACTGGCGGCACTGGCGGGAGCGATATTCCCCTCGTTTGTGATAATTTTGACTATCGCCATACTTTTTCCGGGACTTTCTCCGGAAAACCGCTTCTGGCTCGGTGCCTTTGCCGGTATCCGCGCCGGAGTCACCGGACTTATCATCGCTACGGCATGGAAGATCGGCAAAAACACCATCAAAGGATATTTTGAAGCTGTCACCGCCGCAATCCTGCTTGCGGCGGCGCTTTACGGGATAAATCCCGGAATAATCATCGTCACCGCGATCGTACTCGGGGTGATATACACTCAGATCTGTGCAAAAAGGGTGACGGAAAAATGACGGTACTGATGCTTTTTCTCACCTTCTGCAAATTCGGACTGCTCTGTTTCGGCGGCGGATATATGCTCATTCCGCTGTTGACTGCGGAGTTTGTCGGCGCAGGCAAAGTTCTCACACCGGAACGTTTCGGCAACCTCATATCCATATCCCAGCTCACTCCCGGCCCGGTGGGAATAAATACGGCGACTTTTGTCGGATACGTCTCCGCGAACTTCCGGGGTTCACTTGCCGCGACACTCGGACTGGTCTTTCCGACACTGGTGCTTGCCGGGCTGGCAATGAAATTCATCATCAAATACCGCGAACACCCGCTGATGAAAGGTATCCTTTACGGGGCAAGAGTGGGAGCTGCGGCGCTGGTCGTCTATGCGGTGATAATCTTTCTGGAACTTTCAGTCGTCAAAGGTTCATGGCAGAGCTTCCGGGGATTGAACGATATATCTTACGGCGGCGTGCTGATAATGGCAACCGCATTCATTCTGCTGAAAAAATTCAAATGGCAGACCACATGGGTGATAATCCTTTCCGGAGTTCTCGGCGCGATCATCATCCCCCTTATCGGCTGACACCGGGTCACAGCAATTCAAGCTGGATCAGATCAGGATCATCACCCGTATCGGAGTTTTTCCTGCGGTTGCGCACCGCTTTGCGGGGAATTTCCGCTATTGCACTGCGGTTGTGATCGGTATTTTTTTCCAGAAGTTCCAGAATATCCGCCGCCCGCTCAAGCACCGGGTCGGGAACTCCGGCAAGGCGCGCAACGTGGATACCGTAACTGCGGTCGGCAGGACCGGGGATTATCTGGCGCAGAAAGATGATATCGTTCCCGTACTCCTGAACTGCTACATTGAAGTTGTTCACTCCACGCCGGGTCTTTGCCAATGCGGTAAGCTCGTGATAATGGGTTGCAAACAGCGTGCGGCTGTGCGACTGGTCATGCAGATACTCCGCGATCGACCAGGCAAGGGAAAGTCCGTCAAAGGTGCTGGTTCCCCTGCCGACTTCATCGAGAATGACCAGACTTTTTTCCGACGCATGGCGGAGGATGTTCGCCGTTTCCACCATTTCCACCATAAAGGTACTCTGACCGCGTGAAAGATCGTCAGCTGCTCCGATACGGGTGAATATTCTATCGACCATGCCGACCGCCATCCGGCTTGCCGGAACAAACGATCCCGCCTGCGCCATGATGACCAGCAGTGCCGTCTGACGGATATAAGTGGATTTACCCGCCATATTCGGTCCGGTGATAAGCATCATGCGCTTTTCATCGCCGTCAAGAATAGTATCATTGGGAACAAATGCTCCGGAAGGAATCGTATCATCAAGCACCGGGTGTCTACCGCCGATGATCTCCAGACGGTCATCGTCGAATATTTCCGGACGGCAGTAGTTGTGCAGACGGGCGGTTTCGGCGAATCCGGATATCGCATCCATTTCGGCAAGCGCTTCGGCACTGCGCTGGATATCAGCGGTGCATGCGGTGGCTTTTGCGCGCAGTTCATCAAATATTTTCTGCTCAAGAGCGCGCGCTTTTTCCTCAGCTCCGAGGATACGGTTTTCCAGCTCCTTTAGCTCCGGAGTAATAAAACGCTCAGCGTTGACAAGGGTCTGTTTGCGGATGTAATCATCCGGAACCGCCGCCAGATTGGATTTGCTCACTTCGATATAATAGCCGAACACGTTGTTGAATTTGACTTTGAGCGACTTTATTCCGGTGCGCTCGATCTCCCGCTGCTGAATGGAACTCAGCCACGATTTGCCGTCCGCAGCGGCGGAACGCAAGGTATCAAGTTCGGCGGAATACCCCCGGCGGATAACGCCGCCGTCATTGACCGAAGCCGGCAGTTCATCAGCAAGAGCGGCAATAATTTCTCCGGTAAGTTCCGAAAAATCGGCGATATTCGCCGAACACTCTGCAAAAAGCCGCGCGTAGAGACTTTCCAGAAGCACTTTCAAAGCCGGGAGAGTTGCCAGTGAACTGCCGAGATTCTGCAAGTCACGGGGAGTTGCGATACCGACATTGAGCCTGCCGACGATGCGTTCAAGATCTTTCACCACCCGGAGCGACTCACGGAACTCCGCAAGCGCCATCGGGTCAACGATAAAGTTTTCCACCGCATCCAGCCGCCGGACGATCGCCTCATGATCGCGCAGAGGACGGACAAGAAAACTGCGCAGTTTGCGCCCGCCCATCGGTGTGACGGATTTATCCAGCACCCCCAGAAGCGAACCTTTGCGGGTATTTTCAAAAAGGGAGCCGGTAATTTCCAGATTACGCAGAGTTATCGGATCAAGTTCAAGGGTGTCATCAAGGGTGCGGAAACAGAGAAGGGTGACGTGCCCTGCCTGACTGCGGAGATTTTCCACCGCATAACGCAACACCGCTCCGGCGGCGGAAACAGCGGCATCTTTGCCCTTCAGACCGAATCCGTCAAGCGTAACGGTTCCGAAGTGGCGGCAGAGAAAGTCGTATGCACCGCGGAAATCGAAGGAGTAATCCGCCATTTCGCTCCACATGGGTCCCTTATTATCCTCCGGAAACTCTCCGGAAACACGCAATTCATCGCGGATGGCGGCACTTGTCAGCGCTTCAGTGACCCCCAGACGGCGCATTTCCGAAGCGAGTTTGGCGGCACTGCCGACTTCGCAGACGGAAAATTCACCGGTACTGACATCCAGTGCGGCAAGGTAGAAACAACCGTTCTTATCAGCGGTGACCGCACCGAGAAAGTTGTTGCCGTTATCACGCAGAAGGGCATCGTCGATCATCGTTCCGGGAGTGATTATCCGGGTGATCTGCCGTTTGACGATTCCTTTAGTGACAAGTTTCGGGTCTTCGACCTGTTCGGCAATGGCAACTTTGAGTCCGGCGGCGACAAGGCGCGGCAGATAACTGTCAAGCGCATGATAGGGGAAACCGCACATGGGGATACCCTGTCTTTTGGTAAGGGTAAGCTCAAGCGCGGAACTCACCGTTTCGGCATCTTCAAAAAATTCCTCGTAAAAGTCCCCCAGACGGAAAAGCAGTACCGCATCACCGGGTATCTGCGACTTCGCCTCGCGGTACTGTATCATCATCGGAGTAAGTTTTTCTTCGCCGCTCATCTCATCCCTCATTCCGGAAAAATTCTTCACTGTAACTTATCAGCGCCCCGAATGCCGATGCTCCGGGTTTGGCAATGGTGATCTTCACTCTGGAAACGGCATCATATTCAAAAATACCGTGTGCGATCTCAGCAGTCAGTGCCTCAAGCAGAAAAAATGAACTTTTTTCCACACATTGCACCACAAATTTTTCCACGGCGGAGTAATCCACCGAAGCAAAAAGGTCATCATTTGCCGCCGCAGCTGCCGCATCGTAATCAAACTCCACCGTCAGGATCAACTGCTGACGGCGTGTCCATTCAGCCGGCAGTGTGCCGATCACGGCATTTACATGAAGGTCGCTGATAGTTATTGTCGCCATTATATTATATCACACTTTTTCAAAATCTGTTGCAGTTTTTCAACGGGCAGACCGATGATATTTTCCAATTCACCGGTAAAACTTTCCACGATCATATCCCCGTACTCCTGAATAGCATAAGCGCCCGCCTTATCCAGAACCTCAACTTTGGCAAGGTACTCTGAAATTATTGCCGGAGTCAGGGGCTTGAAGGTCACCACACTCTTTTCACTCCAGGCAAAAACCTCATTTTTCTCCCGGTTGACAAGCGCCATACCGGAAACGACTTCGTGGCTTTTTCCGGAAAAGCTCTCAAGCATTCTGAACGCATCACTCAAATCCTGCGGCTTGCCGATCGCCCTGCCTTCAAAAATTATCATCGTATCGGCACCGAGTACCCATGAATTTTTTTCACTGCCGGCAACGGCACCGGCTTTGAGCAAAGCGTTCTGTTCCGGCAGTTTTTCCAGCGGGTCAAAGGAGTCAAGTTCCTCAACACCGGCTGTTTTTACTGCAAACTCCACGCCGCACTTTGTCAGGATTTCCCGGCGGCGCGGAGATTTTGAAGCAAGAATCAGCGCACAGGACAATTTCATTCACCTGTTTTTTCCGCCGGAGTCAGAGGAGCAAAGGAGTTTGTCACACCTTTGACCGCCTCATCATCTTTGGAGTCAAAATCTTCAAACTCCTCATCTTCGCCGCAGTTTTTACATGAGACGATGACAAGTTTAATGTCGCGGATATTTTCCACACCGAAGACCTCTTTCATCTGCTGACGGAGTATGACGGTAAGTTTTTCCATCAGCGCCGGAGTGGTCTTGCCGGAAGCATCCATGACCGCACGCAGGACAAAATCAAGCTGCTTACCGCGCTCATAAATGCGGATTTTGGAAATTTCCAGAGATTCAAGCGCTTTTGCCGCGGATTTTATCACATTGGTAACAGCAGAAGAATTGACTTCTACCGTTCCGAAATCGCTTTTGACTTTGATGCTTGAAACAGCTTTGCGGCGGAAAAATATCAGCAGAAAAAGCTGAACGGCAAGCAGTATCAGCGCGGCGGCAGCCGCACCGACGATCAATCCTCTGGCGAACTCGTTGCCGCAAATATCCGCAACGAAGGTATCACGGGAAAACCACTCCAAAAATCTGTTGATTACCTCTTTCATTTCACTCTCCTTATTACTGATTGAACTCTTGAGCTTTCAAAACCGCAACGAATGCTTCCTGCGGAATATTGACCTGACCGATAAGTTTCATGCGCTTTTTACCCTCTTTCTGCTTTTCAAGCAGTTTGCGTTTACGGGTGATATCGCCGCCGTAACACTTGGCAAGCACGTTTTTGCGCAGCTGACGGATTGTTTCACGGGCAATGACCTTGCCGCCGATCGCAGCCTGAATGGCGATCTGGAACATCTGCGGCGGGATCGCATCACGCAGACGTTCAGCAACCTGTCTGCCGCGCTCGTAAGCCATATCCGTATGAACGATACTGCTGAAGGCATCGACCGTTTCACCGTTGACCATGATATCAAGTTTGACCATTTTTCCGGCACGGTATCCGGCAGGTTCATAATCCATGCTGCCGTAACCGCGGGTTATGGATTTGAGTTTATCGTGGAAGTCGATAAGAATTTCATGCATCGGCATTTCCGCAGTAATAATAACGTGATTGGCATCGACACTTGCCGTATCGGTACACAAACCGCGCTTGCTCATCACCAGATTCATCACATCGCCGATATACTCCGTCGGTATCATCAAATGGCAGTTGATGACCGGTTCTTCAATTCTTTCGATTCCGGAGGGGTCGGGCAGATGGACGGGGTTGTCGATTTCCAGCATTTCGCCGGATTTCATGTAAACATGATAGATAACAGATGGATATGTTGCAAGGATATCCATGTTGTATTCACGTCTCAACCGCTCCTGGATAACTTCCATGTGGAGCAGACCGAGAAATCCGCAGCGGAAACCGAATCCCAGTGCGGCGGAACTTTCCGCCTGATAGAAGAATGCCGCATCGTTGAGCTGAAGTTTCGCCATACTCGCTTTGAGCTGATCATAATCCGCCGTGTCGATGGGATAGATCCCGCTGAAGACCATCGGACGCACTTCGCGGAAACCGGGCAGCGGCTCCCGGCTCGGATTCTGCACGTCGGTGATGGTATCGCCGATCTGGGTATCGGCAGGGGATTTCAAGTTGGGGATGAAGTAACCGACACTGCCCGGTCCGAGTTCCGGGTCCGGACGCATATCCGGACTGAAGTGACCGACCTCTTTAAGTTCACTTTCAATACCGTTGGAAAAGAGTTTGATACGGGTTCCGCGTTTGAATACTCCCCGCTGCACGCGCACAAAATTCACCACTCCGCGGAATGTATCGTAACGGGAGTCGAATATCAGTGCCGCACTGCCCGCTTCATCACTCACTGTCGGCGGCGGGATACGCTCAATGACCGCGCGGAGCAGTTCGGCAACACCTTCACCGGTTTTGCCGGAAACCATAAGCGCCTCCTCACGGGGAAGTGCCAGGATCTCTTCCATCTGCTCATAACACAGCGGCAGATTCGCCGCCGGCAGGTCGATCTTGTTTATGACCGGAATGACCCGCAGATTCTGACGGAACGCAAGGTTGACATTGGCGACCGTCTGCGCCTGAACCCCCTGCGTGGCGTCGATAAGCAGTATTGCACCTTCGCAGGCACTCAGACTGCGGCTGACTTCGTAAGTGAAGTCGACGTGTCCCGGAGTGTCGATGAGATTGAGTTCATAAACGGTATCGCCGTCAGGAGCGTACATCATACGCACCGGATGGGATTTGATGGTGATACCGCGTTCACGTTCCAGATCCATACCGTCGAGCAGCTGTTCCTGAAGGTCACGTTTTTCCACCGTGCCGGTGATTTCAAGCATACGGTCGGCAAGGGTGGATTTGCCGTGGTCGATATGGGCGATGATGCAAAAGTTGCGGATATTTTTCAATTCTGCCATAAAATTATTTTTCCAAAGTTTCAGTTATTACGCGCAATACGTTGCCGCCGATGATTTTGCGGATCTCTTCATCAGAAAATCCCCGCTGCACGAGTCCGACGGTGTAAAGCGGCCAATTCATCCAGTTGACCGAATCATACTGTGCTTCGGTCATAAGTTCATACCCGGCACCCGGCGGGGTCCAGAACTGCTCAAGTATCGGACGGTAAGCGGGGAAATCGCAGCCGATATCCACCGGGGCAAGTCCGAATCCGTTATCCGTACCGATGGCGACATGATCGACACCGAATTTGCGGGCGATATACTCAATATGGTCGAGCATTGCATTCAAATCCATACTGCGCTGCAAAAACGGCGGGTGACCGCAGACACCGACAAAACCGCCGGAGTTTTTCACCGCTTCGATAACCTCATCACTTTTTGCCCGGTAGTGGGTGGATAAAGCACCGGCGGCACTGTGACTGACCACGAGCGGTTTGCGGGAGATCTTCGCGGCATCGTAAGTTGTTTTCTGACCGCTGTGAGCGGCATCGGGAATGACTCCGACACGGTTCATTTCCCAAATCACCTCTTTACCGAAGTCGCTCAGACCGGCATCGGCGGCTTCGGCACAGCCGTCACCGATAAGATTGCGGCGGTTGTAAGTAAGGTGCATCATACGCACGCCAAGCCGGAAAAACATTCCGATAAGCTGGAGCGCTTCAGGAACGGAAACTATCCTGTCCGGCAGAGGCACACCGTTGGTGGTCATGTACATGGCACGGTGTCCGCGCTCTTTGATCCCCGGTAACTGGTGCGGATAAACGGCACGCTCATAGACCCCGGTCAGACGGTCGGAACACTCGGTGTAACAGCTCAGACGCAGGAGCATTTCAACGGCATCGTTGCCTTCCATGCCGCTGTTCTGAAAGTTGCAGTCCACCCCGGAAAACTCCCACGCCTCTTTGAGCAGCTGACGCATGGCGGGATCGTCGAAACTTTCACTCATGCGGAACGCTTCATAGGCGCGGAAAAATTCAAAACGCGAAGCTCCGGCTTTGACAAGTTCCCCCAGATGCGGAGCTTTTCCGCCGCCGGTCGGAGAAAATCCGTAAGCATCGAACACATAACTTGACGCGTGAAGCTCCAAACCGTGACGTAACGTTTTTTCATCCGGCTGCAACACAGCAAGACCGGCATTTCTTATTTCTTCCCAGCGCGGATACATTTTCTTTTTCTTTCCAAATCAAAACAGTTTTCTTCCGGGGGACGACTCCCTCTTATAATATAACCCGTTTTCTCTATAACTGCAACTTCAGGAGTCCAATTTACTGCTGAGTTTTGCAGAAATTTCCGCGGCGATCTCCGCCATCTTTCCTTCGGGGTATTTCAGCTGGCGCCAATTCCAGCGGAATCCGTCTTCCGCCCCGCGCGGAATGACATGCAAATGGGCGTGCATCACCACCTGACCGGCAGCGGTGCCGTCGGCAAGATGCAGATTGTACGCATCAAATTCATCCAGTCTTTTAAGCAGGATACCGATGCGGCTTGCCACATGGAACATTCTTCCGGCGACCGCCTCAGGGATCGTGGCGGCTGACTGGTGATGCTCCTTGGGAATAACCAGCGTATGGCCGAAATTGATGGGGGAAATATCCAGAAATGCGTAGATCATATCATCTTCATAGATCTTGGCACCCGGGATCTCACCCGCAATGATTTTGCAGAAAATACAGTCACTCATGATTCACCTCTGAAAAAGTTCTATTATTGATTTCTGATCGCCGAAAACGGTCAGCTGATCTCCGGCTTTGAGCATCGTATCCGGTCCTATGGAACAGACATTCAAGCCGTCCGGAGTGTATTTGAGCAATATCGTGATATTGTATCTGCCCCGCAGATCAAGCTCTTTAAGCGGGATATTTTCGATTGCCGGCGGCACGACCACATCGGCAATGGCGGAACCTTTGAACTCAAAAATGTCGGTAATGTTCGCCATGGAAAGTTTTCTTGCCAGACGCGAAGCGACGTCAAGTTCCGGCTGGATGACCTCATCCGCGCCCAGCCGGTACAGTATCTTTTCCTGAATGGCACTTTTGGATTTGATGATGACCTTTTTGGCGCCGCACTGTTTGAGCAGTGTCAGAGTAAGCACCTGACTTTCAAAGTAATTGCTCATGCCGAGAATGACCGCATCAAATTTGTCAACATTCAGCTCGCGGATGACCTCCTCATTAGTCGAGTCGGCAATGACCGCATCGGAAACCTTGTCTTTCAATTCATCAATGCGTGCAGCATTCCGGTCACAGATAAGCACGGTACTGCCGCTTTGAGCGAGGGAAACGGCAAGTTTTGTTCCGAATGCCCCCATCCCGAAGACTGCATAACTGTTTTTTGCCATAATATATATTTCCTTATCGTAAGGTTTTATCCGACAATGACCCGTTCTTCAGGGTAATGCAGAACATTTGCCTTTTCCCTGCGGACGAAAAACATGAATATCGCCAGCGGTCCGACACGGCCGGCAAACATGAAAAATGCGATCAGCAGTTTGCACCCTTCAGTGAGGCGCGGAGTGACTCCACCGGCATCCAATCCGGTACCGCTGAGCGCGGAAGCGACTTCAAAAAAACATTGACGGTCGGATAACTGCGGCGAAAATGCACTGAGCAGCAATCCGCCGAAAACCGCCATCAAGATGAACATGACCGTGATGGTGAAAGCCCGCAGAACCGTCCGCAAGTCGATAGTTCTGCCGGAAATTATCACCGCACTGTCCCCTTTGAATGAGCAGGCAAGCGCGGCAAAGATAACCGCCAGCGTGGTGGTTTTCAAACCTCCGGCAGTTGAACCGGGAGAGCCGCCTATAAGCATCATCACGATTATCAACGTCAGACACGCCGGTGAAAGCAGTGACAGGTCAACCGTGGAGTATCCCGCAGTACGGCTGGTTATCGAAAGATAAAACGCATCAAAAAGCTCCAGATCACTGCCGCTTGGCGCCATACTGATAAGGTAGAGCGACGAAGTTCCGCAGACGATCAATACGGCACAGCACTTCAGTACGATCCTTGAGTGGAGCCGCATGTGATGATGGCGGTTTTTAAGCATTTGCAGCAGGTCGTAAATAACGTACACCCCCAGACCGCCGAGAAAAATCAACGCAAGAGAAATGACCTGCACATATCTGCCTGCCTGGGCGATATCCCCCGGCAGAGGTCCGATACCGGCATTGCAGAAACTGCCGACAGAATAGAAGAGTGCCAGCCACAGCGATTGGAAAAATCCGAATCCGCCGATGAGAAATCCCGGAAACATCAGAATTGCGCCCGCCGCTTCGCAGATAAAAGTGTAAGTGGCGATCGTCCGCATGAGCGACTCCGTACCGCCGAGGGAAAAACGGTCGTTGAGATTGTACATTATCAACGTGTTGTTGACGGATAACTCCTTGCCGCTCAGCAGAAGAACGATCGCAGTCAGTGAAAGTATCCCGAAACACCCCAACTGGATAAGCACCAGTATTATGAATTGTCCGGCGAAAGTGAAATCCGCCGTTCCGATCACCATCAGTCCGTTGAGACACACCGCACT
Organism: Lentisphaerota bacterium; assembly: GCA_015061615.1. Lineage (GTDB taxonomy): Bacteria > Verrucomicrobiota > Lentisphaeria > Victivallales > Victivallaceae > UBA1784. Next base: position 78,988 of record SUWE01000004.1, read on the forward strand.
GCACGAAGTGAAAAACGCATCAGTAAGCGTCAGTCCGCTTGTGCATACCCCCGGAAGCATCAGCAGAAATGTGCCTATGATTATCAAAATTGCAAAGGAGAGTGGCACCCCCCCTTTTCTGATCAGAGTCAACCGCATAACCGGGGTTCTTTCTTTTCAAGTACTTACCAGCCTTCAACAATGCCGGAAACAACATTCTTTGCCGCAGAAAACAGCGCCATACGCATACCGCTTTGCCGGGAAGTTTCCAAATCATTGCCGTTGGTGAACATTGCCGAACCGTTGGCGACCTTCTTTGAGACCAGCGGCTTGGCTCTGCCGGGCAGGACGACGGAATATTCGACTTTCACCTCACATCTCCACTCGCCGGGCATGAAAGCATCTTTGCCGTCGGGGAGTTTTTCGGAATCGGTCGCCTGATAGTTGACATCAGTTATTCTGGCATAGATGATGCAGTCGGCACTGCGGGCATCTTTCAGCTTGAGCGAACCGTCGACCGTGACCCGTTCAGCGATCAATCCGCGAAGCATCGCGGAAGCGTTGTAAAAAATCGTATCATTGATGACCGGAGCAACAGCAATGGATTCCAGCTGAGGGTGGGCGATGGAGCCGAACTGATAACCGCAGCCGGAAAAGAGTACCGCCGTGAGCAGAACGAGTGTAAAAAGCACCTTTTTCATCATTTCTTTCCTTTTCCAGTGTTTTCTTCAAGTTTTTTCAGCTGTTCGCCTTTGATATCGGGAATATTCAGCAGATAGGGTGAATTTTTATCTTTGGGAGAGATCAGCAGAAGTTCCGCATTTTCCGGAATGGCGTAAGTCCGCAAATCCGGCAGACGGTTTTCCGTTGCCGGCGGGATCGCAGGCAGATAGGTATCGGAGACCTTCAGCAGATTCTTTTCCGCATCCGGAGCAGTTTTGCTGTCCGGATATTTGGTCATCACTTCGGAAAGATAACGCTCCGCGACCGCCGGACGGCCGCTTTTACGGTAAAACTCCGCGATTTCAAAAAGTCTTGCCGCCTGCACGTCGCGCGCTTTGGCAAGGGTGTTTTTTGCAAATTCGACTTCCGGATCGTTGGGATAATCATTGCAGAACTTTTTGAAAAGTTCCACCGATTCGTTGACGTGGCGGCTGTCGCCGTCACCCCTGCCGGAAAGCATGTAAAGTCCGTTGGCAAGTGCTAATAGAGCGTATTTGCGCTCCGGAGCTTTGGGATGCTTTTCAAGGATAGCCCGCAGATGGGCAAGCGACTGACGGGTCTTGCCTTCAAAATCATAATAGATCGCCATCTGCATGTGCGCCGCCGGAGCATGTTTGGAGTAAGGCGCGCGTTTAAGTGCAGCGGTGTAAACCTCCTCCGTCCGGTCGACATCCAGCCAGAAAGGAACCCAGCGGAAAGTCCAGAACGACGGTTCACGCACTCCGGAACGGAAAAGCGCACCGATCTCAAACTCTCTGTCGATAAGGTTGTTGCAACGGACGTACTCCGGATAACGCTCCAGAAGTTCCTCGATCATCTGAAATTCGCGGTAGTAGAGTTTGCACATCCGGTAAGCAGACATTCTGGCAATAAGACTGTTGGCGCGGATAACAGGATTTTTCGCATAGAAAATGCACCTTTCAAACTCCTCTGCCGCCTCATAGTATTTGCCTGCTTCGTAAAGTTCCCTGCCGTTTTTGTAGATCGACGATGCAGTATTGTCATCGGCAGCGACATCATCGGCGGCATGAACCGTAAAGAGGGCAAAACAGATGACAATCAGCAGTGTCAACACTTTTTTTACCGGATTTGCCATAAAGTCCTCACATGATTTTCAGACCGGGAAGATCCTGTATGTCGATTATCCCGGCGACTTTGTTTTCATCATCGACCACCACCAGATCGTCGATGCGGCGGTTTTCCACCAGTTTGATGACCTCAACGACCATGGTTTCAGTATTTACGGAAATGGGAGAAGGAGTCATAACTTCACTCATTTTGCGGGTCAATACCGCATCATCCTGAGCGGCACTGCGGCGGAAATCGCCGTCGGTGAATATTCCCAGCACTTTGCCGTCAGAATCGGCAACGACTGCGGCGCCGCTTCTGGCGTGACTCATTGCATAAAGGGTCTCACGCACGGTGAAGTCAGGGGGAACGACTGCGGAATCAGCAGCTTTGCGCATCACATCGGATGCCTTCATCGTAACCATTCTGCCGATGGCGCCGCCCGGATGACGTCTGCCGTAATCGCTTTCGGTAAATCCATGTTTATCAAGCAGTACCATTGCCAGAGCATCACCCAGCACCAGCAGTGCGGTGGTGGTGGTCGTCGGAGCAAGATTAAAGGGACACGCCTCTCTGGGAACAGCCATTTCCATAACAAAATCACTCATTTTGGCAAGGGATGATTCCCTGTTTCCGGTGATGGCGACAAGCTCGACACCGAGCCGTTTGGCAGGGGTGAGTACCACGAGCAGTTCCTCCGTTTCTCCGGAGTAGCTCAATGCGATAAGCAAGTCGTTTTTCTGAAGCAGTCCCAGATCTCCGTGACGCGCTTCGACCGGGTGCATGAAAACGGCAGGATTACCGACACTGGAAAGTGTGGCGGCGATCTTCTTGCCGATATATCCGGATTTGCCGACACCGGTAAGCACGATCTTGCCGCCGGCATCAATGGCGGCGGCGCAACGGTCGACCAGTTCTTCAAAACCGGCATCAAGTTTGTCACGCAGCGTGACAACACCTTCTATTTCGATATCGAACACCTCTTTTGCGATATCCAGTGTGCTGCGTTTCTCACTCATAAAAAATCCCTTTTCTGCTTGAAAAGCACCTGCTTACAGACGGCAGGCGCTGATTTCCATTACGATAATGCCTCTGCCGCCGATACGGTAAAGTTCATCCATGACCGCGTTGCACTCTTTGCGTTTGACCATGGATTTGACCGCGACCCAGTCCGGATTGGCAAGCGGAGCAATGGTGGGCGCTTCGATACCGGGGGTGATACGGCACGCTTCTTCGACTTTACTGCGCTCGATATCATACTCGACCATAACATATTCGGCGGCGCGGATAACGCCGCGCAGACGGGCGATGAGACGGGCGACTTCGGGGCGTTCGGCATCGCATTTGCAGCGGCCGATGACGACTGCCTGACTGTGGAGCATCGGTTCGCCGACGATCTCCAGACCGGCTTCTTTCATGGTCGCTCCGGATTCGACGACATCGGCGATGGCATCGGCGACACCGAGTGCGATGGAAATTTCCACCGCGCCGTCAAGTTTCACCACTTTGCAATCCAGATTGCGTTTGGCAAGTTCCGCCTTGAGCAGACTGGGATAGCTTGTGGCAATACGTTTGCCGTTGAACTGTTCAACGGTAAGTTTCTGCTCTTTTGGAGCCGCAAAACAGAAACGTGATCTGCCGAAACCAAGTTCAAAAATGGTCTCGACTTCCGCGCCGCTGTCAAGGGCAAGGTCGATTCCGGTGATACCGATATCAATGATGCCGCTGCCGACATAAAGGGCGATATCGCGGGGGCGGAGAAAGACAAAATCTATTTTGTTTTCCGCATCCTGAATGACCAGTTCCCTGCCGCTGCGTTTGCAGCGGTATCCGGCTTTGGAAAGAAGATTAACCGCACCCTCGCTGAGTGCGCCTTTGTTGGGCAGAGCCAACTTCAAATTGCCGCTGAAATCGTTCATAAGTACTTGTAAATATCCTCAAGTTCCAGTTTACGGTCGATCATCATCACCTGAAGGTGGTAGATAAGCTGACTGATCTCTTCGGCGCAACGGTCGCCGCCTTCATACTCAGCCGCCATCCAGACTTCACCGGCTTCTTCAACGATCTTTTTGCCGATGAAGTGGGTTCCTTTGGCAAGCTCTTTAACGGTGCCGGATTCGGGATCGGCGGCGGCGGCTTTCGCCTTCAATTCTGAAAAAAGTTCTTCAAAAGTTTTCATTTTACGCTATTTCCTGTGATTGTCTCACTGTTATGATACACTCCGATTGTATAATATAACTCCGCGAACAGAGAATTGCAAGAGTTTACCCGTCAAAAGTCTGTATCAATGCACTTTTATATAAGATTTATTCTTAAACGGTGGAAATATTCGTGTGCGCGTGCTATATTAAATGCGCGTATGTCTAAACTTTGCGAGTATATCTAAACTTTCGGAGATTTTTTATGAGAATTGAACTTCGCAGTCAGCTTGAAAAGTCACCTTCGGGCAATCCCGCAGATGATTTTCAGCCGTATATCGATACTTTTCTGCTCGACGGAGCAAGCGATGCCCTCGGCGGCGTGCTGGTACTCCCCGGCGGAGGCTACCACCACCGCGCAAAACATGAGGGCAACCCCGTGGCGGAAAAATTCAACGCGCTGGGTTATCACGCCTTTGTGCTGCAATACCGGGTCGCCCCCTACACCTATCCTGCTCCGCAGCTCGATCTGGTGCGGGCGGTGAAAATCATCCGCTCCCATGCTCAGGAGTGGAAACTCGGCAAACTTGCCGTTCTGGGATTTTCCGCCGGGGGGCATCTGGCGGCATCCGGAGCGATATTCTCTGAAAAATACGAAAAAGCCGAAGGCGATGCGGCTGACGATTTCTGCGGCAAAGCCGATGCGATGATACTCTGCTATCCGGTGATATCATTCTGCGATGAGTTTGGTCATGCCGGCAGCGGTCAGAATCTGTGCGGTTCAGTTGAAGCAGGTCAGCAAAGTGACGTTGCCGATATGCACCTTGCGGTGAATGATAGCACTCCTCCGGCATTTCTGTGGCACACTGCCGATGACGGAGCGGCTCAGGTGCGCAACTCCATCGAATTTGCCAACAGCATGTGGCAGAGCGGTAAAAAGTGCGAACTGCACGTTTTCCCCCATGCACCGCACGGCAAAGGACTGGGACTCGGACTCAAAGATATCTGTGTCTGGCCGGAACTTGCCGCACAGTTTCTGGAAACAACTGCGGGATTTCTCCGGGCATAACATAAGAGATTTGGAAGTATGACAAAGGTAAACAAAAGTTCCGAAGCGGTTCTCCGCTTTGAAGACAAAGAGATGGTTCTGCCGATCATCAGCGGAACCGAAAACGAAAAAGCGCTGGATATTTCCGCATTGCGCAAACAGACCGGTCTGATAACCTTCGACCCCGGTTTTGCCAACACGGCAAACTGCTGCAGTCAGATAACCTACATTGACGGTGAAAAAGGCATCCTGCGTTACCGGGGCATCCCCATTACCGAACTTGCGGCAAAGGTTTCGTTTGTGGATGTTGCCTATCTTCTGGTACACGGCACACTGCCGACGGAAGAAGAACGGGTGGATTTTTCCAATCTGCTCAACTACAACTCGCTTCTGCATGAGGATATGCGCCACTTTTTCGACCACTTCCCCAAAGGTGCGCACCCGATGCACATTCTTTCAACGATGGTCAATGCGATGGCGGCGTTCTATCCCCCGGTGGATGTTACCACCACGGCGCGCAACATTGAGCGTTCCTGTGCGCGTGTGATCTCCATCGTCCGCACGATCGCGGCGTTTGCCTACAAAAAATCCATCGGTGAACCGATCGTCTATCCGCGTCACGATCTGTCTTACTGCGCGAACTTTCTCAACATGATGTTCGATTCTCCGGTGAAACCCTACCATATCAGTCCGGAAGCGGTACGTCTGCTCAACGTGCTTTTCATCATCCACGCCGACCATGAGCAGAACTGCTCCACGACCGCAGTCCGTGCCATCGGCAGTGCGCAGGTGAACTTGTATTCCACTATCGCCGCGGGAGTTTCCGCGCTCTCCGGTCCGCTCCACGGCGGAGCGAATCAGGCGGTCATCGAACAGCTGCGCCTTATCAATGCCGACGGTGATATTGATAAATTCATCCGCAAGGCGAAGGACAAAAACGATCCCTTCCGCCTGATGGGATTCGGACACCGCGTCTACAAAACCTATGACCCCCGTGCGGAGATCGTGCGCAAAGAGTGCGAAAACTACCTTGCAAAGACCGGAATCAACGACCCGCTGCTTGATACGGCGCACCGCATTGAGGAGATCGCCCGCGAAGACAGTTACTTCAAGGAGCGCGGACTTTATCCCAACGTCGACTTCTACACCGGGATACTCTACCGTGCAATGGGCATTCCGGAAAACATGTTCACAGTGATGTTCGCCCTTGCCCGTCTGCCCGGATGGGTGGCGCACTGGCGCGAAATGATCGGTGACAACACCAAAATCGTCCGCCCCCGCCAGATATACACCGGCAGAACACTTTCTGAAGTCAGTCAGGAAGTGGCGGATTTTGAACCTCCTTCGCTGTTGATCTGAGGTGAAATACTATGGTGTGGCTCATCATTTCCCTGCTGGCAGTGATAGTGATACTGCTGCTGATACTGCTGTTGCGCAAAAGTGAAAACGGCGCGGCGGAACTCTGCGAGCGCGGATTATCTTCCGCCCGCAGAGATATTGAGGAAAGTTTTTCCCGCAACCGTCTGGAACAGCAGCAGAGCAGTTCTTTGCAGCAGGAGATGATGAAAAGTTCATTTGCGGAATTTATGAAATTTTTGCAGGAGTTCCGCGACGCCGTCCGGCAGGCGGATGAGAACAGCGCTGAAAAACTCACCGGAGCATTGCAGAGTTACGGTGACCGCACCGATAAAAAAACCGGTGAACTTATCAGAACTCTTGAGGAAAAAATCCGCCTTTTTGAGGAAACGACCGCAGCTCAGCTCAACAGCAGCCGGCAGCTTCTGGATGAAAAACTCAAAAGCATCCGGGATGAAAACAGCGCAAAACTTGATGAGATGAAAAAGACGGTGGATGAAAAATTGCAGTCATCCATGGAAAAACACTTCAACGAATCTTTCAAGCTCATCAGTCAGCGGCTGGAAGAAGTCCACAAGGGGCTGGGTGAAATGCAGACCCTTGCCACCGGAGTCGGCGACCTGAAAAAAGTTTTGACCAACGTCAAGACCCGGGGCAATATCGGTGAGATACAGCTGTCAAATATTCTGGAGCAGTACCTTGTTGCCGATCAGTACGCCGCCAATGTTGCGACAGTACCGGGGAGCAAGGATATCGTTGAATTTGCCGTGAAACTGCCGGGCAAAGATGAGAATACTCCGCTGTGGCTGCCGGTGGACAGCAAATTTCCGGTGGAAGATTATCAGCGGCTTCTGGAAACTTACGAACAGTTCCCCCGTCTTTCCCCCGAAGTCAAGCGGGCGCAGGAGCAGTTTGCCCGAACCGTAAAAAAGAGCGCTTCGGATATCCGCAGCAAATACATTTATCCGCCGCAAACCACCGCCTTTGCGCTGATGTTTGTTCCCAGCGAAGGTATCTATGCGGAAATACTCCGGATGCCGGGACTTTTTGAACAGTTGCAGAATGAATTTCAGATTTCGGTCGTGGGACCGTCGAATCTTGTCGCGTTTCTCAACTCACTGCAAATGGGTTTCAAAACCCTTGCCATTGAAAAACGCTCCAACGAAGTCTGGCAGATACTCGGAGCGGTAAAGACTGAGTTCGGCAAATTCGGCGACCAGATGGATAAGACCCGGCGCAGTCTGGAGTCGGTAGTCAATCACATGGAACTTATCGGAACCCGTTCCCGCGCACTTGAACGGCGTTTGCGCAATGTACAGGAACTTTCCGGCGACGAAGCCGCCGCCGTGCTTGAATTTACAGGAGATGAACAGATATGATTTCTGCGATACTGGAGTGTCCGGGGTGCAGTTCACGTTTCCGTTTTGAAAATGAATCAGATGAATTTCCGGAAAAGATCAGCTGTCCCCAATGCGGTTTGAGCAAGGAAAACTGGAACTTTATGGCAGTGCTTTTCTGTTCCAAGTGCCGGACGAAACTGAAAGCACCGCTGAGTGTTATCCACGATACCACCCTCGGCTGTCCCAAATGCAACGCACCGCTTGACAGTAATTACCACACAGCCGATTCTGAAGAAACTCCGGCAGCTGAAACCGGCAGCAGACGTCAGATGATGCTCGGCGGAGAAATTTTCGACAAATACCGCATTATCCGCCTGCTGGGCAAAGGGGGCATGGCGGAAGTCTATCTTGCCGAACACCTGCTTTTGAAACAGCAGTGTGCGCTCAAGATCATGCTCGACAGTACAGCGGCAAAAGATCCGGTCTATGTCAAACGCTTTTTGCGTGAAGCAAGACTTGCCCACCGTATCAATCACCCCAATATCATCAAAATGTACGAAGCCGGCAGCGATGCCAAAACCGGTTACTTCTTCATCGCAATGGAGTATGTCGACGGTCAGACTCTGACGGAAATAATGAATGAACACCAGCTTTCAGAGGAATATCTGAAGATACTGCTCCACTCAATGGCGGGGGCGCTGAAGTGCCTCAGTGATGCCGGGGTGGTACACCGGGATATCAAACCTTCAAATATCATGCTCGACAATAACGGCATATTCAAGCTGATGGATCTGGGTATCGCCAAAGCGGAAAGCAACCGTCAGATGGGAGAAATGACTCTGACCATGGAGCAGACCGCCATCGGTACACCAAGCTACGCTTCGCCGGAACAGTGCCGTTCTTCGCACGATGTCGATACGCGCAGTGATATTTACAGTCTGGGCGCAACTCTTTACCATGCGGCAAGCGGCAAACTCCCCTTTGACGGAACAAGCCCGGTGGAAATCATCCTGAAGGTGATCCAGTCATCGCCGGAACCGCTGAACACTCTGCGCCCGGATCTTTCCAGACACTTCATTGCTCTGGTGGAAATGATGATGAAAAAAGATCCGGATGAGCGTCCTTCGGAACCGGAGGAGCTTATGGCAATGCTCCCGCTTTCCGGTGAAGCGCCGGAAATCATCAAAAAGCCGAAAATGCTCCACCCGCCGTCAGAGAAAAAGAAGAAAAAATCCTCCGGCATGACCTTTGACAAACTGTTGAAATACGGGTTTGCGCTGCTTTTGCTGCTGGTGATCGCGGTCAACTTCCGCTATATCAATGACTATTATAAAAACGGTCCGTCGCAGAAGAAAAACGAACCGCAGAGAAAAGCGTTTCCCGCGCCGGCAGTTCCCAGCAAAACTCCGCGCAGGGTAGTTCTGCCGACACCGCAGAAAAAGGAAGAAGCGGACAACAGTAAACCGGTCATCAGCTCTCCGGTAAAACCGGCAGTACAGGCGGCAACGGCGGAAAAAACTCCTGCGCCGAAACCAGTCATTCCTTCGCCGCCGGTTCCGGCGGTACAGAAAACTGCCGCTTCTGAAAACAAAGTTCCGGCTGCAAATTCAGACAAAAATGCAACCGCTCCGCTGTCATGGACAAGAGAAATTCCGGAACTGAATTTGTGCAAAACCCCGAATCCGTACACAAAAGATGAAACCATTGATGAGCAGGTGGAAAAATCCCGCATCCGTTACCACGAGTTCCGCAGTGAAACCAGAAAACTGATAAATAATCAGCATGAAAAACTTGTAAAGTTAAACTCCCGTCAGCGCGGACTTTACCGGGAATTGCTTCAATGCCGTCAGAATCTTGAACGTCAATGGGATGGACACCTGACCCATCTCTCCCGGCTTTGCAATAAAATACGCTCTGCACGCAATGCCCGCTACGATAAAAGAGCAAATGAAAAAGTTCAGCAGGCATTTCTTGAACATACGAAGAAGAGAACAGACTGGGGATATAATCAAACGGATATCGAGTTCAGCCGTAAACTTCAGAGAATGCTGGAAAATCCTGCGGTCGATCCTAATATCGAAGTCGTTGACGGCACCTACAACGAATTCAATGGCAATCTGCTTTTTTCAATAACCTCCGGCAGGATCCGGGAAGCTGATAAGATAATCAAAATTCTGTGTGAACGCGGTGCTGATCCTTCAACACTCAATAACTGCCGCCGCCATATTTCTAATATTCTGCCGATGATATCCAGCTATGGTATCCTGCCCCCGAAGCGTTTGCAGGAGGATTTTGATCATGTTTTCAATTACAATCGTTCCAGACGGGAAGAGTATATCAGATTGATGTTTATGACGGGTGCCAAACCTCATGCCGACCATCTTTCAACGGCAGTTCTGGAAAAAAACAGAACTCTGGTAATGTTTCTTCTGGCAACCGGATTGGACCCGAATGAACGTGACAGCAACGGGGAAACCGCACTTTTCAAATCTTACCGCATTACAGACGGGGAAGATATACGGGAACTGCTGCTTGCCGCAGGCGCCGATCCTTCGATCAGAAACAAAGACGGCAGGGTCGCGGCGGATTATGCTGTTCTTGAGAAATTTTTCCGGAACTGGCTTTCGCGAAATTACAGCGAATGTGAAACTATGCTTAAAGAGGGTTTCAACCCCGATATCCGGGTAAATGCCAAGGATACCCTTCTCATTATGGCTGTCTACAGACTGGATGACAGAGCAATAAAAATCGCGCTGAAATATGGAGCTGACCCGAATCGTCAAAGCAGAATCCAAACCGTTCCGCTTTCACTTGCCATTGAAGCACTGTTTCGTGACTCTTCAAGGTTGAAAAATGATATTGAAAATAAAATCCGGGTCGTCAAAGATCTTGTAACTGCCGGTGCCGCGCTTCCGAAATCGAACAACCGTTACGGAGTTCTCTATACAACATTCAGATGTCTGACACTTTTATATGACAGGACGGGGTCAGAGATGATTCCGGAATTGGCAGCACTCATAGTCGAAAATGAAAAAAATATGCAAAGCGGGGAGTTTCGATGTATTTTCCAAAGTATGACTTGGGTAAACACCAACAGAAAAAACGGTCCTGAAAAGATTGCCAAAGCAATCATGAAAGTCATGCCCGAAGATTTGATACACTCCCAAGCTTTCCTGGATGATGCTTTCAGATACGGTTATCCGCTCAAAGCTGAGAAACTCCGGAACACAATCACTTCGCGTATGATAAACACACGTTATTATGTGCTGTCAAAGGGAGAAAGTTATCCCTTGCTGTTCCTCGCCGTGGAGCATGGTCAGTCACCTGAAGTTATCAAACTTCTGCTGGAAAAAGGTGCTGATCCCGACTGGAAGAACAGAAGCGGTAAAAAAGCGATCGACGTCGCCAAAAGTTCAGAGGTGCGCCGTATACTGAGAAAGTATATGAAGTAACGCAGAACATTCAGGAGCTGAGCGTAAAACCTGATGTTTTGCGGCGGTCTCTTTTCAGCGTAAAATAAATTCACTTGGAAGGATTGGCAGGCAAAAAAATCCATTGCTCAAAACTGATGTTTGAGCAATGGCAGATTTCAAGTAAAAAGTAC